>JAGGRY010000003.1 GCA_021159365.1 Nitrososphaerota archaeon | reverse complement strand
GATTTTAGCCTATAAAAAATTTTCTGGGAGAGTTGTTTATCCTATGCCAGAGGATTATGAGCTAGCGTATAAGCTCCAGCTAAAGCTCATGAAAGCTGGGAAACCGAAACCATTTTCAGACCTGCTTATAGCGGCAATATGCATAAACAGGAATGAGGAATTACTAACAAATGATGAAGATTTTGAAGATCTCGCGAAAATATCAAGCTTGAAATTAGGTGGATAGCAAACCGCGTCTGCCGGGGGTCAGCGCTCAAGATCCCTATCATCGCCTCAGCCTGGTCAGACACATCATCCCCTAAAATCTTGTCTTCATCCTCGGCTTTAGCTTTATCTCATGGATCTTCCAGAATTACTTGATGGATCTAGAGGTCCATGTTAGAGTTGAGGCGGAGGTCTATCCCACTGAGGATCCCGAAAAGGTCCTAGAAGCCGTCAAGAAGATCTTCTCTGAGATAGACTTCAACGTTAGGTGGCTTAATGGATCGGCCATCGTCGAGGGGGTTGGAGAGGGATTGAAGGCCTTGGAGAACTTGAAGAGATTGATTAAGGAGAGGAGGATTAGGACGAGCGCCAGGCAGATCTTAAAGTCATCCATATCAGGCGATAGATTGATCTTCAACCTAAACAAGCAGGCTGCATACGCCGGAAAGGTTTCCTTCACAGAGCCTTATCTAGAATCCCCTCTTCCACCGATTAAAGTCGAGGTAAGGTCGAATGATCTTGAAGGAGTCATCAGATGGTTGACCGAAATCTAACTACCTAATCTAGATCTCATAAGTTGCAGAGCGAGTTGAAGAGATCGTAAATCTCATCATCATAACAGTTTGGAGCGAATCCTTAAGTTAAGCTATCTCAAGGAATTAATCATGATCTACCGTCTAGAGGATGGGAAAATAATGGTAAAACTTGAGGATGGAGAAAACGTCTTGGAAAAACTAAAGGTCATCGTTAAGGAGAGTGGATTATCATCCGGAGTTATTTTAAACGGTGTAGGGATGCTGAGAAAAGTTAAGCTAGGATACTTCGATGGGAAGGGATATGTGGTAGATGAGTTTGAAGATCCTATGGAGCTCGTGTCGATGCAGGGGAACATATCCTCGGATGATAAAGGCGATATCATCTTCCACATCCATGTAGGTCTAGCCGACCGGTCGAAGAGCATGTATGGAGGCCATCTCCTGAACGGGATAGTGAACAACGTAAATGAGATACTGATCATGAAGCTTGAGAGAGTGAAGATGAGGAGGAGGCTGAGCGAGAAGACGGGATTGATGGAACTCTTCTTGGAGTAGATTAACTCCTAAGCGGAACCTCATACTTCAGCAGATCCTCTGCCAGATAGCTTTCAGGGAAGATCTTCCTCGCCTCAAGCAGGAGGGCATCCTCACGCCCCTCATACCTTGGACTAATATGAAATAGGTATAACCTCTTAACACCTGCTTTAAGGGCAACCTCAGCTGCTTGATTAACAGTTGAATGCCCCTCTTTAGCCGCTTCCTCCTCAAACTCCGGACCTAGGGTTGCATCGTGGATCAATACGTCGGCATCTCTCGCGAACTCGATTATCCTCTGCGAGGGCCTTGTGTCCCCTGTATATACGATCTTTCTCCCAGGTCTAGGAGGCCCCATAGCTTCTTCAGGCCTAATTATCCTACCCTTAAACTCGATTTCCTCACCTCTTTGAAGCTTTCCCCAAAGCGGTCCTCTGGGAAGCCCTATGCTCTCAAGATACTCGACCTTCATCTTTCCAGGTCTATTCTTCTCTCTAAGCCTATACGCCAAGGCTGGAACCGTATGATCCGCTTCAACCGCTTCGATAACATATTCCTTCGATTCATAGACTAGTCCCTCGGATGCCTCGCCGACATACACATCAAATCTTATCTTTCCGGTTTTCAGGGATAGGAGCGACTTAACGAATTCTATCGTCCCCTTCGGCCCTATGACCTTCACGGGATCCTTTCTATCGAGCATGGATAGTGTATAGAGGAGTCCTGGCAAGCCCAATACATGATCTCCATGAAGATGGGTTAGGAATATGATCAGCTTGCGTTTAAATCCAACTCCAGCCTTCATCATCTGTCTCTGAGTAGATTCTCCACAATCGAAGAGAATTAATTCACCTGAGAAGTTTATCGCTATCGACGGTAATCCTCTCTTTAGGCTTGGAACGCCTCCACCTGTTCCAAGAAAGGTTAATCTCATCACGCTCAACTCTCCAAGACCACCACCCTCCTAGTTAAGCTCTTATGAACTCTCGCGAGATGGGATTCGCGAATCCTCAATCCACTTCCAGCTATGAGGTCGGATAAGTCCAGCTCCGATGGGATCGCCAACACAATCTTACCTTGATTAACCAATAATTCGACCGCCACCTCGAAGAACTCGGTTAAGAGGTTCTTGATAGATCTGTCGGGAATGGTCGTGGATCTGCCATAGGGTGGGTCTGTCACAATAGCGTTGAAGAGCTTCTCTCTAAACATGGGCTTCCTCGCATCTCCAACTATCATGAACTCCCTTCCATGGACATATCTCTTAAGATTCTTCAATCCTCCTAAAGCTATCCAATCCTTAAGCTCAACTCCATAAACCTCATAGCCTAAAAGAAGCGCCTCGATCATTATCCCACATGCTCCAGCGAATGGATCTAAAATCCTTCCACCGATCCCAACTCTCGCAAGGTTAACCATAGCCCTAGAGAAGTCGGGTTGCATGGTTGAGGGAAGAGAGAATGGTCTCTTGCCGGCGACTCTCTCGTCGAAGAAGTGCTTCGGCTTAACCTCAAGTAATTTCCCTATGAACGTTAGCTCGGGTTCAGATATGAATATTATCGTGAGATCGGGTTTCTCTAAATCAACCCTAAGCCTTGGAAGTGTGTTCAAGATATGTTCTCCAATCGAGGCTTCGAGTTCAAGCTTCCTTAGCTTAACTCCATTCAATCTAATTCCCCTCACAGCTATGCTTTTAATCTCCGAGCCGGCAAGCTCCTCTGGATCAATATTTTTCACTGATTTGAGTATAGCGTTCTCATCGGTCTTACATTTGAGGAGGAATTCTCCAACGAGTTTGGTATAGGCCGTTCTATAAACAACTTCTCTGGCGACCTTTTCAAAAGTCTCGGCGACCACGATCCTCGAACTTTCCTCGATCAGTCTATAATCTGGATCTAAGACCTCTAAGACCGCCTTAAGCTCCGCTCTTGGGAGGGTCTCATAGATTCCTGAGAGTAGAAAGAAGTATCTGCGCCTACTCATCTTAATTCACGGCGTATCGCCTCTGCAATCAACCCTGCAACAGAATACTCTGTGTAGCTATTAGGTATCGTGTCGGATGCTATAATTCTCTCGGCCCCAGAACTCATTATCTTCTCAACGGCTCCGCCGACCAGTAGAGCGTGGATGCAGGCGGCATAAACGCTTTTCACTCCCATCTTCTTCAATTCTCTGATCACGGATGCCATGGTTCCGCCCGTGCTTATGATGTCGTCTACGACCACGGCTTTTTCAGCCGACACCTCTCCAAGCTCAACCCTAACCTCCCCAGTTCTCCTATCTCTACTCGACTCGGCCGAAGCATAACCAGTATTCAATGCTCTGGCGACCATGCTAGCCATCTCCTCGCCCTTCTTACCCATCGAGACTATGAATGAATCTCCAAGCCCAACAGTTTTTAGATGCTGGGCCAAGACTCTCTCAGCTCTTAAATCGATTAAAGGTATCGGCGAATCTTCCGCTATCCATGGAGAATGTATATTGATCGTATAGATCTTTCTGTAACCGACTTGGTGGAAAGTCTTCAAGATCGTTTTTATACTCACAGCTTCTCCATCTAAGAACCGCTTATCTTGACGGGCATAGGCGAGATATGGAGAGATCAAGGTTATAGATCTCGCTCCCAGGTCGAGGGCGTTTTCACCGATTAAGATCGCTTGAATTAGATGTCGATCTTGAGGTGGATGAGTTCCCTGAAGCACTATTAGATCTTCTCCAGAGACTTCTTCTGGAAACCGTATATAGCTCTCACCATCCGGGAAGATCTTGTGCTCAATTTCCATTATCCTCACGTCTTTTATTTTCGGCAGTTTTTCGATTAAGTATCTTGAAGCAGGTCCTACGGCTAAGATCACGGAGATACTTGTAACGCCCAATATTTTATCTTTGGCATCTTCCTTAATAATCGGCTTAAACCCAATCTATGAGATGAGTCTGCCGGGAGATGTTTACCGAAGGCTTAGAGCATTTGTAAGGGATAATCCTTCGAGATTTAGCTGGGTAGACGATTACGTGGCTGGATCTAGTAGACCTATGACGCTTGAACAGCTTAAGTGGATTAAGGAGCAGGAAATAGAGGTCATAATCTCCTTAACCGAGAACCCGCTTCCGGAAGAATGGGTAAAAGGACTTGGATTCAGATACTTTCATATACCGATTATGGATCATTCAGCTCCAAGCCCTGAGACATTAAAACGCATAATCGATCTGATGCTGAAAGAAATTAAGGAGGGAAGAAAAATCCTAGTCCACTGCGCAGCTGGATTAGGTAGAACTGGAACAGTTCTCGCCGCATATTTCATCGCGAAGAAGCAGCTCTCAGCGGAAGAAGCGATGAAGCTCGTTAGGAAACTTAGACCTGGATCGATTGAAAGTATTCAGGAATGGTCTATCCGAGAGTTCTATCAGAGATACTTTGGCTAGAGCTGCTCTTTCAACAACTCTATTATCCTTGAACCTATTCCAGGTATCTTCATCAATTCCTCAGGTTTCGCCTCCTTGAGTTTCTCTATCGATGTATAGCCGGCACGATATAATGCCCTGGCCCTAACTCTTCCAATACCCCTAAGTTTGACCAGCGGCAGTAGCTCTTCTCTAACGCCATATCTTAATCTGTCGCTCAGCTTATCATATGGTTGAACATATTCCTTGTATCCCGCGATCTTCGCTATCTGGGATGCGGCATAAGCTATCCAGCTCGCTCGCTCTCTAAGCGCGGCCATGTCTCCTGGTTGAACTCTAAACCTTTCATATAGTTCTCCTTCTGGAGCCTCATTTATCCATGCTTCCAGGACTAGGGCTATCCTGAACGCATCCATGTATTCTTCATAGTTCTCTTCCTCTGGATCTGGTGGAGGTATCATGAGTCCGTCGATCCTCTTATCGAGTTCAGACTCTAATATTCCTGATCCGAGTCTCTTCATCGGTATCGTTGGAACATCTGGGGTTAAGGCTATTGAGTGGAGTAATCCAAAGGCGCTAGGAGTCTTTGCTCCCCTCTCATAGATCTCTAGGAGAACCACGGCCGTCAATGGATCAATATATAGCTGGGAAACTCTTCTCCCCAGCTTCGTCGCCCTAACTTCGTCGCCCTTGACTTCGATGAATCTAGCTGATTCTAGGAAGTCTACTACATCCATTATCAATCCCTCTATCACGTATCCGCCGTAGATGTGGGCGAGGAATGTTTCATCGAAGAACTTTATGAGATTGTCAAGAGTTCTCGGTTCTTCCGATGCTACTATTGCGAGTACGTGGGTTCTAAGATGCCTCTCCGACGCTAGCCTGGATCTAATCTTCTCAAGCTCCCCCATGACATACTTCTCCATAATGTATTCTTTCTCATCCCTTCTCCTAACGACCGTTAAAGCGTATCCAATTTCATCATATCCCGGTCTTCCAGCTCTACCGCAAAACTGCTTATACTCTAAGACCGGTATCCCGACATATCCTCTTCCAACCTGATATCTCCTTATTCCAGCGATTAAAACGAGTCTGGCTGGAAGATTTACTCCGGCGGCGAGGGTCGGCGTGGCGGCGATCGCCTTCAAGATCCTAGACCTAAATGCTTTCTCAACGATCTTTCTCTGAGTATAGGAGAGGCCTGCGTGATGGAATGCGGCTCCAGCCATTATCATCTTCGCCAAGTTCTCGGTGAAGACGCTTCTCTCCTCGGCTAACAATTCCTCAGCATATCTCCTCAATTCTTCCTTTTCATCATCTCTAAGTATGTTTAATCTTCTAGTGAATGCTTGAGCAAGTCTCATAGCATAATTCTCCGCACTTCTTCTCGTCGGCGCAAATACCAGTGCTTGACCGCCCTCCATCAAGATATTCAACACAGCATTAACGATCACGTTTTCATCTATCTGCTCAAATCTTCTAATCTCTCCATCAGCAAACTCGGCTTGAAAACCATATAACACTCCTTCTTTTAATGGAACTGGTCTCCAATCGGAGATTATCGGCTTTGCTCCAAGCCATTCAGCGAGTTCCTGCGCATTGCTTATCGTCGCGCTCAGTCCAAGGATCTGGAAGTCTCCAAGCCTTCTCTTAAGCTTCGTTATCACCATCTCGAGCGTTGGCCCTCTATCCTCGTCCCCAAGTAGATGAAGCTCGTCGAAGACTATCATGGTTAAATCATCTATCCACTCAGCCTTATGTCTCAATAAGCTATCAGCCTTCTCATTCGTCGCAACTATGATATCATATTTCGCAAGCCATGGATCGCTTGAATCATAATCTCCAGTCGAGGCGGCGACCTTAAAACCCGATCCACTACAGAGAAGCTCCTGGATCTCCTGAAGCTTCTCCGAGGCTAAAGCTCTTAATGGGACGAGATATAGAATCTTTCCACCTCTGATTAAATGTATTGAGGCGGCCATGAGGGCGATCAAGGTCTTTCCAGATGCGGTTGGCGTCGCTAAAATCAAATTCTCTCCATCTAATACTCCTGCTTTAACGGCTTCGGCTTGAGGTGGATAGAGCTCCCTTATACCTGCCTTGAGCAGATTTTCCTTAAGAAATTGCGGAATCGGAAGTTCCTCCACGAGCAACGTTGTTCATCCCTTTCTTTAAGTCAATCTATATCTTCCAGGCTTAGGTGCGAAAACCTTGCCATCCGACAAGAGTCTTGTTAAGAGCTTATTTATCTCATCATCCGTTAATCCTCTCTCCCTGAGAGCCTGTCTAACTTCCTCATCTTCAGCGTAACCCTTCTCTTCCTGAAATTCTTTGATCGTCCTTATCACCACTGCAAACTTATCCCTCATGCTCTTAGGCTTACCCGTTAAGATCACATCTATATCCGGCTTACCCGTCTCGATATCTATTCCGACCTCGGATAAGCTTCTCTTCATCAAATCTATAACGTCCAAGACGTCTTCTTCCGTTACATAATCTCTTAAAGCAGCTCTAGCCCTAGCCTCAGCCAATCTGATTAAGGATTCAAGCTGTCTAGCGGTTATCGTAACGGTTGAGGTCTGCTGATAGATTGAGCGCATCTGAAGATAGAAGTCCTTGATTAGCTTAGCGGCAGCGGGAGTTAATTCAGGCTTAATCCTCTTCGCATAAGCAATATACTTTCTCAAGATATCCGGTGGAATCGGCGGAGCCGCGGTGGCAGTAGACCTAGACTGCAATCCGATTATGTGCTCAGCGATTCTCCTATCACGCTCCTTCTCAGGCTCATCCCTCAAGACGAAGATCAGATCAAATCTAGAGAGAATAGTTATCGGGAGATTAACGTTATCCGTGAAACTACCATAAGGATCATATCTACCCAGAGTCGGATTAGCCGCGGCGAGAATAGAGGTCCTAGCATTAAGAGTAGCAACTATACCGCCCTTTGCTATGCTGATCGTTTGCTGGGCCATCGCTTCATGGATGGCGACCCTATCTTCAGGCCTCATCTTATCAATCTCATCGATACACGCGATTCCCATATCCGCCAAGACGAGCGCTCCAGCTTCCAGAACCATTCCACCACCCTTATCTCTTACAACCGCCGCAGTGAGACCTGCAGCTGTGGATCCTCTTCCGGAGGTGTAGAGTCCTCTTGGAGCTATCATCGCCGCATACTTCAGTAATTGACTCTTCCCAGTACCTGGATCTCCCACGAGTAGGATATGTATGTCTCCTCTAACCTTTACCCCATCTGGGAATTGTTTCGGTCTCCCCCCAAATAAGAGCAGCATTATCGCCTTCTTTATGTGATCTAATCCATAAATGCTTGGGGCAACGGATTCGATTAATCTTTGATGGATGTTCGGATCTTTCGCCATCTCCTTAAACAATCTCTCCTCATCAGGAGTTATCTGAAGTGATTCAGGCTCCTTGCTGGCAGTCTCAATGCTGATGGCTTCAAGATACATTTTCGAAGTCTTTTTTGGTGTATCCGCGGTCCTCTCTTGAACGGCGAAGAGTATTCCGGTTATTATCACGCGGTCGCCAGGCCTAGCCCTATCAACGATATCTCCTTTTAACCCGACGTCGATGATTCTCGGAAGCTGGCCTGGGGGTAGATCTTCAGGCTTCTCCTGAACTCCGATGAGCTGATAATCGATATACTCGCTTTCTTCCTCGACTAGCTCGAATCTACTCCTCCTACCTCTACATTGGATGCTTGTGCATTTTTCAGGAACTTTCAGCTTAGATGAATCTTGTTCGACGTAATATCTTGTTCCACAGCTCCTACATCTAAAGACCGCCGTCTTAAGCATGGGCTTTATCGCACTAGCCCTAACAATTATTCCATCTATCGCTATAAGCTTCCTCAAATGATTTGATCTAACTTCCCTAATCGGAACCTTTTCAGGAAGGTTGAATATCCTCGCCTTAAACTCCTTAATTGTTGAAGCATATTCCGGGTCCTCGACCTGTAACTGCTTATACGCCGCCCTATTCAAGGCTGGAAGATACTTTAGCGGTTCCTCGACTATTAGGTGGCTGAGCTTCTCATTAAATGATATGAGATCGCTGTGATCGACCATTATGGATTTCTTCCGCTGAGCCGCCGCATTAGCTATTAGAGACCTATACTTCTCTTGCTTAAAGAATCTCGAAAACTCCTCTTCAACATCCAGTTCAACGCTCATCTTCTCCACCTCCAGGCTCAATGAACTTAAACCAAGTATTGACGAGGCTTAGGAGGGTTTGGTAGAAGACTTTTTCCTCAGCGGTCAAGTTCTCCAAGATTGTTGGGGAGATCCTCTTTGCCGCTAAATTCATAAGCTTATTCAATCTAAGTGCGTGGATGTCCATTAAATCTGGTAGGATTTCATCTTTTTCAGATCGTAAATCTCTAACCCTGAGATAGAAGTATTCTGGAAGAGGCTGGAGCTCGCTTGGATTATTCTTCTCCTTCCAGCGAAGCTTCAAGATATTCTTTCGATCCATTATCTCGTCAACGGGCTTCGCGATTCCCTTCTCAATAAGCTTCTTGGCCACCCATCTAAAGACCCTAAGCCGGGAGCCTGCCCTGAGATTCTCCAGAGTTCCGCTAGGGAGACTGAGCTTTTGGAGATCTTTCGAGAGGATTACCTCTTCAAGCGAATTCCGGAACTCGACTTCAACTCTCTTCAGCAGAGCCTTAAACTCCTCCGCGACCATCTCTGCCGCCATGCCCAAGACAAGGAGGCCAAGACCACTTAATTTATCCTAGAGAGCTGACTGAAAGTGGGAGATCCCAGAGAAATCTCCAGCTAATACCAAGAGAACCCTAAAACCACAAATACATCCAAAGATAGGATTTAAGGTGAGCGGCCGTCGTCTAGCCTGGTAGGACGCTGGCCCCCCGAGCCAGTGGTCGCGGGTTCAAATCCCGCCGGCCGCATTATCCGTTTAATCTCTTGCTTCAATGTCTTGGTTACGCTGCTCCTCGAAGATTCTATCTCCTTAATTCTCTGGTTCAGCAAGTTTTCTCCTCTGAGATCGATGGTTGCGGTTAAGGGACCGAAATCTTCAACTCTTACGACCCATAGAGCTTCAGGGATTCCAAGGTCGAGCCAATATACTCCTAGGACTTCGCGGATACTCTTTGAAGCTAGGGCTGCGCATCCACCTGGATATAGAGTTACGATCGCGCCATATCTCTTACATGCTTTCGCGGTCTTCTCGCCCATAAATCCCTTTCCAATTATCAATTTGACCCCGGTTTTATGGATGAATTCATCCTCATACTGTTCCATCCTCATGCTGGTGGTCGATCCTATCGAGACTATTTTCCACCTACCATCTCTAAGTCTCCTAACTATTGGGCCGGCGTGGAACAATGCTAACCCATTCAAGTCTATTGGGGGTTTAAGGTTCTCGACCACGATTCTTCTATGAGCTAGATCCCTCGCCGTCACGACGATTCCTGTGAGATAGATTCTATCTCCAACTCTGATCTCAGCGAGGTCTTCAACGCTTATCGGCGTCTCAATCTTATGCTCTTTCACCTCAACTTCACCCCGCTGTAAAGTGGAAGCTCTATTCTCCCATTAGGATATAGTCTCATGATTCCTCTCCTGAGAACCCAGCAGTTCACCGATAGGCCGACGGCGAAGGTTGTAGGATGTCTTGCGGAATACTCTATATGGACGTCGAGAACAGATCTCCCAACCCCATAACCCTGAATTCCGATCTTCAATTCATTCAATCTCTTCAACAACAGCTCTTCAAGTTCAGCGATAACATTATTCCTATTTCTGGATCCGATTCTCCTCAGTAAAGCTCTCTTGGCGAGGATTGAAGCTATCTCGGAGGTCGCCCCTATCCCTATTCCGACGAATAATGGTGGACAGGCGTTAACGCCATATTCGGCGATCGCGTCCACAACGAACTCGATCATTTCCTCGAATCCGTTCAAAGGCTTAAAGGTAGTAGATCTTCCAGGTAACGAGCTTCCCCCACCTGATAAGAGCAAAGTTATCTCAGTTAAGTCGCTGTCAGGTAATAGCTCGTACCCTATCCATGGGATATATGGTCCAACATTATCGCCCAGATTCTCATCGGTTACAGGATCGACGGCGTTCGGTCTAAGCGGGACTTCTTCCGTGGCTACCTTCATAGATTCCTCGATAATCGAAGGTATTAAGCTGACATATGGGGATCTCACCCCCAATTTGATGAAGAAGAATGGTATTCCGGTGTCCTGACAGACGGGTATCTCCTTTTCAACTGCGTAGCGGAGATTCTCAAGCATAATTCCATAAAATCTCTTGGCGATGGGATCTTTCTCAGCCTTCTCTTCTCTTTGGAGAACTTTAAGGACGTCGTCTGGAAGTCTCGTCGCGACTACCTTGATGAACTTGACTAGAAGTTCTCTAAGCTCGGCTTTTCCTGAACTCACGCATTTTCTACCTCCTCCTTTTAACTTAAATCTTCGCATACAAAGATATCGTTAGAGGATGAGGATCTTCAGAGATGAGGAGAAGCTCTCACCCGAATATGTTCCAAAGGCTTTACCCCATAGAGAAAGTGAGCTTAAGCTCTTGAAGACCTTCTTCAGCGGAGTCGTCAGCGGAACATCTAGGATCTCGACGAGGGTGATTATCACAGGATCTGTTGGAACCGGTAAGAGCGCGTTGGTCAAGCTCTTTGGAAGGGAGGCGAGAGAGGATGCGAGGAAGAGGGGAGTTGATCTAAGATTTCTTTACGTGAATTGCAGGATCAGTAAGACGATCTTCACCATCTTGACTAGGATAATTGAACAGCTTAGGGCCAGGATACCGATGAGAGGTTACTCATATGAGGAACTACTTCACAAGATTCTAAACTATTTTGAAGCGAAGAACATCTATGGAATCTTGGCCCTTGACGAAGTCGACGCGCTTCTAGGCAGGGAGGAGAAGAATGCCCTATATTTCTTCAGCAGGATCGGGGAGGAGAGGGAGAAAGTTCCCAGAATCTCCGTTATCTTGATAACTAGGAATCCCGAGATGTTCGATGTATTGGATGAGAGCACTAGGAGCACCTTACTCGGAAACATAATTCACCTAGATGAATACAACAGTGATCAACTATATGATATCGTGAAGTTTAGGGCTGATGAGGCGCTGATCCCAGGAGTCTTGATGGAGAGTTCCCTGAGGCTCATAGCGGATTTAGCCGGCGAGAGGGGAGATGCTCGATATGCTCTCGACATACTTTGGAGAGCTGGAAAATACGCTGAGGCTGAGGGATTTCCAAGGATAACTCCGGAGCACGTCAGAAAGGCTTCGGCGAGCATATATCCAGCGATTAGGAGAGAGCATCTCGAATATCTTGGAGACCATGAGAGATTAATCCTCTTAGCTTTGAGTAGGGCCTTGAAAGAAGGACAGGCATATATCACCGCAAATGATCTTCATCAGCATTATAGGATGATCTGCGAAGAATACTCGACTCAACCGAGAGCATATACTAGGTTTTGGGAATATCTTCAGAGATTGGATGACTTAGGGATAATCAGGATAAATGTTAAGAGCGAGGGAATTAAGGGTAGGAGATCATACATCTCACTTCCAGGAATGCCCGTCTCAATCCTGAGACGCGAATTGGAATTAATTCTCGAAAAAGGTAAAGGACCTTAACGTCTCTTCGTTCTCCGAGTTCTCTTCCTCTTCTTCTCCACAGCTACTTTGGCTACCTCAACCTCGCCGCCTTCTCCAGCTAGGTATTTGGTCTCACTTGATGTGAACTCGAAGTAGCTCGCCATCGCCTTGGCATATTCATCACCTCTAGACATGATGAAGGATATGTATGGAAGCATGTGGGTGATGGCCTTAGCGGATGATAGGTGGAGTTTTCCAGCGATCTTAGAGGCTATCGAATGTCTGAGCTCTCTTTCAGCCCTACTCTTCTGCATCAACCTAATCTTGGATGGAAAAGTGAACTTCACGAATCCATGGGGCTTCGTCCTCCTAGCCAAGGCCACTCCGCCGGTCATTAATGGAATTGCATATCTCGTGAGCTTCCACTTCTGCTCTCTACTCGCTTTAGCCAAAAATAGGTCTGCTTTGGCGAGTGCTTCATAGGCTTCAGCGAGTTCCTCCGGATTCGGTATCTGTTCGGGAACATTATCGATCAGCCAAGCATAGACCATGTCTAAATCTATTTCAAGACCCTCTAATGCCGCTCTCGCCGCCCTAAGAGACTTTGTGTTAAAAATTATCCTCAGGGCTTGGAAGATCTCCCTCACTCTGTTTCTCTCGCCTAAAGCCTCAACAGCATCCACGTCGACAACCTTTCTACCACTTGCTATGGCTTGTAGATCATTTATCGCTGATCTTAGATCTCCTTCAGAGCGTTCGGCGAGCTTCTTCAAGGCGGCATCGGTGACCTTTATTCCCTCCGCCAAGGCTATTTCTTTAAGCCTCTTAATCACCTCAGACTTTCTAAGTCTCCTAAACTGGAGCATTAAGCATCTATCTCGAATCGATGCAAGCCTCGGATCCCATGGATTGTTCGCGACCAAGGCTATCGGCGTCCTCGTGTTATCGATTATCTTTCTGAGAGCTGATAGTCCTCCAGCATCCTCTCGTCCAGCGATTCCATCAACCTCATCTACTAAGATTATCTTCTTAGTTGTTCCATCCAATGTTGCTTGAAGCGATGATTCTCCGACCACCATCTTCATCCTCTCCTCATTTCTCCAATCGCTCGCATTGACCTCAACGACATCATATCCATGCTCTCTCGCATAAGCTAAGACTAGGCTCGTCTTCCCGACTCCCGCCGGCCCATAGAGTAAGACCGCCTTCTTAGATGGTTTTCCAAGTTCCCAGCTCTTCATCCATTCAACGAATGCCTTAACAGAATCATGATTTCCAACGACCTCTGAGACCTTCTTAGGCCTATATTTCTCAACCCAAAGCTCAGCCAATTTCCATCACTTTGATCCCTTACCCTTCGCAGCGACCCGGGCCAAGAAAGCCATCAATTGGACTTCAGGTGTTCCGCCCTCAGAGATCCTATAGTCAACTTCCCCGAGGAGGTCTAGGAGATCGAGCTTATCTTCCTCGGGGAGATTCAGATAGAATAATTCCCTGTAGATCGCCGAGATCAGATCCGTCGGCATTATTCCCTGAACATAGAGTAGTTTTCTAACCTCGTCTCTCATCTCCTTGAACTTTCCGCTTAAGGCGAGCTCCAAGATCTTTCTAACCTCGCCTCTACTAACATATCCCATAACTTGATAGACAACCTTCTCATCGATCTTCCTCGAAATCGACGCCGATGCTTGAAGCGTATTTATCGCCTTCCTCATATCTCCTTCAGAGAAATCATAGATCACCTCAAGGGCTTGATCATCAATCTCTAAACCTTCTTTCTCAGCGATATTCCTTAAATGCTTGATGATATCGTTCTTCAATAATGGTCTAAATCTGAAGACCGCGCACCTCGATTGAATGGGCTCAATTATCCTATTGCTATAATTTGCGGCCAAGATGAATCTACAGGTGGCGGAATACTGCTCCATAACCCTTCTAAATGCATGTTGAGCATCATCGGTCAATTGATCACTTTCATCCAATAAGAGTATCTTGAATCCAAGCCCGCCCATCGGAATCTGTCTAGCAAACATCTTAACCTTCTCTCTAATAGTCTGGATTCCGCGTTCATCGGATGCATTGATCTCCATGAAATGTCCATCCTCAATATATCTCTCACCGAATAAGTCTCTCGCGAATGCGTGGGCGGTGGCGGTCTTACCGACTCCAGGAGGCCCTGCGAAGAGCATGTGGGGAACGGCTTTCGTCTTTAGGATGTTCTTTAGGCTATTGACCACATCTTCTTGATCTATTATCTCATCTAAAGATTTAGGCCTATATTTCTCAACCCATGGCAGGGTAGCTATCGCCTCAAGACTCGAACTCATCTAGCGATAGAGTTATCGCGCCTCTAATTAGCCTTTTCATCGAGTTTAGGATAGGTAAATTAAGTCCCCTTCTCCAAGTATTATCCTAAACAGCCCTCAAACTATAACTTTAGATCGAGGATCTCAACCGCATTCCTTCCAGTAATCTCGATAACTTTCTCGACAGAAATTCCCTTAATTCTGCCTATCCACTCCGCGGAGACTATGATGTTCCATGGATAATTTATTTGACCAGCGATCGGGGAGAGAACTGGAGAATCGCTTTCAAGTAATAGATTCTCTAAGGGAATCCTCTTAACGAGATTCCTCTTCTGCTGACTTCTAGCTATCGATGGAGGAATACTGAACATATAACCTCTCTCAACAGCTCTCACAGCATACTTCGCTGCTCCGTCAAACGCGTGCATGATGACCCTCTCAGCTTTCATCTCGAAGAGTATCTCAAGCGCATATTTCCCGGCGCTTCTCGAATGTATTACGAGGGGGAGGTCGAGTTCCTTTGAAAGCTCTATGAATTCTCTGAAGATTCTCTTCTGCCGATCTCTTCCTTCATCATCTTTTACATGCCAATAATCTAATCCAACCTCACCTATTGCGACGATTCTCTTCGACTGCATCCTTATCAAGTCCATAACCTGTTCATAACCTTCTAACATGTATGGGCTCATGCCTAACGATGGATAGATGATCCTATAGTCTGATATCTCCAAAGCCTTTAACCCATCTTCATAGCCTAATCCAGATGTGATGATCGCCTTAACACCAGCCTCAACGGATTTCTCGATAATCTCCTTATTCCTGCCCTCGAACTCGGGAGCTGTTAAATGACAGTGAACATCTATTAACATTCTAGGACGATAGAACAGTTTCAGAATTAACTCTTAAACTTAATCATCTCCCATGAATTGACGTCGCCGAAGACATTTCTCTCTTCCATGGATTTATCAACTTCTTTCTGGGAGTATATCCGGCCTAATCATCCATAAGATGCTCCATCCCTCATTCTTTTCCAAGCAGACAACTCCGCCATACCTAAATCTGACGATCTCCAAGTCGTCTCTTCCAGTTAGGAGTAGGCTCGCTAGCCTCTTAAGGTGAGGTAGGTGGCCGACCAACATCAAATCATTCTCACCTTTATTGAGCTTCTCAGCCCAGATCCTTGGATCTGCGAGAGGATCTAAGTCTTTCACTGCCTCGACTTTTTTCATGGGCTTAACATATTTTGCTATTAATTCTGCCGTTTGAGCGGCTCTGAGCTTGCCGCTGTGAAGTATTTGATCAACCTTAACTCCGATTTTCGCTAAAAATCTCCCAACGCGCTCAACTTCGGTTCTCCCATTCTCGGTTAAAGGTCTAGCCGGGTCTTCCTCCTTTCTCTTAGCCTCGCCATGCTGGATTAAGTAAACTCTCATGATCAACCATGAATAGTTGAGCTTGAGATAAAAATTTTCTGAAACGCTGAGAGATCATGGTAGGGGGCTTAAATCATCCCACGTAATCCCTTGATTATTGTTTGAAAATTCTTTTAAGAGACTTCATCGGTGTATCTAGCATGCCATACACATATCAGGATGTGGAGATTAGTTGGCTCGGCCACGCCGCCTTCCTACTGAAATACGCTGGAAAATTGATCTACATCGATCCATATAAGATAAGGTCTAAGGGCTCGGCTGACATGATCTTAGTAACCCATGAGCACTTCGATCATTTAAGCCCAGACGATTTGAGGAAGATCGTCAAACATGACACCGACATAATTGCGCCGGAATCATGCGGGAGTCAACTTAAGGGGCTTGGAGTTGGAATAATCAAGCTAGTTAAGCCTGGAGATAAAGTGAGGGTTAGAGAGGTAGATATCGAGACGATTCCAGCCTACAATTTAACCAAGTTCAGAGCTCCAGGGATTCCATATCACCCAAAGGAGGCTGGAGGAGTGGGATATATCCTAACCTTAGATGGCGTTAGGGTTTATCATGCCGGAGACACGGACTTCATTCCAGAAATGAAGGAACTGGAAGTCGATATCGCCTTAGTCCCTGTGAGCGGAACTTATGTCATGACGGCGGAAGAAGCGGCTGAAGCAGTAAACACATTCAAACCCAAGGTGGCGATCCCGATGCATTATGGATCCATAGTTGGAAGCAGGAAGGATGCGGAGAGATTTAAGGAGTTAGCGGAAGTCGAGGTTGTGATCCTGGAGCGTGAATAGAATTGAATGAAAGACATGAATTCCAATACCATGGATCTCTAAACATCTACGATGGATCGAACCTGATTCAAACCTATGATTCATGGAGATGCAGTAAATGCGGAATCATCAGAATATGCGTTAGAAGACCTGGGAAAATTGAATCCGAGTTCCTCGAAGATCCATCGAGCTCGGACGAGCGCTGGATAATTCTAGTCTGTAAGGCAGAGAAGCCGAAGGTTGAGATATATTCCATCAAGCCTGGAGAGATTATAAGGCATGAATGCGTCGGTGGAAGGATAATTGAATTCAAGGCGGATGAAAACCTTGAGGTCAAAGGAGATGAAAACCATTATCTTTATAGGTTTGAGGACGTTCTCAACGGATTCATAGATGTATCCGAAAATCCGCCTAAAGTCGTTGTCCCTAAGAGGTCTTAGGAGACAGGTCTATAAACTATTCCGAGTTTATCGGCGTAGCTATACGCCTCATGCATCTCCTCATTTCTAGGTCTCCTTGATACGTCTTGATACTTTTCAGGCTTTTCAAGCACTAGGTGATCCGGTCTATATTGTCCCATTATATTGACTAAGACCTTATCCTTCAGGTTCTCCGAGAGCCACTTCAAAATAGGCTTTGTATCGCATTCGAGATGATTTGGAAGGACTAGATGTCTGATGATCATATCTCCATGTTTGGCGGCGATTAAATGATTTCTCGTAACGGTCTCCCTATACCCAAGCCTCCCCCCAACATTTGAAAGCCTCCTCGCGCACTCATTACTCCAATACTTGAAGTCTGGGAGCCAAATATCTACAAGATCCTTTAAGAGGTTCATGGACTCTCCGCTCATATACATGTTGCTGTTCCAGAGTATTGGGACATTAACGTCAAGATACTTCAATGACTCGACTATCACGTGAAGATTTGGAGTGGGCTCGCCTCCAACGTAATTTATATTCGCCGCGCCATCCACCCTGAGCTTCTTCGCTATCGCCGCAAGCCTCTTGGCGTCAACCTCGACTCCGGCGTCCTCGAGTTTTCCCCTTGGATGGGAGATATCCCAGTTTTGGCAGAAGACGCAGTGGAAGTTGCATGATACGAAGAATATAGTTCCAGATCCTCCCTGTTTATCTGTTCCTATCAGAGGGGCCTCCTCGCCATAATGGTGGAAGAATGATGCGACATAAGCTTTCTCAGTTAATCCACAGACTCCCCTCATTCCTGAAAGCCTATCGACTCCGCATCTCCATTCACAGAACCTACATCTCCTAAGAATTCTCTTCGCAAGCTCGATCTTTAGATCTAGATATGAAGGCTGAACGGGTTTGAGCTTCTCGTAATCCACTCCAGATCCATAATATTGTTTGAAGAGTTCTTCAGCCTCATTATGCAATTCTTCATGTAGGTTCCAGAGCTTCTCTTCCCTAAGCTCTTTCAATCCATCGACCGCCTTAATCGACTTAACTATCATGAACTTCGCAGGGGTCTCGTCGAGCATCACAGACCTATACCATCTAAGCCTGCGCCTAACCTCTGGATCCCTCCAAACCAGCGAAGCATCGGGTCTAAAGAACCTAATCCACAAGAACCTCCTAAACCATATCGGGTGGATGAAGATAAAAATGTTATTCTTAAGCTATCCAATACTTCTTGTATGAGCCGTTTGGGTAAGCATCCCGACAGCGCGTTAGAGTTTTTCGCAGAAATGAGCGACAGGGAGCACGCGATCTTCGAGGCTGGAATATGCTTAGCATCAATTCTCCATCAATTAATAGGTCTTCCAGTTAAGGCAGATGATGAATTCCTGAAAGATTTGGCGGAAGCTGTTCAAAGATCATTCAGCCTCCAACCATTTAGAGCCGACGTGAGGATAAAGATCATCAAAGATAGATTGAAGATCTCGAAGAAATATGAATATGGGATAATTTCTCCAGAGTCATTAGATGTCAAAGTTGAGGTGAGGTATGGTGATGCTAGAGCGGTTGGGAGATTAAGATATATCGATGAACTTGACTATCCCTTAATATATGTGGAGGAAATCAATCCTTAAACGATGGAAGCCTAACCCCCCTCTGGCCCTGATACTTGCCCTTATATGGCTTCTCGACCGGCGATGAGAGCTTGGCGAAGACGACGTGAATGAATCTGTCGCCGGCATAGAGTTTTATCGGAAAGTCTCCTCCAATCAACTCTATGGTTAATTGTCCCTCGAAGTTCGCATCTATGATTGTCGGGGGAATCGTCAATCCAATCCTAGCATAGCTACTCCTTAGATTTACAAACCCCATTAGATCTAGTGGAAGCTTGATGTATTCTATTGTGTGTAGGAGGACGTGTTCTCTCGGATTTATCACGAACTCCTTTCCTCTCTCGATCACATAATATTCTTCGATGTCTTCATGAGCGTGGGTGTCGAAGAGCTTATCCGAGTTCTTCATCCTAGCTATCTCCTCGCCGATCCTGAGATCAAGTCCATTCTCCCTAACTACATCATCTCTAAACGGCTCTATTCTCAGCCTGCCGCTCTTAATATAGTTCCAGAGATCGAAGTCGCTTAGGATCATCTCTCGAACAACAAGCTCTGCATCATCAATTTAAGATGTTATCGCTTGATTGAGGACGGTAAATCTCCGAGATTCTTTTGGTCAGACCTCGATCACATCCATATCTGAGGGGACGTAAACCAATCCACCTGACGCTTTTTTCAGAGACTCCTTTAAGCTACGGATTCTCTCCTCCATCTCCGGATAGAGGTGAACGGCTATTATGATCTTTGGCTTGATCATGGAGACTATCTCGACAAGCTCTTCATCCGTAGTATGCTTTCCGAGTTTTCGACCACTTGGACACGAGCATTCATGGATCAATATATCCACATTCTCCGCCATCCGAATCAGTCTCTCATCGGGCATGGTGTCTCCAGAGTAGACGAGGTCAACTCCATCAACCCTAATCCTATATGCAACGCCATTGAAATGTTCAACTGGAACGGATCTTATCTCAAATTCCTTCTCGGCGGCCACGACTCCATCCCAGCACTCATGAAGCTGAACATCTCTTAGAACATCGAGATCCATTAGATAGCTTAGGAATCTGTTTTTGACCAGTAGGTCTTCGATAAAGTCGTTGAGCCCCTTGGGACCATAGATGTCGATAATGTCTTTGAATTTTCCACGGGTTTTCCGGATCAAGGCTCTCATCTTGAGGAATGGTAGTAGATCTGATACGTGATCTATGTGGAAATGCGTGATCAAGATCTTATTTATCATTTCCAGATTCAATCTAATTCTCCTCAGCTTTTCAATCGTTCCGGGTCCTATGTCGAGTAGGATTCCGCCAAGGCTTGTTTCCAATAGTATGGATGATCCAAACCTGTCTTTCGTCGGGATAATCGATCCAGCCCCCAAGATTATTATCCTCAATTCATTCTCTCCTCGACAAGATATCTATCCATGGATTATCGACGAGATATGAGGGAAGTTTCTTGGAATTCGGCTTAACCTGTTCCCTGATCTTAGGAGCTTCGCGAACCTTTACTTCAGCTCTCGAAGATCTTCGCTCAATCCTATTCATCCTGATCTCAAGGCTTCTCTGCGCGCGCTCAAGCCTATCGAGCCTCGCCTCAAGCTCCTCTAGCGCTCTAAGGATTCTCCCGATATCGGATCTGATCTTAACGATCTCTTCGATGCTGACAAGTTTCTCTTCCATCACTGCATCAGAGTCTTCCATGACCTCAACTCTTTCGGTGAATTTCGGGGGAACCACTTCTTCGGCTCCCATCATGTCATAAACTATTAGTCCCAGGCCATGCATGGATAGAACCCCATCATCCACCGCTCTCCTAAATCTTCTCGGAATCGCTATGGAGACTCCACTATATTTCTCCTTGAGTTTTTCGGCTTGAAGAAGGGCGTCGTGAATTGCTCCATGAATCATCAACGCGTCCTCATCTAAGATGTTTACGGCGAGTTCGCGTCTTCCGTCAGATAATATGATTCTACTTGATGCCCCTAAGATTCCCTCTTCTCTCCTCTCGACTTCATAGAACCCTTCTTCCTCATAGATTGCTGCCACTAAATCTTCGGGCTTAAATCTCCTATGCAAGATATAGCCACCCCTCCATCCTATTCCAATTCCATTCATAGTCTATGGGGACTGCATATCCATAGACTATACATCCTCTCCAAACCGAGAATCTAGGCTCCTCGGTTATCCTTACCTCGATATCTTCTATTCCTTTCTCATGGAGCATCGATGTCAATTTTAAGTCTGAGGTTACCGCCACCTCTTTGAGATCTTCCGGAACTTTCCAGCTAAAGTTTCCGCCTGAGAGCAAAATCTTCGAGTATAGATGTGGTTGAAGCTCTATTGGACACTTCTCAACGGATTCTATGATCGCTTCAGCCATATCCATCATGCCATAAAAGAATGTGTCCCCGATCTTGATGTCGCTGGGCTTCGGCATTCCTCTCGTGAAGTAGCTTTGGAATATTTCATGATTCGGGTTGAAGACGTATTCTCCAACTAGAAACCTTGTCCATGAATGCTCTCCCAAATCTATGACTATTCTGGTTCCCGGAATCTTTAATCGGGCATGAACTTTCTCAGGATTGGCTTTAGCATAATCTATTGCAGAGTCGAGATCTCTTGGAAGTAGTCCGATCTCTTCCTTAACTCTCCTGACTAGGCTCTCTTCTTTAGCCAAGTCGCCGTATCCAGCATCTTTTAAGATCTCAGCCATCAGGATGTTCGCGGAACTTCCACCTCTATTCAAGGCCAAGACGGCGTCTCTGATCGGATACATCGAGATTGGGCAGATCTGGCTATTTCCATGACCTGATTCCACGACCACGCATGTCGGTATCTTATGTGCTATCGCCACTGCTAGAGGCTGTGGGATTATCGTCGCCGCTTTAACTAGAGTCTTCTCATCATTCATCTTCTTGAAGATCTCGAAGAGTTTTTCATACATGTATCTCGGTGCAACCATGGATATGCTGGCCACGAGATAGAATCCGTCGAATTCCTCGTCCCTTGGGGCGAATGAGTTTAATGCATATTTAGTCAATTCTTCAACGACTCTCCAAGCTTTCCAATCATCCTTCCCAATCACTCCATTCCTCATGGGATATACCATTCTCTCGGCTAAGCTCTTCCTAGATTCTAGGAATAATGGAAGCTCTTTCCCAACGACAATCTCTCTCCTAATGTCCATGAGCTTGGACATCAGCGACTCCTTATCCACAAAGTATCCTCTATTCTCCACAACCTCTGGAGTTTCTCCAAGAGCTATCGGCCCATACTTGAAGTCGCTAGTTCCATAATCTATTCCAAATACATGTTCACGCTTGTATTCCTCGCTCATCTCCTCCACCCCATTATCTTAGATAGGATTGATGATTTAGGGGCTCCGCAAAGTTTCTCATGAACTTTTAACACTATGTTTTTTGAAACTTCAGCCCATCCAATCCTATATGAGACTGTTAAGGTTTTGAACGAGGGATACGCCGAGACCTTGAGATTGATTCCAAATAATTTGAGTTCAAAAACACCTTTCTCCTCAAACCTTATCCTAAGAATTTCTGCAACCCTCCTCGCTTCATCGCCCCTGAAATTATAGTAGATATCAATGTACCAGCATTCCCTAATGATCGATTTAATGATGTTGTCGAGATGTTCAGGCTTCTTCAGGTTTAGGGTGAGCATGAACTCATCTCTACTAGGATTCATGCTCAGGAACTTGACAGTTGATCCATCTAATTCTGCAATTCTTCCTTCAATCTTCCAATTTTTCGAGAGAAGCTTGCTGAGTAGTTCCTCATCTCTAACTCTCGCTCTACCCCTAAGCTTACAGATCAGCCTAAGCCTATTGATAGGGCGGTTCACGCTCTATCCACTAGCTAAAATACTTGGCTCTCGATCCATATATTTTTGAGAGTTAGCTGAAAGTGAAGTGATACGCTTAAGACACAATCTTTATTAGAGAATTTTTAGAGCTGAATTCGGAGCCTGAAAGTGAGTAGCTATGCCTAAGGTCAAGAGAATAGCAGAGGTTTTAGACATCCTAAAGCAAAAGGATCAGATAAGAAACATAGGGATAATTGCCCATGTTGATCACGGAAAGACAACCACTACCGACAGCCTTCTAGCTGCAGCAGGACTTCTTTCACCGACCTTGGCCGGAAAAGCCTTAGCCCTAGACTATCTCGAAGAGGAGCAGCAGAGGCAGATGACGATCAAGGCCGCGAACATCTCCCTATACTATGAGATGAATGGAAAACCCTATGTGATAAACATGATAGATACCCCTGGGCACGTAGACTTCAGCGGAAGAGTCACGAGAGCTCTCAGAGCGATCGATGGAGCGGTTGTGGTCGTCGACGCCGTTGAGGGAGTCATGACTCAGACCGAGACCGTTGTTAGGCAAGCTCTTGAGGAGAGGGTTAAGCCAGTCCTATACATAAACAAGATCGACAGATTGATCAAGGAGCTCAGATTAACTCCGGAGAAGATTCAGGAGACCTTGGTCAGGATCGTGATGGACATCAATAGATTGATCGAGATGTACGCCGAGCCCCAATATAAGCAGGAATGGAAGGTGAGCTTCCAGAATGGAAGCGTCGCCATTGGAAGCGCTAAGGATAGATGGGGTTTCACGGTTCCACAGGCTCAGAAGAGGGGGATAAAGTTCAAGGATGTGATGAATGCCTTCATCAATAATGAGATCGGTTGGCTTAGGGAGAATGCCCCCCTCCATGAAGCGATTCTCGAGATGGTGATAAATCATCATCCACCACCCCATGTCGCCCAAAGATATAGGATTCCGAAGATCTGGACTGGGGATATAGACAGCGAGGTTGGGCAGGCGATGGTGAACTGCGATGAGAATGGGCCGATAGTCATGATAGTGACCGAGGTCAAGGTAGATCCACAGGCAGGGGTCGTCGCGACTGGAAGATTATTTAGCGGAACCGTTAAGGAGGGAGATATACTTCAGATAGTTGGGAGGAATATCAAGAAGAGGGTTCAGCAAGTAACCGTCTACATGGGACCGAATAGGGAGATCGTTGGAATGCTTCCAGCGGGAAACATCCCAGCTCTACTTGGAATAGAGGATGCTAGAGCTGGAGACACTCTCTCAACAGTCGACCTCGTCCCCTTCGAGTCTCTACATTACGTCTCGGAGCCCGTTGTAACTATCTCGGTTGAGCCCAAGCATAGTAGGGATCTGCCGAAGCTCGTCGACTTCCTGAATAAGCTCTCGATAGAAGATCCCACCCTTGTCACGACGGTTAGACCTGAAACCGGAGAGTATCTGATTAGTGGGATGGGAACACTTCATCTAGAGATCGCCTTGACGTGGATAGCCAAGGCTGGAATAGAGGTGGTTGCGAGCAAGCCCATAATCCTCTACAGGGAGACCGTGACAAGGCGTGGAAAGGTCTTCGAGGGTAAGTCTCCGAACAGGCATAACAGGATCTACATTCAGGTGGAGCCCCTAGAGGAGGAGATAATCCAGCTCATAAGAAAAGGTGAATTATTCAACGAGATGGATAGGAAGCAGATTGCGAGGATTCTGAGAGACCATGGATGGGATGCCGACATGGCGAGAAATGTCTGGATGATAGATCCGAAGGGAAACATATTCGTCGACATGACCAAGGGAGCCCAATACCTACAGGAATCCAAGGCCTTGATCATTGCTGGATTCCAGGATGTCATGGAGAGAGGGCCTTTGGCGGAAGAGGCCATGAGAGGGATTAAGGCGATTCTCGTAAATGTCGAGCTACACGAAGACCCTGTTCACCGAGGCTATGCTCAGATAGTCCCAGCCACTAGGAGAACTCTCTATGCAAGCATTCTAAGCGCCGATCCAATCCTACTTGAACCGGTCCTAAAGATTGAGGCGAAGATTCCGCCGGAGCTTATGGGAGCCGTTACGTCGGTCATAACTAGTAAGCGTGGGAAGATCTTGAATATCACTCAGCAAGAATATGTCACGATTGTAACCGGTGAGATACCGGCGGCCGAGACATTCGATTTAAGCGAGGCCATGAGGAGCGCGACCATGGGTAAGGCTTTCTGGGCGACCGAGTTCTCAGCTTGGAAACCTGTTCCAGCATCCCTAAGAGAGAAGGTCATTCAAGAGATTAGAAAGAGAAAGGGATTGCCTCAGAGAATTCCCCAGATATCAGACTTCGTCGAGATTCGTTAAATATCCAAGACTACGCCATCACATATCTCCTCAAGGTCTTCTTGTAGGCGAATACTCCGATCAGATAGGATATTATGGCGGCCGCCAAAACCTTCAGGAACGTCGGCATGAGCTCCGCGGCGGTGGCCCCATAGACGAGGGCTGATCTCATGCCTTCTATTGCCCAGGTTGCTGGGAATACGTCCGCCAAGAATCTCATCCAGGCTGGCAACATCCACTTCGGGAACCAGATCCCGGCTATAAATGCGAACATCAGCCCCAAGACGACGCTCAGATTCGATGCGCTCTCAGTCGTCCCCGCGATTAAGGATAGGATCATGCCCACCCCGATGACCATTATCGAGACGAGTATCAGGAGTATTATCGCGAGCCAGTGGGCTGGGTTCGTGGGGCTCCAAATTATCTTCGCCCCACACGGATATACTCCTAAGGCTACTATGATAGCTGACATAACTCCTAGGGTTATGAGGCCTGAGATCGTCTTCCCGATCAGCATATCGGTCGAGGTGGCGGGGGATGCTAGGATCCTTCTGAGGGTTCCAGCCTCCTTCTCCCTAACGGCCATGGTCGAACCTGAGATCAAACCCGAATATAGTAGGCTCATCCCAATCGCCCCAAAGGTATACCAACCTAAGATCGACGGTCTTTCGACGAGAGCCTCCGGCTTAACATCTTGGAAGCTTGCGTTTATCGGGGAGACGACGCCGATCATCCAGTTTCTCATGAACTCCGTCCAACTCTTGTTCCCCACCATCGAGATCGTCAGGTTCTTCGACATATACTTCTTCGAGTAGATCTCGACATACTTCATCGTCTCATTAACCTTCCTAACCGAGATCCCATCATTCAAGCCCTGAATAAAACCTCTTAGGATCGACTCCGCTATCTGGGCTGATTGAAGGCTTCTCGCACCGATATAGACTTTCAACCTCGCCTGACTGAAAATTATGTTTTCCCCGAACCCTTTCGGTATCGTGAATCCGCCGTCGAGCCTACCCCTCCTAATGTCCTCGAGCATGAGCGTCTCGTTTTCATAGATCTTGACCTGAAAGAGCTTAACGCCCCTATACTCGGACTCATTTAGAATTTGTATGAAGGTGGTCCCATTAAAGGGAGATGTCGATCCAATATCATGATTTACAACTCCAACCTTCAAGGTCATGGGCTGACCTGCCGCCGGCGGGACAAAGACGTAGGCCGTCATCAATAGCCAGATGGCGGGCCATGCAATTATCCAGAAGATATTTGCCTTGCTCCTAAAGGTGAGCTTAAGCTCCTTGATTATGAATGCCTTGACGGCGCTCCACATCATTCCTCAGTTAACCTCCTACCGGTTAATCTGAGGAAGACGTCCTCAAGCGTTGGCATGGTTATCTTCAAGGTCTTCAACCCGGCCCCTATCCTCACCAGCTCTGAGACTATCTTAGGGGATACGATGTCTGGATTATCCACATGAACCCTCAACTTGCCGTCCCTGTATATCACTCCACCTTCAGAGGCATATGCTTTGATCTCCTCGACTATGGGCTTGGGTTCCTCAACAGGCTTGGAGAACTCCACATCTATAACGGCCTTTGGCCCATAACGGGTCTTTAGGCTTTCGGGAGAATCTTCGGCGACTATCCTCCCCAGATCCATTATTGCAACCCTATCGGATAATTCATCCGCCTCTTCCATGTAATGGGTGGCTAGGATTATCGTCTTTTCCTCTTGCTTAAGCCTGAGTATGGATTCCCAGACGGATCTCCTAATCCTCGGATCCATTCCGGTCGTGGGTTCATCGAGTAGGAGGAGCTCCGGGTCGCCGATCAATGTGATCGCGAAGCTAAGCCTCTTCTTCATCCCACCCGAATACATCTTCACCTTTTTGCCAGCATACTCGCCCAATCCCATTTGATCAAGTAGCTCCCTACATCTCCGCTTCACATCGCTTCCACTTAACCCATGTAGCCCAGCATAGAACATCATGTTCTCCAAGCCTGTTAAATCGTTGTAGACTACGGCCTCTTGAGGGCAGTAGCCCACCTTCCTCCTAGTCCTCGAATCGAGGGCATCTGATCCATCGATCGAGATCTCGCCTGAATCCGGCTCTAGGATTCCGGCTATCATGCTTAAGAGGGTGGTCTTTCCAGCCCCATTCGGGCCGAGTAGGCCGTAGATTTCACCTCTGTGAACCGTGAAGCTCACCTCATCGACCGCAACCCTATCCCCGAATCTCTTAGACACATCCTTGACCACCAAGCAGACGTCAGTCCTCATTCCGGTTAATGGGATGTCAGGCTGCATCATATTTAACTCTAAGCGCATAACTCTACAAAAACACCCACTTATCCACTCGGCGTGAGACCTGAAAATCCTCAACTCTAGAAGAACAAACACATTTCTCAAAGCCAATCCAACGTCAGTTGAATAATTGATCCATCTGTAAGATTCACCAACCGATTCGTTTCCCTTTTCTTGACTTAGGCGCTTCCTCTTTTAAGGTCTGACGCCCTACCCCTCTATCCATGCTCACTAATTCCTTCCTCGAGGGATTGCCGACCCCCTCGATAATCCATTATTCATGGAATTGCATTTTCGATGGGATTATTTGTTTTACCTTAGATGGTAAAACTTTAATTTTAGATGTTTTACCTTTTACCCATGCCAAGGGCGAAATCTAAGGAGAGGATAAATGAGAAGCTCTTGAAGCAGGCGGTTAAGGCGGCTCAGAGACAGCCGAGGCTTGCATTCTATTCTCCTGTAGCAGCTTGCATACTGAATTATTGGAAGAGCGCTGTGCCGAGGTTTAGCATAAGTGAATTCTTGGCTAGTATCGTGGAGAAGGAACTTGCTAAGAGGTGGCCTAAACTGTATAAGACGGCTGAGGCGAAGGTGAAGACCAAGTTCAAGACTAGGAGACGTGGAAGATCTAGTGGATCATCTCTAAAACTTAAATAAGGATCTCAACTCAACAAACTTGAAAAGCCTTGAAGCCGAAAGTATATGTCACCAGAAAAATCCCTGAGGTGGGAATAGAGCTTCTCAAAAAGTTCTGCGACGTGGATTATAGAGATGAGGTTCCACCTCCATCTAGAGAGGAGCTGTTGGATGCTGTGGAGGATGTTGATGCAATCTACTGCACCTTGAATGAGAAGATCGATGAGGAGGTTATGGATAAGGCTGGGAAACTTAAGGTCATTGGAACCATGAGCGTGGGAGTGGATCATATAGATGTGGATCATGCAACATCGAAGGGGATCTACGTTGTCCACACACCCGGAGTCTTAACAGAGACCGTGGCCGATCATGCTTGGGCACTGCTTCTAGCGACTGCGAGGAGGATCGTTGAAGCAGATAGAAGTATTAGGAACGGCGAATGGAAGATTCCATGGGCTCCGACAATGCTGCTGGGTTATGACGTTTATGGAAAGACCCTCGGGGTGATCGGCATAGGGAGAATAGGATCAGCCGTTGCGAGAAGGGCTAAGGGATTCAACATGAAGGTGCTATACTATGATATTGTTAGGAGGGAAGACCTGGAGAAGGAGCTTGGAATAAAGTATGCCGAATTGGATGAATTGCTTAGAGAGTCCGATTTCGTAACCCTGCATGTCCCATTAACCCCTGAAACCAAGGGGCTTATCAAGGAAAGAGAGTTGAAGCTTATGAAGAGGACAGCGATCCTGGTAAATACTTCAAGGGGAGCTGTCGTTGATCAAAAGGCGTTGACAAGGGCTTTACAAGAAGGCTGGATAGCTGGTGCAGGGCTCGATGTATTTGAGAAGGAGCCTATCTCAGTCGATGATCCATTATTGAAGCTCGATAACGTGGTCTTAACACCGCATATCGGAAGCGCTTCTCATGACACGAGGAATAAGATGGCTGAATATGTTGCTGAAGGGATAATTAAGGTGTTGAAAGGCGAGAAGCCGGATAATCTATTCAATCCAGATGTCATCAAAGTTAGATCTCTTGATGAGGTGAAGATGATCTAAGATGTCGGAGCTGATGGAGATAGTCAAGAATGCATTAATTGAGGGCCATAAGGTGCTAGAGAAGGCGCTAAAGGCTGATGGAAGAGAGATTCGTGGCCGAGGAGCATATGGAGATATATCCTATGCATTTGATCTCGCTGTCGAGGAAGCTATCATAAATTTTCTCCGTCAAAATCTCGATGGATGCGTGATGATATCGGAAGAGTCTGGAATTGTCAGAGATCCCAATCCAAGATACTACGTCCTCATCGATCCCGTTGATGGCAGCAAGAATGCGTGGAAAGGCATACCATTCTACTGCACGTCAATCTCTATAGCTAAAGGGCCAAGGATATCTGATATAGTTGCAGCTGGAGTGATCGATCATCCGAGAAACAAGCTATATCTAGGAGAGGTTGGTGCTGGTGTAGAGGTCTCTGGGAGAAGGCCGAGGTTAAGCATGATAAGATCTCTTGAAGATGCGATGCTCCTAGTAGACCATGATTCGATAAAGATTATAGAGACCAGAGAATGGACCATGAAAATACTACATAGATGTCGGGGGACAAGATTTCTCGCCGCAGCGGCTCTTGAGACGGCGCTCATATTGGACGGAGCCGTTGAGGGATTCTTATGTCCTTCAAGAAGTCTTAAGCTCATGGACTTCATAGCTTCCACATTTCTAGTCAAGCTTGCTGGAGGCCATTATAGGATAGTCGGTGGAGATGAGGATACGTTACTGATGGATAATGGAAAATTCGGTGTGCTCGTGACATCGACAAAAGAGCTACTCAATGAGATATTATCACTAAGAGATGAACCTTGAATAAAAATGATAAATACGCGCTCTAACCTGGAATCGTCATGAATGTTCTGCCTAGTGAGCTGCATGAATTCGGCTTAAAGTGCTTCGAGGCTTATGGTGTTCCGAGAGATCAAGCTGAAGTCGTTATAGATCATTTGATCACGGCGAGCCTCAGAGGTGTGAACTCTCATGGAATAATCAGGCTCCCATATTATTTAGATGGAATTGAGAAAGGATATGTTAAACCTGTTGCGAAAATAACGGTTCTGAAAGAGACTCCGGTTATGGCCTGTGATCCTATCCCTAACGGCGCAGGAATACTTAATTCTTACAATGATATCGTGTATAACTGATGGGTCAAGCGAGTTTAAGCTTCGGGTTTGGATTGCCGCGTAAGCTGATATTTGGAAGAGGATCGATCGAGAGGTTAGGTGAGGTTGTCGAGGACCTTGGATTATCTGGTAAAGCCTTATTGGTCACTGGAAGAAGCTTCGCTAAAAGATCTGGATACCTAGACAAGCTTAAGGAGATCCTTGAATCTAATGGAGTGACCGTGGCGATCTTCGATCGGGTCGAGCCTAATCCTTCAGCTGAAACCGTTGAACTTGGCGCCGAGCTAGGTAAAAGAGAAAAAGTGGACTTTATCGTCGCCTTCGGCGGCGGAAGTGCTATGGATGCAGGTAAGGTTATCGCCATACTCTCTCTCCAGGGTGGAAGGGCTGAAGATTACTTTTATCCAGCCGTGATCAGACCCCCAATTCTTCCAGTGATCGCCATCCCAACTACCTGTGGAACTGGAAGTGAGGTAACTAAATACGCCGTCATAAGTAAAGGTTTAAAGAAGAATACTGTTGCGGGAGAACTCATAGTGCCTATTGCGTCCATTCTTGACCCTGATGTTCTAAGCTATCTACCCAAAGACTTACTTGCATACACATCGATGGACGCCATATCCCATGCAATAGAATCTTACTTCAACAAGAATGCAAATCCATTATCAGATATCTATGTCTTTGAGGCGTTGAGAAATATACTGGAATACTTCAAGGATGCGTATGATGGTTCCATCAACGCTAGAGAAAGGCTACTCTATGCGAGCATGCTTGCAGGGAAGGCGATAAATCTCTGTGGAACGACGATAGTTCATGGAACCGGATACTATCTAACGATGAAATACGGATTCCATCACGGCTTGGCGAACGCTCTTCTAATAACGCAGTTTATAGAGCATGCCTCTAATCTAATGCCCCAGAGGACTCTAGAAATTGGCAAGAGATTAGGCTTCAATCCGCGCACCTCAACTGAGTCCACCGAACTCCTAATTGGGGCATTAAACGAGTTAAAGAAGTACTCTAATATCCCACTTAGTTTAAAGGATGCTGGAGTGCCGGAGGAAGATTTGGAGAAGATCATCGATGAGGGTATGAGTTATGAGAGAAATCTCAAGAATTTTCCAGGAACCCCGAGTAGAAGGGATGTAGAGGAACTGGTGAAGAGAGCTTTTAGAGGAGAATGAGATGACGAGTTACTCAGTTCGCTGGAATGTCCGAAACAAGTTTTTCATCCCCCTTTCAACTAGAAGCTGATGATTTCCATCGCCGAGCCCCTGATTCGATATCCATAAATGAGCCCTCGTTAAGGCTGAAACGCCATCTTTTCAATCATTTTGGGTTAACGTTTAAAATTTTCCAATCCGCAGTTTAGGTAGGTATTCTGATATGGCCGTCGCTCATGGGGATACGCGCCTCGAGTTAGATGAGGTCAATAGGCTTAGGAGGGCGGGTTATAGGATAGTTGGGAGACATTCTGCTGTTAAGATATGTCACTGGACTAGATCCGTTCTTAGGGGAGGGAAGAATTGCTATAAGGGATGGTATGGAGTTGAGAGTCATAGATGTCTTCAAATGACTCCGAGCCTCCAATACTGTAATATGATGTGCGTCTTTTGCTGGAGACATCACACAATGAATAGGGTTAAGCCTTATGGCGGTGAATGGGATTCGCCTAAAGAGATTTTGGATGGACTGATTAAGGAGCAGCGTCAACTTCTTTCAGGGTTTAAGGGAAATCCAAAAGTTGACCTAAGATTATATGAGGAAGCCATGGAGCCCAATAATGCGGCTATATCGCTGGACGGTGAACCGACCCTATATCCATTTCTCGGAGAGTTGATAACAATCTTTCATGAGAGAGGTATGACGACCTTCCTAGTGACGAATGGAACCATGCCTGAGAGGTTGAAGATCTTGCTGGATACGGGAGCCGAGCCCACGAATCTCTACATAAGCCTCTATGGCCCTGATAGAAGAACTCATGTGAGGACTTGTCGACCACTCATCAACGATAGCTGGGAGAGAGTGATTGATAGCTTGAGGATCATGAAGATGTTTAACAGGTCTAGGAAAGTGATAAGATTAACCCTCGTCAAAGGATATACGATGAGAGATCCGGAGAGATATGCCGAGCTGATAAGGATAGCCGATCCAGACTTCATCGAATGTAAGGGATACATGCATGTGGGTGAATCTCAGAAGAGGCTTCCGAGAAATGCCATGCCCAGCGTGATGGAGGTCGAGGACTTCGCTAAGAGGCTTCAATCCCACCTAAAAGGATACGAGTATATTGCAAAAGATGTTCCGAGCAGAGTTTGCTTACTCGCCAAGAAGACCTCTCCATACTATGATGAAACTGTAAAGAATGCTGAGAGGATGGGCGAGCTTATTCAAAATACTTCTTGAGCCGCGAGTAACTTTCGGTCAATAGTTCTGGAATGGTTTTAGTCTCGGATATGAGGGGCATGAAGTTCGTGTCTCCAACCCATCGTGGAATGATATGTATGTGTAAATGATCTTCCAGTCCAGCTCCAGCCGCCCTACCGAGATTTAACCCGATATTGAATCCATCGGGATTATATTCGGATTTGAGGGCTTTAACCGCGAGCTTAATCATCTTGATCATCTCAATCAATTCTTCGTCATTTAATTGAAGTAGATCTCCGACATGTCTCTTCGGGGCGATCATTAAATGGCCATTATTGTATGGATATCTGTTCATGATTATGAAGCTTTTCTCACCTCTAAGCAGGATTAGGTTCTGCTCATCCTTATCCTCAGATAATGCTCGGCATAGAAAGCACTCAGAATCTTTAGAGCATGATCTTATGTATTTCATCCTCCATGGAGCCCAGAGGATCTTCATTTCCAAGGAATCATGAATTCGCCTTATATTTAATTGATTTCATCACGATATTCTCGCGGAGGGTTATCCTTAACATTTAGGATTTTGAGGTTATCTTGGAGGGTTGGGGATTGGCTATCAAGCAGGTTGACGTGTCGGATAAACCCATGGTTAGGAGAGAAGCGGTTGCGAGAGGTTTCATCAAGCTTAGACCTGAAACCGTTAAGAGGATTAGAGAGAATAAAGTTGAGAAAGGTGACCCACTTCAAGTGGCCAGGCTTGGAGGGATTAATGCCGTGAAATTCACCCCGATGCTTCTTCCCCTCTGCCACCAACTTAAGATAGATAACGTCTTAATCGAGACCCGATTGATGGATGATGGGGTTGAGGTTGTAGCAAGAGTTAAAGCCTGTGAGAGAACCGGGGTCGAGATGGAAGCATTGACAGCGGTCTCAATAGCATTATTGAATATCTGGGACATTGTTAAGGCGTATGAGAAGGATGAACGCGGGCAATATCCTGAAACCGAGATAACTGGAATCAAAGTTCTAGAGAAGTTAAAGGAGGCTTAACAAAATGACCTTACCCCATGAAGAGCATAGGAAACTCGCTGAGAGAAAGCTTGCGTTCGCCCTCTTCACGGTGAGCAGCTCAAGATACAAGGCAAAGACTAGAGGTGAACCTGTTGATGATATATCTATGAAGGTGGCGGTCGAGGTGATTGAGAGAAGAGGTCATGGAGTAGTTCATGGAGAGATAATAGATGATGATATTGAGATGATTAGGGAGAAGCTGCTGGAGATGTTAAGGAGAGAGGATGTCGATGTTGTGATCTTTATCGGCGGAACAGGATTGGCCAGAAGCGATGTTACCATAGAGGCCGTTAGACCTTTCTTCGAGAAAGAAGCTGAAGGATTTGGAGAACTATTTAGAATGCTAAGCTACCAGAGAGTTGGGACAGCGGCGGCTTTGACGAGGGCAACGGCGGGAGTTGCTTCGGGAAAGGCGATTCTATGTCTTCCAGGCTCTCCAGATGCGGTAAGATTGGCCTTAGAGGAGTTTATAGATGAGCTTCCACACATGGTTTATCTCGCTAGAAGAGGGTAAAGGAGCTTCAACTCGCCTCGACTTCTCCCTCTTCCGATGAAGCTTCCTTCATTATCGGTATCGCGACCCTTATCAGCCTCTCCTCTCCTCTCATGACGTGATAGCTTGGTGATCTAACTTTTCTATCTCCGACATAGACGTGTCCATGGACTATGAGCTGCCTGGCCTGATAGATCGTCTTGGCTAAGGCGAGCCTATAGACCATGGTTTGAAGTCTTCTCTCCAAGATATCTCTGACGGTCAGCTTTAAGACGTCGTCCGCCGTCGCGTTCTCCTCAACTATTCCCATCCTCCAAAGCCTGTGAATAAGCTCTCTCTCCGCCTTGGCCCTCTTCTCGCCGGTTAATGCGAAGAGCTTCCTCGCATGTGCTCTAATCTTCCTTAGGATAGTCTCAGCTCTCCAAAGCTCCCTCTTATTCCTCAATCCATATTCGCCTATCAATTGTAGCTCAGCCGCGAGTCTATCGGCTTTCCACGGATGCTTGGGGGTCTCGTACTGCTTTCTAGGCTTTTTAGGGTCTCCCATCTCAGGTCATAGACCGCTTAGACCACCTTATTAACGCTTCTAGCCTTTAGCATTATTAGCAGTAGGCTAACCGCTATTAGACATGTTGACATGAGAAGAGCTATGATGTTGAACTGCCCGATATGTAGCATCTATCTCCTCGGATTCCCTAACGACCAAGTTTGACGATAGGTTGTGAGCGGATCTTCATCGACGATATTCCTAAAAAGTGGCTCCCTCGAAGGATAACCGATGGATTTATCTTCACTGACTAGGCTTAAAGAGCTTCTAAGTAGTGGATGGCTCCTATTAATGTTCTTGATAGCTTTTTTGGGGACGGCGGCCTTTAGAGCGGCGATCCCAGCCGTCGCATATTATGCTAGAACAGAGCTTATGCTCTCGATGGGCTTCTTGAGCATCTTATCGATGGCCTTTCTCTCCGCTAGAGCCTTAGCAGCGCCCTTAGCCGGATACTTCATCGATAAGAGAAGATTGAAGACGATGATCCCTGTTCTCCCGATAGTGGGCTCAATAATCCTAATTCTTTACAATTATCTCAAATCATTCACGTTCTTCCTGATCTTGAGGATCCTTCACGGGGTCGTGAATGGATTTTTCTGGGTCTTCATCCAAGTCTCAATAGCCTCAAATACGCCGATCGAGTGGAGAGGAACAGCTCTCGCGATCTACTTCGCTTTAGGATCTGTAGGCGTCTTCGTGGGAAACCTCCTTTACAGCATAATTGCTCCAATAAACTCCTCCTACATCTTCCTAATAGCATTCATCCTCTCTGCTGCAGCAGCTCCCCTAACATATCTGGCGATAAGATCTATTCAGGTAAAGATCCAAGTAAAGGATGTAAAAGTTCGGGGAGAGTCTGGGAAAGGGAAGCTCTCAGTTCATCCACTTCTCTTGACATCCTTTATAGTCGCATTAATAGGAGCCATATTGGTCGGCGACCCTATTTACGTTTATTTAAGCGAGTTCGCAAATCTCTCTAAGGAGCTTTCAGCTTTAATCCTGGGCTTAACGGGGATCTTAGGGTTGATTGCAAGCATCCCAATAAACGTCATAGCGGATAAGGTCTCAGAAGACTACGCAATAATCATCATAGCATTTATGACATGTTTAGCTCCATTCCTACTCGCCGTGAAAAGCTATCAAGCAATATTCATCGGCTTACTCGCAGCTGGAGTTAGCTGGAAAGCCTATACACCATTATCCAGAAGATTGGCGACGTCGTATCGAGGGCGAGCCGGGATGACTATAGGCCTCGTAAACTCTTTCATGAATTTCGGGACCGTTGTAGGGCTGCTCATCTTCGGCTGGTCTTATGATCTATTCCAAGGAATAATCTTGGATTTTATGGGACTGAGGATAAATCCCACTCCTCTAATCCTATTGCTACTAGCGCCCATCCTAATACTCTCAATACTATCCTTGAGGAGAAGCCGACCATAAATCCAGATAATATCCTAAAAATGTTAAATCATGGAAGATCCAGCTTTAAAGCGGATGACGCTACTCGATGGATTAACGATTGACAAGATAATTGAGGAGATGGCTAAACAGCTTTACATCGCCGATAGGGAGATAGCGACGGCAATATATCTCGCGATAAAACTTGAAAAACCGCTATTAATCGAAGGTGAGCCGGGATGCGGCAAGACGGATATAGCGAAGGTTTTGGCGAATATGCTTAGAACGGAGCTAATAAGACTTCAATGCTATGAGGGATTAGACTCCTCTTCAACGATCTATGAATGGAATTATCCGAAACAATTACTCTACATCAAGATGATGGAGAATAGAAGGGATTTGATGGAGGTCGAAGAAGAGATATTCAGCGAGAAGTTTCTCCTAAAGAGGCCACTATTGAAGGCATTGTTGCATGATGGGCCATTGCCTGCAGTGCTCTTAATCGATGAGATAGATAGGGCCGACGAGGAGTTTGAAGGATTCCTCCTAGAGTTTTTAGCCGAGTTCCAGGTCACGATCCCGGAGATCGGGACGATTAAGGCGAGGAAGAAGCCGATCGTGATAATAACATCAAATAGGACTAGGGAGATAGGCGAGGGGCTTAGGAGGAGATGTCTCTACCTATATCTAACTTATCCACCATTCGAGAAGGAGCTTAGAATAGTCAAGTTAAAGGTGTCAGGTATAAGCGATAGACTTGCCAGAGAGGTGATCGAATTCGTCCAAAGACTCCGCTTATCTCCAGAGATATTCAAGAAGCCTGGGATCTCTGAGACGCTTGATTGGGCGCTGGCCTTAAGGGAGCTTGGAGTCGAGGAATTAACTCCAAAGGTGGTTAGGGAGACTTTAAGCGTGCTTCTGAAGAGCAGCGACGACTTGAAGAACATAGATGTTGAAGCATTATTAGAGGAGGTGAAGTTCAACATAGATGAAGAGCTTAGATGAGATCGCGAAACTGGCCGTAAACGCCGCAAACCAGCTTAGAAGAAATGGAATAAGATGTAGCGTCGCAGAAGTGATCGACGCCGCAAACGCCCTAAAGCACATCGATCTCGAAAATAGGGAAGATGTACTGAATGCATTGAAGTTAACGTTGGCTAAAAGCAGGGAAGCTGCTCAAATGCTCGTGAAATCTTTCAAAAAAGCCTCGAAATCCGAGGTTCAAGTCGATGAGGAGGGTAAATTCAAGAAAGGTGAAAGCGATCTAACCTTCTGCGATGAAATGGGAGAAGCATCTAGGGGAGCGGATCAATTCGTCTTTAGAGATGATAGATCTGGAAAGATGAACAGGAGATCATGGTTCTCTTACAGCCCATCCGATGTTATCTCTAGGAAACGGCTCAATCCACCGAAGCCAGCTGAGATCACCGAGATTAGGAGAATAATTAAGAGACTTAGGAGAAGACTCGCCTTAATGAGGGGCAGAAGATTTGAGAGAGACAAACGTGGAGAGATAGATGTCTGGAAGAGCATTAGGGCGAGCTACTCAACCTTTGGAGAGATCTTGAAATTCATGAAAATCAAGAGAAAGAAGACAAGAACCAAGATAATCCTGTTAATAGATGTAAGTGGATCCATGGATAGCTACTCGGATTGGCTCCTAAAGATAATGCATACCCTCTGCCGATATCACCATAACGTTGAGTGCTTCTTATTCAGCACGAGACTATTTAGGGCCACTGAGATCCTGACGAAGAGTTCTCCGGAACAAGTCGTTGAGCTTATCTGGCGTTGGGCTGATATGTGGGGAAGCGGAACAAAGATCGGAAGATGCTTAATGCTATTTCTGAAGGAGAATTGTGGAATGGTTGATAGAAATACGACCGTGATAATAATAAGTGATGGATGGGATACGGGAGAACCTAAGCTTCTGAGATTAAGCATGCAGAAGTTGAAGGAAATGGCTGGCAGAATAGTCTGGCTAAACCCATATGCTGATAAACCAGGCTACAAACCCTTAACAATTGGGATGCTCACTGCCCTACCATACATCGATATTTTTGCGGGAATAAGCGTTTTAGACGATCTCTCATCTTTCAATAAATTCTTTGGAAAGTCTCTTAAGCCTCTTAAGAGAGGAGAGAAGCTCGGATTACCTAAAGTCTTGAGAAAGCCGCTGTACCGCTACCGCCTGCTTTCAATGGAAGAGATAAGCTAAATAGAGCCTGTTAAATGGGTTAAGCAGCTTTGAAGATAGATCTTGACTGCCTCTCCTGCGCCTTGAAGATGGCGTCACGCAATGCTAGGTTGATTACTAAAGATATCGAGCTGCAGAGAAAGATAATGATTGAAGTCATCAAGGCTCTTGAATCCATCAACTGGGACTCAATACCAGTGGAGTTCGCCTTCATCGTGAACAACGTGATTACTAAGGTGACGGGAAATCCTGATCCATTCAAAGAGTTCAGGAAGAAGAGTAACGACATGGTCCTCAAAATTTATCCAAAGTTGAAAAAGATGATCGAGAACTCCGCTGACAGGTTAGAGACCGCTGTCAAGTTATCGGCGGCCGGGAACTCGATAGATTTTGGAGCGTATGTTCAGCCGGACTTACACGAATCGATTGAGAAGGCTATGAAGGGGCGGTTGGCGATTAATGATTATGGAGAATTTAGAGAGAAAGTTTTAGGGGCTGAGGACTTGATATGCTTCCTTGATAATGCTGGAGAGATCGTCTTCGACAGATTGCTGATAGAGGCCATGCTTGACATCAGATCCAAGCCATTTAAATCGATCACCCTGGTAGTCAAGGGAGGGCCTGCGATGAGCGATGTCATTCCAGAAGATGTAGAGTACGTTGGCCTAGATAAGCTTCCGAACGTCAAGGTTAGATGTGTCTCCAATGGAACCGAGGGAACTGGGCCATGGATGTCAAGCGAGACCGTTAGAAGCTGGATAAGAGAACACGATCTAAGAGTGTTTAAAGGGCAGGCGAACTTCGAGGCCTACCATGATGAAGCTGACTCATTCTTTATCTTGATGGTGAAATGCCCTATTGTGGCAAGGATGGTCGGCGCTCCAATAGGAAGTTTCATCCTAAAACATTCACGTTAACTCCTTCTTTTTCTCTCTTTGAGAAGTTTCTTCAACTCTTCATCATCAATCTCCTTCAAAACATCTTCAACCGATACAACGGCATGCTCTTCCGCTCCTTCTTCCTCTTCCATGACCGGCGGTGGAGGAGGATATTCTGGCGGAATCTCATAATATTCTCGATATTCTTGTTTAAGCATCTCCCTCTTTTTCCTATATGCCGCGAATATCATCAAGGCTGTGAATAAGGATACTATTCCGACTGAGATGTAAATTGTTGTCAAGGATATTGGAACTGTGACTATAATCGGCCTACTGTCTCTAATATTGAACATCCTACTGGAATTGAACCAGAGGTACTTCACTTCAACTATCAAGTCGCATGGTGGAAGTGGACCCATATTCCAAATTTCTCCATCGCTTCCAGTCTTCCCCTCATACAACACGGTGCCATTCATCAAGCTCACGACAACTTCAGCATCCTCTACGGGAAATCCCAGGTAATCGGTTACCCTGAATCCGGCCTTAAACACCTTAACCGGGATGGATATGTCTTGGAGATTCTTCTCGATGTAGATCGATTGTCTAGGAGATACATCGAATCCTCTCCAAGTGGCGTTCTCGATGAACCAATTACCTTCATAGATCCATGTGGCCGAATCTGAGCCGAGTTTTATGGAATCCTCTCCACATTTAAGAACTAGATTCACCCCTTCAACCGGCTCTCCATCATATCCTATCGTATGGATTTTCGCGAGCCACTCATATCTATATCTAGCTTCCAAGTTTATCGGTTTAGAGATGGAGGTTATATTGCATAGTAGATCGGCGCAGTCATATCCCATCCATCCTGTGAAGACAAGCCTGGTAGTATTCGATAATGGAATTACCGGTGGGGCATAGACTTCATAACTTGCTCCAGAATCCATCCAAACCTCATCCTGTATTCCGGCTTCATCTGGAGCGCGAATAGATAAGAGGTATTGCTTCTTCCATTCCGCTCTCAGATCCAATGGACGATCTATCTCTCTTACCATGAGGTATGGCAGTGTTTGAGATAATGTTCCCTTCCAGCCCTCAAACACTACCCTGATTCCCTCGCCGAGCAATCTGATTGTTGGTGAGGCATTAAGGTAGATGCTTGAGCCTTTTTCGATCCAAGTAGATGAGTTTGGGAGATTTGTCGAGATCGGGTAAGCCGACTCGTATTTAACCAAGTAAAATATCCTCCACTTAACTCTTATTCTGATGGGCTTCTTAACCTGAAATTTTATGACGTTTAGATCAGAGGTCTTATCTCCAACCCATTTCTCAAATTTAACCATAGTTCCATTATCCCATCTATACTCCTTTGGGACCTCATATTTTGCGAAGTCTCCATCCAAAATCCAGTCATCTGCTATTATCGGCTTAACGTAATCTGACGAGATTAGGACGTGATGATAGAATCGCCATCTTACCGCGACAAATATGGGAGAGTATACTTTAAGCGAGACCTCTGAGACATTCTCGAATTTCAGATCTTCATAATTCTTCAGCTCGTAATCCGCGAGGATTTCTCCTACAACCGCCTTGCTCTCACCATCATTCAAAAATGTGACCGGCTTCAAGATCTTGATCACGGCGTTTGAGCCCTTATCATACCATCCATCTCCAATTATCTCTGATATGGCTGGAGGATCCGAGGTGACGTAGACTTTATACTGTCTTCTCCATATGGCTGAAGCCTTTATAGGCGCATAAACCGTGATCTTGACGAATCTGCTCATTCCTTCGAAGTCTCCGCTCCATCTCTCGAATATGAGTCTAGTATTGTTTAAAAGCTCCTTAGTTTTAAGAGCCTCTATTTTGAGTTCATCGCCCCTCCTAATCCATTCAGAGATCTTCTCATATCCTAGATTTACGTCAACATGATATTCGACGTCATAGTATGCATAGTAATCCGCGTCGACAGTAGCGTTTATGGATATGGCTGGCTTCGTTGTGATGAGCTCATCGCCGCGATACCATCCCTTAAAGACGAACCGCGTCTCATTACGATACTCTTTGATCTCATCCGCTCTATACGTGACCAGCTGACCCTTAGTGGTAACTATCTCAGTTAGGAGAGATTTTCCAAATTCAGACTTCATCCAAAATCTTATCGTCACTCTATTTTCCTGCATCGGAAGGTATGCAAAGGTTATACTCTTCGGCAACTCTACTCTAGTGACTTTGGGCGGATGGAATTCGCCATCCTTGATCCATTCATAGACCACTGAGAGAGCATATAGATCTAGGGTTGACGGCTTTCTAAATCCTCTTAGACGACTATACATTAGGTCATCTTCACATTCCGTATGTCCGAGTCCTAGAGCATGTCCGATCTCATGCTCAGCAACCGTTAACGCTAGGCTATGGTTCAGGTCAACGCATTTCCTAGAGATCTTTATCTCAACTCTCTGAATTCTCCCATCGAGCATATAGTTTAGCGTTGCGTCCCCGCATGCGTTGCTAAGATTGTCGACGTATCTTACAGATATATCTGACGTCTCATTAACTATCTTTAACTCAATCTTCGATAGATAATCATACTCATATAGCGATGCAAATTCCTTTAACGCATTATTCCATATGCTGATCGCATCTCTTACAGCCCTATCTAAGACCTCTATCCCGGACGGGATTATCTTCAAAGTTATCTGATAATGGTCAAACGCGACCCCAATTACATCTATCGAATAGGATTGTTCCGCGGATGCTGTTTGGATTAAAACTAAGATGAATAAAGTCATGAATAGGTAGATGATTTCACGTCTATGTTTCATTATAGCTCTTCCGTCCATTCTTTTGGAAATAGATTAAATCCGACGCTTAAAAACCTTAACACAATTAATGAAAGAATTTAGTTGCCATTCTCAAATCTCATTCTAAGCTCTCTCAACAATTCCTCCAAACTCCTATAATTCTTCCTTCTAAGCTGTTTGAGGATTACGCTGGCCGGGACTCTGGTCTTCTCGTCTATGTCTATTAGCTTCCATCCATGTCTTCTCACGAGTTCCTCTTTCGTTGCCGGAAATTTTGCGTCGATGAGGATTTCTGCAAGAGAATCTATACCATAGCTTTTAGTTACTCTCGGAAGTTCGCCTTTCTTTATGAATCTCTCAAGTCTGGCGGCGTCGAGATACATCCTTATTCCATGGAAGCTTAGATAAACCTTTTTTGACCTTCTCCTCTCAGCTCTCTCCTTTATCTTGATTAGATCCTCATCTGTGAACTGGTATATGTTATGTCTTCCCTTTCCAAATAGCCTCGTATAAGCTATTTCCTCGTCATCATATGGTGGTTCTCTGATCGAGTAATCTGTTATCGGGATGAGCTTAAGCTTAATCGCCTCCTCAACTGCTTTCGGGGGCCATCCCGATCTGGGCTCCCAAGCTATCCTGATGTCTCTAATATCCACTTTCTTGAGAAGGTTCTTTAATCTGTTTATCGCCTTTATTGGATCGAAGGACTTAGGGGTTTCAAGAACCAATATCTTTGATTTAAGAATTTCAGCCACCTCAATGCAATCTTGAAATGCTTTAACCACCTTCTCCGTTGGATTTATTTTCTCGACATGACTTATCAGCCTATTGAGTCTAACCGAGAACTCGAAGTCCTTTGGAACTCTTCTACGCCAAGACTTCACCAAGTCTATTGGGGGAATCCTATAGAAGGTTGAATTGACCTCAACGAATCTAAACGCCATGGAATAGGCTTTTAACGGATCCACATTCGGGATTATGAAATACTGCCATCCACCGCATCCTATTACGATTTCCCCCACATCTCTTAAGATATACTCGAGGAGTATTTGAGTTAAAGTTCAGATGCTGTTTTAGTGCTTGATTTAAATTTGGCCCCGACCATAAATCGATGGGCTTGGCCAAGATTCTCTTAGGTACCAGTGGATGGAGTTATGAGGATTGGGTCGGAGTTTTCTATCGAAGCTCTAATGAGGGTAAGCTCTACAGATATTCAAGGACATTTGAGACCGTTGAGATTGATTCAACATTCTATTCATATCCGGATCCAAGAGTAATAGTATCCATGGAGAAAGTCGTTCCAGAGAATTTCATATTCTCCGCTAAGATTCCGAGGCTGATAACCCATAAGAAGAAGCTCAGCTTGTCAGAGGGTATCGAAGAAGATCTTAATCGATTTCTTGAAATCCTCAAGCCGTTAAGCAGTTCTGGAAAGCTTGGAGTCCTCCTGATCCAGCTTCCTCCGAGCTTCACTTATGATAAGCATGGAGACCTTTTGAAAAATTTCCTCAAGATTCTTCCAAAGGATTATAGATTTGCCGTGGAGTTCAGGGATCCATCATGGCTCAGGGAGAATTCCCTTAACCTCTTATCAAGATATGAAGTTGCATATACAATAGTGGATGAGCCGCTGCTTCCACCGGAACTACATGTAACCACCGATTTCTCATATGTTAGATGGCATGGAAGAGGAGTGAACCCATGGTACAATTATCATTACAGTAGGGAGGAGCTTGAGCCTTGGAAGGATAAATTGAATGAGCTGAGCGATAAAGTCGATGTAGTCTATGGATACTTCAATAACCACTTCCACGGATATGCCGTCCATAACTGTCTCCAAGTTCTTGAGATCCTCGGAATAATAACTCCTGCGCAAAAGGAGATTTTGGAAGAAGTTGAGAAGAATCTGGCTAAGCCTGCCAAACCCGTTGAATCTCTATCGATCTATATATCTCCTGAAAAGCTTCCAAGCAATCTCAGAGATTTGCTGAAGATCTTGGTAAGCGAATCCAGGCTTAGGAGGGCTGAGAAGATGGATAAGAATTTGATCAGAATCTTGGAGCAGTCTGAAAACTATCTGAGCGCCGAGGTAAAGGAGTATGGGGTGATCATAGATCTTGATAGGAGATTGATCTTACATGATTGTGCTGATTGGGAGCGAGTTAGACTGGAATTTAAGCTTTGTAAACATCTCGCCGCCCTCCTACTAAACTTGGATGAAGATTATGCTAGGAATATTTTGAAGGATATAATCATGAATAGAGGTCTATGGAACTTTGGAAGACTTGAGAGGTCTGGGGAAACATGATCTAATTCATAGCATAAGATTAGATCAAATTATGCATGAAGCCAAGCCGACGCTGTATAGACATTCAGAGCATGATGGAGAGTTTCCATAGCAGTCGAGTAGATTATCCTTCACGAACCAGCATTCGAGCTCGGAATATGGACAGTCTCCGCACCATGGGCAGCTATGGGTCAGATCTTTCCTCATCTCCCTTAATCTCTCAAATCTCTCATTTGATAAGATCCTTGATAGGCTCTCAGCTCTAATATCTCCGACCAAGTATTCATAGACTTGCTTGTTATGGGAATTGACGTATTCGGGATGAGTATAGGCCAGCTCCATGCACGGAGCGATCTTCCCATCCCTCCTCACATAGATTGAATGTTTCTCCTCATATGGACATGATCTGTCGGCGGCATCTGAGAATATTTTGGGAAGCCTGATCTCCACCCCATAATCCTCCGCGACTTCACGCACCCGCCTCAACGCTTCTTTAACTCTCAGCGTCAAATGTATCTTGTGCTGCTCTTCACAGAGGGCCGTTAGGTTAGCAGTATATCCATGCGACGTCAAGTCTTTTACGATCTCAAAGTATTTCTTGAGTTCATGGGTTGTCCTTGACCCACCATGTAGTAACAGTAGGGCTTGAAGGGACGCTTTGTCGCGGATCTCGCAAAGCTTTCTCAACCGATCCCCTCGGAGTAGAGATATGACTTTCTCGCTCACACATGTATAGCACGCGTACTCGTAGATTTGTTTCGAATATGGAACAACGTGGCTCACTTGGACGTAATCCACTCCCATGTCCGCAGCATATTCCACTACTTTTGGAAGCTCCTCGATTCCATGCTTCAAGATCACACACTCAATCCCTATCTCCAGCTCCGGCAGAATCCTCCTACCGATCCTACAGAGATCGCTAAGCGATTTCAAGACTCGTGGACCCGATCCAACCCGGATCTTCTTGAGTTGCTGTAGGTTGATCGTGTCGACTGAGACAGCTATTGAGTCTAATCCACGTTCGACGGCCTTCTCTATGATCGATTCGTTGAGGAGCATTCCGTTTGTGCTCAGGAATATTTTTGAATCCTTAAAGGATCTCCTCGCATGGTATATCATGTCCAGTATTCTGGGATTCATGAACGGCTCCCCAAATCCATATAGATTTATCCTCTCTAATCCCTCAGCTTGATCCAATATTCTGAGATATGTGTTGAATTCCATGTCCCTAGGCTCGTAGCCTGACCAAAATCTTCTCAGACAATAGATGCAGTTGAGGTTACATCTAGTGGTAACCTCTATGTGTAGATTTCTAAGATCAAAGTCGCGGCCCATTTTTCACAAAATAAAATGAGGAGGTATGGGATTAAGATTATCCTTATTTAGAGTTCTATCTCGAGTTCCTTCAACTTCTCCGAAGCGGGCTTCCCATCAACCCATCCTCTAAGCTCATAATACTCCTTCTTCATCTCTTCGAGTTCAACTACATGTCCCTTCGCAGGTCCTTCAGGCATCTGCTCCTTTAATAATCTCGGTGGAAGTGTATCATCCTTTCCATCAAATCCAAGCTTATTGACCAAGACTCTTTCGAGATTGTATATTCTCTCGCCTATCTTCATGATGTCGTCAGCCGTGTAGTCGATTCCCATTATTGCTGAGAGGAAGGCGGCGTAATCTTCTGCTCCGAGGGCGAAGGTTGTGAAGAGGCAATTTACGGCGGAGTTCACGACGCATGTGAAGTCCTGGAAGGTCTTGACCCACTTCGCCTTACCCTTTGGCGTTAGCGGATCGATCTTTTCAGGAATTCCTAGGATCTCAGGCGAAATAGTGTATCCTGTTACATGGCATCCACCCCTATTTGATGTAGCATATTCCAATCCTATTCCCTTAGCCCCTCTAGGATCATATGCCGGCATCTCTAATCCTTTAACGCTCATCGATAGTTCAGGTCTTCCAAAGATCTCCGCAAGCCTCTTAGAGCCTAGGGCCAAGTATTTCCCGAAGCCAACTTTATATGCTGTTCTCCAAACAGCTTCAACCAGAGCAGCAGCATTTCCAAATTTTAGATCCAGTCCTTGTAAGGTCTCCTCTGGTATACATCCCTTCTCCGCGAGTTCCATGGCGCAGGCTATCGTCGAGCCCATGCTTATTGGATCTAATCCAAGTTCATCACAGTAATGGTTCGCCTTAATAATGGCTTCAAGATCCGAGACTCCTGTACAGCTTCCGAGGGCCCAAATGCTTTCATACTCTGGCCCCTCCGAGTAGAGAACTTGGAACGCTCCTTTCTCGACTCTTGTAACTCTTCCACATCCTATTGGGCATCCCCAACATGGTCTTCTTCTAATGAGATATCTCTCAGCGAGGATCTCGCCGCTTATCTTCTCCGCCTCTGGATTTACTCCAGTCTGCCAATTCTTGTATGGAAGCATTCCAGCCCCATTAATCACCTTTACGAGGACCGATGTTCCAAGCTTTGGAAGTGAGTCGCCGGTTACCGGATTCGTCTTAATCTTTTCGAGAAGTTTCTTCCCAACTTCCTTGAGCCTTTCGGGGTTTGCTGCCTGAGGTTTCTGAGTCCCTGAAACTACCACGGCCTTAAGCTTCTTTGATCCCATAACTGCTCCAAGTCCACCCCTACCACCAGCTCTATGCTCATCATTTATCACCGGTGCAAAATAGACCAGATTCTCTCCTGCTGGACCTATGCATAGCACGCTTACATTCTTTCCTCCAACTTCTCTCTTCAGAGTTCTGCACGTGTCAAATGTATTCATCCCCCAGACATGAGAGGCGTCTCTAAGCTCAGCTTTTCCATCGGTTATCGAGAGATAGACTGGAGTGTTTGAAGCGCCTTGGACGACGACCATGTCATATCCAGCGAACTTCAGGAATGGCCCCCACTCTCCGCCAGAGTTTCCGCTGCCGATCGATCCCGTTAAAGGCGCCTTTAGGGCCATGATGTGATATCTTCCAGATGATGGAACTTCTGGGAAGCCTGTTGCAGGACCTGTAGCGAATATTAAGACATTTTCCGGGCCGAGTGGATTGAGGTCTCTTAGATCAACCCCCCTCTCTTCATAACTCTTAGCTATGTTGTAGAGGATCTTCACGGCATAGCCCTTTCCACCGATATATTTCTTCGCCAGCTCTTCATTTATAGGCTCGGTTGAAATAGTTCCGGTAGTTAGGTTAACCCAGAGTATTTTACCCATATATCCGCCTAACATAGCTGATCACTCAATAATTATGTCGTTATCATACTTAAGATTTTTCCAGCTCAAAGCTCGTTAAGTAATTCTCCTCCGCAGAATCTCAGAATGTAGTCTGCGGCAAGGTTTCCCGCATTCTTGAGAACCTCGATTCTTATTCCAGGAACTCCGCAGATCATCAAGCATACCTTTTCCGTCTTTAACGTGACTTTACTATATTCAGCGTCTCGATATGGATAGATGGCGACGAGTCTACTTGAGTCTGCTACGACTATCTCTCCACCCCTTAAGATCTTCGGTTTTCTCATACCTATTCCGAGGAACTCTTCACCCTCTTTAGCAAATCTCATAATCATATCTCCATCTATCTTCTCTGAGTCGAAGGCGGCTAAGGCTATTCCTGATTCGGCGGATGCGAGATTATAGGAGTCTACGAGGGTGTTTATTCTGGGAATTCCTCTTCCGCTTAATATTCTTCTAAGAAGTGCTTCGGCGGCAGGTCTTATCTTCGTCGGATCTATTCCAATTCTCCAGAAGAAGTTTCTATAAGTCTTCACGAGTGGATCGTCTTTTAGGGATTCGAGCCTATACCTTTTTCTGAGTTTGTCGTAAATCTCTGACTTAAATTCCTCAAGTTCCTCGGAATATTCTGAAACCCTGACGGAGTCCAGCTCCATTAACAGCACATTTAGGTCTGGAAATCGATTCCTAACTTCCTCATCAATTACAAGCTTCAAGGTCATGAACCCTTCCATCTTCATGAATTTTATCTATGTTAAACTTTACTCCAATGTGGACAAGAGTTTCGGGATCGCTCAAAATCATGAATCAATATGCCGTCACGCTCTTAACGTTTGGAATCCTCAGCATTTTACTCAAACCATCTCCAGATAGCGGTCGATCGAGCACCAATATGAGCTTTGGTTCAGGAAATAGTTCTGGATCCTCTGCTACAGCTTGCCTTATACTTATTCCTTCATCGGCGATTATCTTGGCCGCATTCGCCAAGACCCCGACCGCGCCTGGATCGGCCCTTATCTCAACCACCGAGTATCCAAGTTCCTTAGCTATCGGGGCGAGGAACGCGCCTGCGGGCTTTAGGCCCGTGAAGATTCTCTTTAGGGTCGGATCTCCTAAGAGTTGTTGTATTGTCTGTCTTACAACCCTTCTATCTACTCCAGCTGCTCTGGCAAGGGATGAGTCCGCTATCTCAACTGGTCCTACAACGACTTTTCCATTCTCACTTACACCTAACCCATATTCTATCATCAATCTAACGACCTTGATTCTGGCCGGATACTCCTTAAGCTTATCAGCTATTCTACTCCACATCTCTAGCATATGGTCGGCTTAACTAGTTATAATGGATATTGTTTATGGAGTCTATCGGTAGCTAACCTCTCTTAATCTCCTCAATAAGGGTATCTCATTGAGCTTCTTCTCATCAAGTAGACTCCACAAAATGCCTTTCGGCCGATTCCTCCTTCGCTTAACCCTTATTAGATCCGTGGGAGTTGCGATGTAGTCCATGGTTAGATCATATGGGTCTGATGGAAGCCTTTCATAGACTTGAATATCGTGGACGTTTGTCATTATAGGTGTATCCTCATCCACTTTCCCAAACTCTCTTAATATTGCGTATTCAAGTTCCCCATATCCTCCTCCCTTCCCTATCCTAATTCCATCTCTTGAAACCGCCACTGATCCCGTGACTATTAAGTCGACTTTCGGAATCTCTTCTGGATCTATTATTCTCCCATACCTGAATGCTCCCCGAATCGTTGAGGCTCTTTCAAGCATTCTCCTCGGAATCTTTGATGGATCGAGTATCATGAAGCCCATCCTAAGCCTGGGGGTGGGCATTATCAAGATCTTTCCATCTAGTAGACACCTATATCTAACATATCTTTGAGGGGAATCTGGACTGACCTTAACGACTTTTGCATCGATATACTCCCTTAGATTTAGGAGTCTTGAAGCAGCCTTCTCGGCTCCAATGAAGTTTGGAATCCTGCCATAAACGGGTCTCGGAAACCTTGCTAAACCTAGTTCTTCAAGCTTTCTCCAAACTTCATATCTAATTTTATCCTTCTCCTCTTTCATGGTGTTCAACTCGCTTAAATTAAGTTCAGCGAGTTTAAGAGCTTGTTGAAGCTGGGCTCATCCATCTTAAGTTTATACATTCTTGAATAATCTATTGGAGGCTTAGACAATCCGAGCATTTGAAGGATCTTACCGGCGTGTCGACCAAAGGTAACATAGCTGAAGAAGGATGTAACGTTTGATGGCCTCCGCCTCCTACTCGCCTTTCCATAATCTATTATGACTGGAGATAGATCTCTCCTCAGGATTATATGTCGTCTTGCATCGCTGAGTTCTCCATGATCGAGCCTTATCTCGTCAAGGATTCTCGCTTGCCTAAAGCATGAGGCCAAGACCTTCTTCAACAATCGAACTTCATGAACATCGAGTTCCTTTAGCCAAGTATCTAGATCCATTCCATCCACATATTCGAGGACAATCACATGGTCACTTGAAGCCCTTAGTTTTGCACCAACTCCAACGCTGTTAGCGAGCTTAGTGTTTTCAGCTTCCTCGACCAGATTTCTTAAGGTAGAGTCTGTTCTTAAGACCTTTAACGCCACGTCTTCGCCGCTCATTCTCCCCTTAAACACCATTCCCCGATAACCCTTACCCAGTTTAAGTAATTCACCGCCTCTCTCAACTTTAATGTAAATTCCATCGATCCCGCACTCCTCAAGTTCCTTGAAAATCATTAACGCATATTCCAAGTCTCTTGACGGATAAGATAATTCAAGCAAGAGATTTGAATTGTATTTGAGTTCTCTCAACATCAACAGCTTCATGAACTTCACTCTAATCCGGGATAAATGGTGGCTTCGCCTTTAGAAATGAATTGATGAAGCTCAACATAGGTGGATTATCCGCAGCATACTCAATCAAGCGATCAACTCTATGATCTATCTTCGCGCTCCTTATTAACGGCGTCAACCCCTTCGCAATCGCCACCCTATTAAAGTCGAGTTCTTGTTTGAGAAGTTTCACAACGTCGGTTTCATCTCTCTTCTTTAAGACATAAAGTCTATCACCCTGAACCCATGGCCCTATAGCTTTCCCGGACCATTTCTTGATAAAATCTTCGACAGTGTTTAGATGGATTGGCGGACCCTTATGAATGGTGAAGTTTGGGAGTTTGAGGGTGTCGAGTTCAAGGATCAAGAGGCAGAGTTCAGTCTCATCGGTCCAGGAGCCACTTCTATAAACCTTGAACCCTAATCTCTCCAAGGCCCTTCTAATTCCCTCCTCACTCTTCTTAAGCTCTCCCCAAAGAACATCCGGAGGTCTCTCTACTTCAAGCTTAAAGAGTATGTATAGGAAGTTTCTCCCAGCGGACAAGCTCCTCAGATCTTTGATAGCTGGTTTCTCGATTTGAGGTTTGAAGAAGTTTAATGATGGATTTGAGATGAACATTTTTGAGGCGAGGATGAATTCGGAGAGCTTTGTGAGAGAAACGGCTGAAGCGACATTTCTGCCCATGTCAACTGGATCGATGACTATGAGCGGCTGATTCCTAAACATCTCCAATACCTCTTTAGTGGATCTATAATATCCTTCAAGATCGATCACTATTGGAGGCCTCCAATTCGCCGCGTTTTTGATCACATTCATGAAGTCTCCATAATTTAGGACTAGAAGCTCGGTTAAGTATCCACTGAAACCCCTAACCTTTATCTCAGCTCCATAAACACCGCATCCAGTCATGAATCCCTTAAGTAGCCTCACTTGATCTTCTTGTCCCGGCTTAAGCCTTTCGATGATATATCTCGTGTGATATGGGGTTCTATCGGTTGCGCTAAGCCAATTCAAGGGTTCGACATCATAGCATGCAACTACATCGACTGTAACTCCGTTTATCACTCCCTCAACATATGGGTGGTCGGCGTACATCAGTCTAGGTTTTCCACCCGCTCTCTCAATCGCCTTAAATCCTATCTCTATCACCTTTCTCTCCATTTCATCTCTCGGAATATTTTTGTCGAAGTGGATGAATATGTCCGCCTCCTCTCTTCCTTTTATCCAAGTGTTCTTTGCAGCTGATCCTTCAAGACTTATTCCGAGAACTCCCTCAACCCTCGAAGTCTCTTCCTTTAGTATATTCTTCATCCTATCAACCACATTTTTGAGTAGAGATTCATCTGCTTTCGTGGGCTTAACGATTCTCAATGCCTCGGATAAAACTTCTTCGAGCTTCAATCCCCATTCCTTGCCTCCACTACTAGGAGATCGCTATAGATTGGTCCTCTCTGGGTTAGGGTGCTCTTCTTAACCTTGAACTTGTCGACGATCTGCTCCCCAAATACCATCTCCTTTAATTGATCCAATTCCTTGAGAAGTCTCACTTTATCTTTTACTCGCTTAACTCTGCCTATGGTTAGATGTGGGGTGAATCCTCGCTCATCATACTTGAATCCAAGTCTCGTCAATCTATTCCTTAATTGCTCAACTATCGAGCTCAGCCCTCTAGTCGGATCATCTATTCCGAGCCAGATCACGTTAACCCTTCTACCTCCTGGAAAGTATCCTACTCCCTTCACATTTACCTTAAACGCCTTGAACGCAATCTCCTTCGCGTTATCTAAGACCAGTTGAAGCCTACTTTTATCGAGTTCTCCGAAGAACCAGAGAGTTGTATGGAGATTTTGAGGTTCAACAGCCTTCATCACAGCTCCAGACTCCATAAGCCTTCTCTGAACCTCTTGAGCCCTTGAAACGATCTCTGGATTGTCGAAGTCTACGGCTATAAAGGTCCTGATGAGTTCCACCATTCTCCAGCCTCCAATTCATTACAGAGAGATCCAAGCTTTAAGCTTAGATCAACTTTTCCTCCTCGTCTCAAATCCTGGAATCCATAGTCTGTGTTCAAGCTTTTTCAATCCATAGGACGCCATCGTCGTCATGGCCAGATAGATTAAGGCGGTCACCAAGAAGACCTCAGTCGGTTTAAACCAGATCGAATTCACGCTAATGGCCGCCGAAAATATCTCGTTGACCCCGACTATATAGGCGAGCGAGGAATATAGGATCATGTAGATGATCTCATTCCCTATTCCTGGGAGAGCTACTCTAAGAGCCTGTGGAAGAATTATGTAGAATATCTCCGTCGATCTCTTCATTCCAAGAGACTTCGCGGCCAAAGATTGGCCCTCATCTATCGAGAGTATCGACATCTTAACGTACTCGGATTGATATGCGCTGCTACAGATTATGATCGCCAGGGCGGCCGCCCAATATGGGGTTAACCTTATCCCTATATCTGCTAGGCCGAAGAACATTATCATCAAGGTCACTAAGAGTGGAAATCCTCTGAAAATGTAGACGTATAGGTTCGCCAGCGTTTTTCCAATTCTTCCGCCATAAACTCTTAGGATCCCGATGAGTATTCCTAGGATCACGCTTAAAGGTATGGTTACTGTGAGGAGTTGAAGGGTTATCAAGGTTCCGAAGGAGAGTTTTGAAAGGAATTCTTCCCAGAAGCTCATCGAGACTCATCTCCAATTTTCAAGATCTTGCTGAAGAATCTCCTAGTCTCCTCTCTCCTCGGATTGTGAATCACTTTCCGTGGATCGCCTCTTTCAATTATCTTGCCATCCATCATTATCATGATCTCGTCTGCTATCTCTGAGGCAAAGCCAACCTCATGGGTGACGATTAAACTGGTCATCCCATCTTCCGCTAGTTCCTTAATCACTTCAAGGACTTCTCCTGTTAACTGCGGGTCTAATGCTGAAGTCGGTTCGTCATAGAGCATTATCATGGGTTCCATGGCAAGCGCCCTAGCGATCGCGACTCTCTGCTTCTGGCCTCCTGAGAGCTGGGCAGGATACTTATCCCATAATTCTCTTTCTATATGGACTTTCAGCAAAGCTCTCTCCGCGATAGTTCTCGCCTCATCCTTTGGAAGCTTCTTTACCTTTGTTAATCCTATCATGACGTTCTTGATCGCTGTTAAGTGGTGGAACAAGTTAAATTCTTGGAAGACGAATCCAATTTTCTTCCTCGCTTCGCCTATATCAATTCTCGGATCGGTTAGCTCTAAATCCTCCAACCATATCCTCCCAGAATCAGGTTTAACGAGCATATCGATGCATTTTAGAAGAGTGGTCTTTCCAGTCCCACTCGGTCCCATTATCGCCTTAACCTCGGCTTTCCTAATCTCAAATGATACTCCCTTTAAGACAATCCTATCTCCATATCTCTTATACAGATCTTTAACCCTTAGAACTGTTTCACCAGACATGATTTATCAGCCCTCCACAGATCCTGGAATCCTCATCTTCAGATAGAGTAGGTCAAAGAGTTTCGTACCGATGTAAGTTAATCCTATGTAGATTAAACCTGCCATCAAATATGGTATTAGGGCGATTCCCGTCGCTATGGCCGTGTATTTCGCCCTCGTCATCAATTCCATAACTCCTAGAATGAAGCATATCGCCGAGTCCTTCAAGATTATCGAATACTCATTCGAGATTTGGGGAAGAGCTATCCTAAGGGCTTGAGGCAGGACTATGGACGAGATAGCGTCCCAATCATTCATTCCGATGGCCTTCGCCGCAAGCATCTGCTTCTCCTCGATGGATCCGATCGCGCCTCTGAATATCTGAGATTGATATGCACCGCTTCTGAGTCCCAAGACAGTTATACTCGTTATTAGCGGGGTTGATTTGATTCCCAACGCTGGGAATATGCTCCAATGGAATAGGAATAGTTGAACTATGAGCGGTGTTCCTCTAAAGAACCAGACATAAAGCGAGATCAACCTTCTCAAGGGAGAACTTCCATAGACTTGGATTAAGCTAAACATAACTCCTATTACGAATCCTATTCCGAGTCCTCCTAAAACGAGTCCGAGAGACCATAAGCTTCCCTCAAAAATATATGGGAGGTATTTAGAGAGGGATATCATTAGGTTCATCAAGGGTTCACCGCCTTCAGTCTAGATGCCACTTCTTCAACAGCTCATTCCACTCAGGGCTATTCATAAGCTCCGATAGAGCCTCGTTGATCTTCTCCCTAAGCCAGACATCCTCAGGCCTTGTCGCTATTCCATAGGTCTCTGGAGCACCCAAGGTTGCGAGAACTTTGATCTTCGTCTTTAGTTCGGGATTCTTTGAGAGATGTGGATTGAGGAATGCGGAGTCGGTGATGTAGGCCACGGCTCTCTCATCTAAGAGGGCTTCTAGGGCTTCGACATAAGATCCTAGGCAGAGTTTCTTGAACCTATAACCCTCCTTTAGCAATTTATCCGCCCACTTCTCAGCCGTCGACCCTATTTGAACGGCTATTGGCTGACCCGAATTCAGGATCTCTTCGAGGCTTCTATTCTCATCCGCTCTCACAACGATTTCATGGATATATGAGTAGTATGGAATGCTGAACCATATCTTCCTCGAAGCCCTCTCAGGAGTTATCGTCATCCCTGAAGCTATCACATCAATATCTCCATTTTCTAAAGCCGTTACTATCGTCGACCAATCCCAAGGCTTAAACACCAATCTCCAGCCGTATTTCTTCGCAATCCATTTCATCACGTCTATGTCGAAGCCTTCAGCTTCACCAGCCTCATTTATAGAGGTGAATGGTGGATAGCTTGCGTCGAATCCAAGAACTATTACAACCTCTTTACCTGGTGGGGGTGGTTCAGAGAACTTTCCCCTGAATATCGTTGCCTTGGATGTTTCACCCAGATAATTTCTCAAACACCAACCTGCTACAAATCCTATAACGATGCCGATGACTAATATTGTCGCTAAAATCGTTGTCGAAGTCTTTAACTTGGATGTTGGCGGGACATCCCTCCACGCACCTCTTTGGCGATTAGGGGAACTTCATTAAATTTAAGTTTTGCTTAGGGATTCGCGCCTAAGTATAAGCTCATCGACAAGATTTTTACACGTTTCATCGAGCTTGCCCTCAGGATTAATGATCCATAGAACCTTGTCAGGATACTCCTCCATGAACGCCCTATAGAATCTCCTCACATATTCCTGCATCTTTGAGCTCTTCTCAAGCTCTCCTTCCAATCCTCTTTCAGCTCCCTTTCGATCTATTCTCCTGAGCCTGTTCTCCTCAGGTACGTCAACGATTATGTAGAGGTTTGGTTTTACAAAGATCTTCTCGCCGATCTTCTCGATCAAATTTAAGAATGAGATAAAGTCTCTTTCACTCACCTCTGCGCCCATCAACTTTGAGTAGGCAAGTCCATAGACTATTGAACAGAGATAATATCTGTCAATGAAGTAGTAGTCTGGATTATTTTCCTCTATTTCCTGCTTCATGATCCTTGAATCATCGCTCGTATTCGCTAGAAAGAGGAGAGTCCGCGTCAAGCTGTCTATCGTTGGCTCATTCCCATACTCCTTTGCAAACCTTCCAGTCCTAGTTTTACTTGGAGTCTTATAAGTTAAGATCTCATAGCCCATCCCGCGAAGAGATCTGCAGGTTTCGTTCATTAGGGTCGTTTTTCCAGCCCCTTCCACGCCTTCCCAAACCACGATGAATGTCTTGCTCAAATCATGTCTAAAAATATTTGGATGTTAAAAAAGTATATTGAAACTAGATGATTACTCCGCTCTCTTCGAGCTTAACTAGTCTCTCCCAATTCTCCTCAAGGCCCCTCTTCAAGGCCTCTAGGATATGGGCGTTCTCAGGCTTTAGTAGGTGGGCGAACCTTCTCTGAAGCTTTAGGAACTCTTCAACAGGCTTTGGCCTATCGACCTTGATCGTTATCTTCACTCTTCCATTCTCGACCTCGTAGACCGGGAAATATCTGGTCTCGACGGCGAGTCTTGCAAGCTTGATCGTATCGGATGGACTGTATCTCCAGCCTGGGACGCATGGAGTCAAGACATGGATGACCTTCGGCCCCTCAATCTCCAAAGCCTTCCTAATCTTATTCATGTAGTCTATTGGATAAGCTATGCTCGCTGTCGCCGCATATGGAATTCTATGAGCCACCGCTATTCCTATCAGATCTTTCTTTCTCTGAGGCTTTCCAGGTATAATGGTTCCAGCCGGGCTAGTGGTCGTCGCCGCTCCAAGCGGAGTTGCTCCAGACCTCTGGATCCCAGTGTTCATATATGCCTCATTGTCGTAGCAGATATAGAGTAAGTTATGGCCTCTCTCCAAAGCCCCTGAGAGAGCCTGCAGGCCTATATCGAATGTCCCGCCATCTCCTCCGATGGCTATGACATCATAAAGCTTCCAACCCCGCTTCTTATTCAGGATCCTATTCGCCTCAATTATCCCTGAGGCTACTGCGGCGGTATTCTCGAATGCTACATGAATGTATGGGACGGCCCAAGCAGAATAGGGATAGCATGTGGTCGCGACCTCAACGCATCCGGTGGCGTTAACCACTACAGTCGGCCCCCTAACAGCTTTCATGGCCAACTTCATCGCTATTGCAGCTCCACACCCAGCGCAGAGTCTATGGCCTTTCGCGAATCTATCTTCTCTTGGAATTTCCTTCACGGTTTTGAAGTATTTGAGTTCACTCATCTTCTCACCCCCCACCAATCTACGTGAGTCTCAAAACCTCCTTCTCTCACACCCTTTTCAGCCATTCTTAAGATTGCTTCAGCTTCATCAAGCTTAAAGTCTCTTCCACCGAGTCCATACACTATGTTTTTAGCCGGAATTCTTATTCCATTTCTGTAAAGTACTCCGATGATATCCGTGTATAGCGGTCCACCAAGTCCTCCATAACTGTATGCCCTATCCATGACGACGACGGCCTTCATATTCCTCAAGACCTTTACAAGCTCCTTCTCAGGTAATGGTCTGAACATGGTTAATCCCATCACCCCGACCTTCAATCCTTCAGCCCTGAGCTTTTTCGCGGCGGTCTTCACAGTTCCATACGTGGATCCAAGCACTATGACGAGCGCATCTGCATCTTCGATCTCGTATGAATCATAATACCAATATCTTCTCCCACTAATCTTCTCATATTCCTTTACGGCTTCCTCGAAGACTTCTGGAACCCTATCTAAAGCTTCCTTAAACTGCATCTTGAACTCCATATAAGTGTCTGGGAGGGCCATGGTTCCATAGGTTATCGGCCTATCGGGATTTATCGGATATTCATATTCTCTCGGTGGAAGATATTTTGCTGCATCTTCATCCGTTATCGGGGTTATGGGTTCGACGCTATGAGATAGCACAAATGCATCGATGTTAACCGAGACCGGTAGAAGAACTCTCGGATCTTCAGCAACCTTAAATGAGATGAAGGTTAAGTCATATGCTTGCTGGACATTATTCGCGAATAAATGAACCCATCCGGTATCTCTAGCGTTCATCACATCACTATGCTCACAATGTATGTTGAGCGGAGCATTGAGAGATCTATTGGCAATAGTCATCCCTATCGGTGCTCTCATAGAGGACGCGGCGTGGAGGATTTCATGCATTAAAGCCAATCCCTGACTGCATGTAGATGTATAGACTCTTGCTCCCGCTAGAGATGCGCCGACACAGGCAGAGATCGCTGAATGCTCGCTCTCGACTGGTATGAATGCGGCGTCAAGCTCTCCATTTGCAACATATTCGCTTAGTCTCTCGACTATTATGGTTTGAGGAGTTATTGGATAGGCGGCTATTACATCTACATTACACTGCTTTACAGCGTATGCGACGGCTTCATCTCCCATAAAAGCTAATCTCTCAACTTGAGTCATTCTCTCATCCCTCCTCCATCTTTATCGCTTTAACCGGGCATACGGAGACGCAGATTCCGCATCCTTTGCAGTAATCATAGTCGATCTTCACATGATCATCCTCTAATCTCATGATGGCCATATCTGGGCAATATACCCAGCATAGAAGACATCTTATGCACTTCGACTGATCTATCACAGGTTTCTTAACTCTCCACGTTCCGGTCTTATACTCTGGAGATGTCGGTGGTGAGAGAATCATCGCAGACATGGGCAAGGTCTTGTAGGTAAATTCTCCCTTTAAGATCTTCTTAACATCACTTTTAGCCGACAAGAGTCTCAACCTCCTCTGAAGCCCTCTTAACAAGCTTTAAGTTCATCTCTAAAACCTTTCCTGAAAATCTTTGAGCTAAGACCTTCTCAAAAGTCTGTAGACTGCAGAGCTTCTTCACCTTCAGCATCGCCGCGAGCATTGGAACATTATAAATCTCTCTATTAATCTCTTCTAGAGATATCTTCCTAGCATCTAGAACGTGGAGTTTGAAGCCCGCGCTCCTCGCCCATTCAACGATCTCCTCGTCTCCGCCTGAATGATTTAGAAAGATGTCGCCGCCCTTCTTTAAACCATAGACGTATTCCTGCGGGTTCTTCGACATCACAGGATCTATTACGATAACCATATCCGGTTCATAGATTCCGCAATGGATCTCAATAGGCTGGTCGGAGATCCTCGTATATGATTTCACTGGAGCTCCTGCGCGCTCCGGCCCGAATTCAGGGAAATGTTGAGCATATTTTCCTTCCAAGATCATCGCCCTTGCCAATAGATTGCTTCCGGTGACGACTCCCTGGCCGCCTCTTCCATGCCACCTAACCTCGATCAACATCATATATCTTCACCCGATATTCAGGGATATACGATGAGATCCACCTATTTAGCATTTATTCTAGACGAGGCTAGATTTATTTTTAAGAGCTTTGTTATGCATGTGAAATGAAGCCTTTGAGAAAACCTCCTTGGATTAAGGTGAAGCTCCCAGCCGGAGAGACATATTCGAGAGTTAGGTCGATAATCCGTAAGTATAGACTTCATACGGTTTGCGATGAAGCTCTATGTCCAAACATTTCTGAGTGCTGGGGAAGCGGGACCGCCACAATCATGCTATTAGGAGATATATGCACTAGGGCGTGTAAGTTCTGCGCGGTTAAAACGGGTAATCCACGCGGTTACGTTGATTGGGATGAGCCTAGGAGAGTCGCGGAGGCTGTAAGGGAGTTGAATTTAGACTATGTTGTTCTTACATCCGTGACTCGTGATGATCTGGAGGATGGCGGCGCATCGGTATATGCCGAGACTGTTAGACTCATAAAAGAGAAATCTCCTGACACCATCGTAGAGGTGTTAATTCCGGACTTCAATAATGATACTAACGCGTTGAAGATGGTGGTCAAATCAGGCGTGGATGTCGTGGCCCATAACATCGAGACCGTTGAAAGGCTCACCCCTAAGGTTAGGGATCCGAGGGCTGGATATTGGAAGTCTTTGAGAACGCTTGAGATCGTTAAAGATCTCTCAGACGAGATATATACGAAGTCATCGATCATGCTCGGATTGGGTGAGAGAGATGATGAGGTGATTAAGGCCATGGAAGACTTGAGATCCGTTGGAGTTGACATATTGACTATTGGCCAATATCTTCAACCAACTAGACACCATTTACCGGTAGTTGAATACGTTACGCCTGAAAAGTTTAGGTGGTTCAAGGAGATCGGTGAGAGACTTGGATTCCTATATGTCGCCTCAGCCCCACTCGTCAGAAGTTCATACAAAGCTGGAGAATATTTCATCAAACACGTTCTCCACAAGGTTTAATATTAGGTGGAATTCTAAGGGGTTGAGGCGATCTCAAAGATGAGCGAGCAATATCAGGCAATAGTTATTGGTGGAGGACCTGGGGGATATGTCTCTGCTATAAGACTCGGCCAACATGGGATCAAGACGCTCTTAATTGAGAAAGATACACTTGGAGGAGAATGTCTGAATAGGGGATGTATTCCATCAAAGATCCTAATAAACGGCGTAAACATATTTTGGGCCGCGAAGAACTCTCCGTGGATCATCTCTGAAAAGCTCTCAGTAGACTTCCGAAAACTCCAGTCATTTAAGAACGGTGTCCTGAGAAGACTTAGAGCTGGAATAAAATATTTGCTTAATGGCAATGGAGTTAAGGTAGTTGAGGGGGAAGCAAGGTTAAAGTCCGAGAACAAGATATCGGTTAAACTCAAGGATGGATCTGAAAAAGAATTTGTTGGAGAAAATATTGTGATAGCGACAGGCTCTGAACATATCTCCCTCCCAATGATACCCTTCGATGGAAAGAAGGTGTTCAGCTCAAGTGATGCATTAAATCTTCAAGAAGTTCCTAGGAAGATGTTAATTGTTGGGGGAGGGGTGGCGGGACTCGAAATAGGAACATTTTACGCAAAGCTTGGAGCGAAGCTCATCATAGTTGAGCTTATGCCTCAAATTCTTCCAGGGCTTGAGAAGGACTTGGTCGAGTGTGTTGAGAAGACCTTAAAATCGCTTGGAGCGGAGATCTATGTAAACTCTAAGGTGGTCTCATCAAAAATCTCCGACAATATAGTTAAGGCTCAAGTTGAGGGGAAAGATGAGAGCTTTGAAGTGGAGGCCGACTGCGCCGTGGTATCGGTTGGAAAGAGGGCTTCAACCAAGGAGCTGGGAGTAGAGGAGGCTGGAATCGAAACAGATAAGAGAGGATTCATAATCGTTGACGATCATCTTAAAACTAATGTTGAGAATATTTATGCGATTGGAGATGTCACGGGGCCGCCGTTCCTAGCCCATCGAGCATCTTATCATGGATTAATCGCCGCCGAAAACATTGCTGGAAAAGATCTGAGGGTGGATGAATCATGTATACCTTCTGCGATATTCACGGATCCTGAGATAGCTTTCGTCGGATTAACTAGAGATGAAGCTGAGAAGAAAGGATTCAAGCCTAAAGTTGGTAGGTTCCCGTTCTCGGCACTTGGAAGAGCTTTAGCGGAAAGACATGGAGAAGGATTTGTGAGAATAGTCATCGATGAGAGTAGTGGAAGAATCTTGGGAGCGCAGATGGTTGGAGCCCACGTCTCCGAACTCATAGCCGAGATCGCCCTAGCGATGAGAAATGGACTAACGATTGAACAGCTCGCTAGAACCATTAGGCCTCACCCAACCTATAGCGAGATAATAACCGAGGCAGCTGAAGCCGCTCTTTGGAAACCCATACACATCTTGATGAGATAGGATATGGTCAAGAAGCTATTGGTGATAGATCTCGGATTAATCGATTATCTAAAGGCTCATGATCTACAATTAAAATTAGTTAAGCTTCGATCCGCGGGAAAGATTCCCGACACCCTACTCCTATTAGAACATGAGCGCGTCATAACTTTGGGGAAGAGGCTTAAATCAATAGATCTAAGATTGCCTAAAATCCCAGTCTATAAGATTGAGAGAGGCGGAGAAGCAACTTATCATGGCCCAGGCCAGCTGGTGGGATACACGATAATCGACTTGGAAGGGCTTGGAATTGACGTATGGGAATACGTTAGAAGTATTGAGGAGATTCTCATGAGAACGATTAAAGAATTCGGGTTAAATGGATATAGGGTTAAGAAGTATCCAGGGGTTTGGGTAAATGGGCGGAAGATCGCCTCAATAGGCTTAGCCCTAAGCCACTGGATAACCTATCATGGATTCGCCTTAAACGTGAACACAGATCTAAGATACTTCAAACTCATCAAGCCATGCGGTTTGAGTCCAGAGATGATGACATCGATTCAACGCGAACTTGGAAAGAAAGTAGATCTTGAAGAGGTGAAGCGATTGGTTACCAAGAACTTTAAGGAAGTGTTTGAATATCATGAATTGATCGAGTCGAGCGAGAACATGATCAAAAAATATCTGACGCACTAGGAATCAAGTCTTCCTCCTCGATGAACAGATACCGGCTAACGGACACTCGGAACATCTCGGATTTCTAGCTCTACAGATCTCTCTTCCAAAATCGATTAAAGCTAAGTGAGCTTTCATCCGCATCTCAGGCGGCGTCTCCTTTTCAAGCCTCAGTCTCAAGCTTTCATAATCATCTTCTTCATCCGCTACTCCGAGCCTTCTCATTATTCTGAAGATATGCGTGTCTATTGGTAGGACTGGTTCATTCCTCGCGGCCATCAGGAATACATCGGCGGTCTTCGGCCCAACTCCTTCCATGGATGCTAAGATCTTTCTAGCTTCAGGGTAAGGCGACTTTAGAATGGAGTCTAATCCTCCCTCAAGCTTCAGGAGTTGCCTCGCTATGTTCCTGATTCTCTTAGCTTTCATCTTCCAGATTCCGGCGGGCTTTATCGCGGCCTCTATCTCTCTCAGCCTCGCATTTGCCACATCCTCAACACTCTTGAATCTTCGAGTAAATCTCTCCATGGCCTTTCTCACATTCTCCCTACTCGTCCTCTGAGATAGGATCACGGAGACCAATAGCTCAAATGGTCTCCTATGCTTAAACCTCTCCAAATCTATCTCATACATGTCAGAGATGGTCTTTATGATCTTCCAAATCCTATCCCCCATCTTGTGTAAAATTAGGGTCATCAACATATTTTAACTTGTTAACCAATTTTTCAAGTGTGATGAGAGCGGCCGTAGCTGATTAGATGATGATGGCAGGGCTTAACTGAATACTCATGGAATGATTGTTCAATCAAAGAGATTTCACCAGTAGTTTGTCAGCCGGTTGATCCATCTTCACCACTCCGCCGATGCAGACCTCATCATCCAATAAGCTATCTCGATACGATCCATATAATTCTTTTGATCAATTTTTAAAACGTGACGTTAACCAATTTTTGGGCGAGTTGAGGAGGAGAAGAGTTATCGTTGATGAGGGGAGATGTGTCGAATGCGATTTCTGTAAAACGGTTAACGTCTGCAGAAGCCCTGACCAATGCATAGGTTGTTTATCATGCTTTTATGCCTGCCCTTATGAAGCGAGGATAATCATCGAGGAAGAAGTTGAAGAACGATTAATCAAGATCACGGTCGATGGAGTTGAATATAATGTTCCAGATGGAATATCGGTGAAGGAAGCTCTCCAGCGAATAGGGGTCGAGTTTAAGCCTCCGGGGTCAAGGGGTTTAACGGCTCCGTGTAATCTTGGTGGATGCTGGGCATGCGCGGTCTTGATTAATGGAGAACTTGAGAGAACCTGTATAAACCCGGTGAGAGATGGTATGAAGATCTCCCTAAACATAGATGAAGTTGAGCCTCTGAGAATAGTTCATGGCCCAGAACCTCATAGAGTTGGAGGAAAGGCTACGCCATGGTTCGAAGTAGATGGATATGGTTATGTCGAGTCGGCGATATGGGTCGCTGGATGCAACCTCAGATGTCCTCAGTGCCAAAATTATTATGTGACTTATGATAACTCTGGTAAACCTTTAACTCCCAGAGAGGCCGCCGAGAGATTGACTGAATGTAGATCAATCTATAATACTCCTGGAATAGCCGTTAGTGGAGGTGAGCCTACCCTTAACCGAAGATGGCTCATAGAACTCTTCAGGAATCTTAGGGAGATGAATCCGAAGACTAGACTCCATCTCGACAGCAATGGAACCATACTCACAGAAGATTATGTCGATGAACTAGTAGAAGCTGGATGTAATAATATTGGCGTTGAACCTAAGGCTGGGAGATTAGACACATACATGACGATAACGGGGATAAATGATAGATCGCTGGCGGAGAAATACTTCACAAATTCTTGGAAGATCTTAGAATATCTCGTTGAAAGATACTCTGATAAAGTGTATATCGGGGCTGGATTTGCATATAACTCCGAGTGGATGAGCTTTGAAGAAGTCGCCGAGATAGGCGATAAGGTTGCGGCAATAGATCCAAGACTCCAAGTGACGGTCTTAGATTATTTCCCAACATTTAGGAGGAGATACATAAAGAGGCCGAGCGTGGATGAGATGCTCAAAGTTAAGAAGATCTTAGAGGAGAGAGGGTTGAAGACAGTCATAGTTCAGACGAGGATCGGGCACATAGGCCCCGGAGATAGATCTGCTTAAGCCTTCCTCACGAAAATTCTCCTCTTGATAGACCACCTCAAGAAAGAGGTGAACTCCCTAATCCTCCTCCAATCTCCGGAGATCTTTAACTTTAGGTGATCGTTAAGAACACTGTGTATGATCCTGATATTATAACGGTTTGCAAGCTCCAAAACATCTCCCAGCTCAAAACTTGGAAGATCCTCAATATTTCCACATGGCCCCAATCTACATGCGTTACATGAGAGTTTATGTGCCTCGATGTTCGCCGCACATGCCGATGGATATACTTTCATGTCGAGTCTCTCAGCTAGCTTATAGATAATCTTCTTAAGGTCATCCATCTTTAAGGTCACCTGCTTTCCCGATTCCAATTCTCCCGGAATTCTCCTCAGAATCTCCTCGATTCCCTGATACTTTATTCGCCTCAATCTGTCGATTATTCCTTGGGTAACTCTCATCGATCCTATTATCACTCCCTTTGCTCCGGCGTCTAAAGCTCTAGACAAGATCTCTTCAGCCTCAAGATCGGTCAACTTCGGGAGGATAGGTCTCATAAACAAGACCGTGTGAACCCCCATCCTAGATAGATTTCTCATGCTCTCGAATCTCTCATCCGGGCTCGGAGCACCTGGCTCAAGGATTCTATGAGCTTTCAGAGTGACTACGGTGATCAATGCGCTGACCCCATTCCTGATCGAAGAGATCTTCGAGCATAGATCCCAGCTTAAACGAGCTTTTGTCGAGAACTGAATCGGATTCCCCAAATAACTTGAAATCATCTCCATGTACTCGACTGCCTTGCCAGCGGTCTCCTCCATGAATGGCTCTGTGATCGAGCCGAAGGCCATTGGAGTGCCATTCGAGCCCAGCGCAACAGATGGATTTGAGGCCACGGCATAGGCGAGTTGGAGACCAGTTAAATGATATGGCTTAGGTTTAAACGTGAAACCCATGTCATAGATGTAACAGTAGATGCATCCGAATTTGCATCCAAGGCCTGTATGTATCGTTAAGCCGCATGGTCGAGGAATTCTATGAGCATGTCCATCTCTCTCAGCTATTTCTGCATCGGCTCCAAGCATCTTCCCAAGCTTCGACCTTATCTCAAGCTTCCTCTCGAACTCCTCGATTAAGTCTACCATTCCTAAGAACATTTTGATGAATTAATCTAAGAGTTTTACGTGAGCTTCATCAATATCTCCTATGAAAATCAACAAGCATGACTCCTTTACTTCTCATCATCCCAAAAAGCATAATAACAAAACGCAGATTAATCCTGAAATCAACGAGACGATATCCACCTTTAGATTCTGCTTTATCTCCGCTGCAGGAATCAATTCTTCGATGGAGATATATGTCATGAAGCCTGCGGCGAGCGCTAATGACGCTCCTAGTAAAGATAATGACGTCTCATTTAGAGCATAATAACCGAAGATGAAGCCGAGCAGCTCAAATAATACTGTCGCTGATACTATGATGAAAGACTTCATCTTCTTCTTGGTTAAACCATATAATGGGACTATGGTCGCTATGTTCTCAGGCGCATCCTGGGCGGCGATTCCAAACGCGATCATGATCCCTAGATCTCGCTCTAGAGCAAAGCCCACGCCGATCGCTAATCCTTCAGGAACATTATGTAAGGCCATGCCGATGACGAGCATGATAACGCTTCTTTTAATAGAGGGCTTCTCCTTCTTCATCAATTCAGGGTTTATATGAGGTAACGCTTTATCGATGATCCACATCATTAAGATCCCAAGTAAAAAGGATGCTAACGTAAGGTGGAGGGGAATTATCCTTATAGCTTCAGGTATTAATTGGAAAAAAGATATCCCCAGCATCATCGATGCGGCGAATGCCAGAGAACCGTGTAAAAACATCTTTGGAGGCTCTTTTATCAGTCCAGCTAAACAGCCTAATGTTTGTCCGGCAAAAATTAAGAACATTATCAAAAATAGGTCCTTCATTTCCATTTAGCCACGATTAAGTTGATGTTTTTCTCTTGAGATATTGAACGCGATCTTATCAGACTCATGCTCGATTTTCTTTCCTCATTGATGTAATCCCTCTTCAAAGATCTCTTTCGATTTAAAATATGGCTTACTTTACTCCTAAATCGAACAGAATCTAACCCCTTGCGTTCAAACTTCATGGGGCTGATAGTCTCATCCACCCATTTATAAGGCTTTTCAAAAAGAATCTAGAATTTTTCCCTTCCATGAAGTCGAGTATCGATGATTTTGATCTTTATCGATTAGGAGAGATTTTATAATTGGATGGAAGCATCTTTGCAGTGATATGAGAGCCGTGATCATCTACATGTCCATCCATAATGGAAATACGAAGAAGATCGGTGAAGTTATAGCGAAGAGGCTTGAAGCAAAGCTCATTAGAGCGGTTGAAGCTGAGGTCGAAGACCTGTTGAACTACGACTTATTGGGATTCGGCTCTGGGATATATTTTGGAAGAAATCATGAGGCCCTCCTCAAACTGCTAGATAAATTTCCAACGGTTCAAAACAAGTATGCTTTCATCTTCTCGACGAGCGCTCTCGGCAAGTTTCCAATAATTCACGACTATCATAAGGCTTTAAAGAGGAAATTGCTGAGAAAGGGATTCAAGATTTTAGGAGAATTTACTTGTAGAGGATATTCAACTCATGGCCCCTTAAAGCTGTTTGGAGGAATCCATAAGGGCAGGCCTGATAAAAACGATTTGGAGATGGCGTCTAGGTTTGCTGAACAGATTAAGAAGACTTATCTGAAGGAAAGTGAGCTTAGAGGCGATTAAAGCGATGGACGACCTGCTAGATAAGTTTAAGGGATCTATGCTCGCATCGGCCCTTGGAGACGCGCTTGGAGCATCAAATCTTAGGATCAGAAGAACCTTGAGATATACTGATGACACGGCCATGATGATAGCCTTGGCGGAGACGATAATCAGAGACAACGGCATAATAAACCCATTACATTTACTCCAAAGATTCATCGAAGTCTACGAACGCGAGCCTTGGAGAGGATATGGCCCAGGTCCTCCGAGGATATTTAGGATGGTTAAAAGAGGATCAGGGCCATTCGGATTAGATAGGGAGTTTTACCCCGGTGGGTCTTACGGAAATGGTGCTGCGATGAGGATAACCCCGGTCGGCTTATTCTATGATGATCCAAAACTTCTTAAGGAGATGGTAAAGAGGGCGTCTAAACCAACTCACAGCCACCCACTCGGCATCGAAGGAGCATTCATTCAAGCTAGAAGCATATCGATCGCCGTCAAGTCAAGTCGATTAAAGGATGTCGACCCAGAAGATTTCATCGAGATCCTCATGGCCGAGGTCTCAGCAGAGATCTATAGAGAGAAGCTCGGCAAAGTCTTGAAATTGTTGAGAACGGAGCCCGATGCAGCTGAAGTTGTTAAGGAGCTTGGAAACGGGGTTGAGTCGTTCAACTCCGTCCCCACGGCCATCTATAGCTATCTCAGATTCCAAGACCCTATAGAGTCGATAAGATTCGCCGTGAGCTTAGGAGGAGATAGAGATACGATAGCATGCATGACCGGAGCGATAGCTGGAGCGCATAGAGGAGCGTCTAAAATCCCGGTTAACCTATTGAATAAGCTTGAAAACGCGGATTTCATCGAGGAGCTAGCTGAGAGACTATATGAGTTGAAAACCGAGATCAAGCACTTTAAGGGCGTTTGACGAAGCTGGCGCCGTTTATAGGAAGCGGATGACGGGCTGCGCGTATTCTAAAGGTTTATAACCCTCTATCCGTTATAAATAACAGGCTTATAAAGGTCGAGAGAATGAGCAAGACTCCCGAGCCCACGATAAGGATTGAGAACGTCGTGGCCTCCGTAACCATAAACCAAACCCTAGACCTAACCCAAATCCAGAGAGCATTCCCCGAAACCGAGTATAAGCCAGCTCAATTCCCAGGACTCGTATTCAGGCTCGCAAAACCCAAGACAGCGACCCTCATCTTCTCCTCCGGAAAAATGGTCTGCACAGGGGCTAAGAGTGAGCAGGAGTCGATAAAGGCTGTGCAAACAGTCGTCAAGCTTCTAAAGAGAGAGGGATTCCTCATAAAACACGAACCAGAGATCGAGATCCAAAACATAGTAGCATCCGTAGACCTACACGCAAAAATAGACCTCGAAACAGCAGCCGAAAAACTAGAAAACACCATGTATGAGCCGGAGCAGTTCCCAGGCTTAATCTATAGAATGATGGAGCCAAAGGTGGTTATCTTGATGTTTGCGAGCGGTAAATTAGTTTGTACTGGTGCGAAGACGGAGCGAGAGGTCTATGAAGCCGTCTATAAGCTTAAGAATATCCTCGAGGAGAATGACCTGATAACATACATTCCCACTTAGTGCTTCAACTCAACTCTCTCGAAGTCAATGAATGCTAAGGTACTCCACTTGACGATATTGAATACAATATCAAGGATAATTAAAATGCTAACAAGAACTAAGATCTTTCAATTCTCTCTTTGAGATTCAGGGGTCAATAGAACCGCAGGCTTCGGAATGTATAAAATTACAAAGAGCTTCCTAGTCCAGACAAGTGAGGATTTGTAGCGCAGATAAAGACATGTTTAATGAGATCTTTGGGTAATAAAGTCGGTTTTCAGCAGATCTCTTTCCGGCAAATTTTGATGGAGATCACACTCCGCACCAATATCTTTCCAAGCTTCATTTCAACCGCTTGCCGCAGTATGGGCAGTATTTCGCGTCCACCGGTATTAGGCGGCCGCAGAACCTGCACCTCTTCCTCTTCTTCGGGGCCACTTCCCTAAATCCCATGCCCCACAGGACGCCGTCCCAAAACTCTCTCATTTCATATAGTAGACGTGTTGTAAGATGATATGTCTTTCTCATTATTCAGCCTTTTTATGTGAGCTAGCATATATTTGTGTCCTCTAGGGAGATTGATATCCTGACTGGAAATGGTGTTAAGGGTTTGCTGAGATCTGGGATTATTATATCCTCGCCATATCGATAGAGCTTAACTCGATCGTGGTGGACGCCGAGATCCTCGTTCACATAGATCTCCTCAATCTTACCAGAGTTTAGGCAGTCATCAATGTAGGATCTAACACCCTCAACCCCGACCATCCTGTACATGCCCATAGAGACCACGAGATAACGGCTGAAGTCTAAGAAGTGAACCTTGAAGGGATCATAGACGAATAAATTATTCCTCAGGTAGCAGGTGGTGCTTCCCCCGAAGAGGAGCATCTGATGAGACCGGTAGTTTGTTCCGTAGAAAGCTACTGTAACTCCTTCTCGGATTAAATGTCCGACGAAGGATGCATGGCTGAGGTCACCGATCCTGCCTGGGAGGGCGATCAGTAAGATGTCGTCGTGGCAATCTAAGTGCACGTAGATGTCCGGGCAACCCATCTTCCTGAAGAGGTAATAGGTGAGATGATGGTTCTCGTTGGAACCTGTAACCGCGATAAATCCATCTTCTCTTAACCCGAAGAATTCCTCGTTAAACGACACAAGATTCTGCCGAGCAGCCTATGAAACCTTCTTCCATAAATCAACAAAATATTCCCCGATAAGCTAGTCCTCACTGCGAGAAAACTGCGAACCTCAACATATCAATTGCGAAAATTATGAAACCCGTCCCTATGCATCGTTACTCTCTTCTAAGTAGCCCCTTTTTCAAACTGATGATACTCTTAAAGAATAGCAATGGAGAGATACGACTTATCTCGAGAGCCATATTCGCCTTTGAAGTTTGTGGTTCAGCTGTATGTACGGAAATCCTTATATACGTCAATACGGATATACGGATAGAAAAACCTTGGCTAGGAAGGTTAAGGTAACTCTTTCCCTCAGAGAGGACGTCGTAAGGAGGGCCAAGAGCAAGCTCGCCATAGAAGGCAGAAGTCTCAGCGATGCCGTAGAAGAGTTCCTGCAAACCTACGATGAACTCGATTTCCTCGACAAACTCTGTGAAAGCCTAGGTCTAGAGAGCAGATTCTATACAAGCTCTGAAATCGCCTCCAATAGACCTAAAGGAATTAAGGCCGAAGAAGTCGTACGGGAGATTCGGGATGAGCGATCAAACAATATATCTAGACACTAGCGCCATAGTCAAGAGATACGTAATCGAAGAAGAAACTGATAGAATTGATAAAATTTACGAGAAAGCTCATGCCGGAAAAATTAGGCTAAGTTTCTCAGTATGGAATATCGGAGAGACGGCCGTAGTGCTGGACAAATATCACAGGAGAGGTGTTTTAGAAAACGAAAAAGAAGTGTTTTCCAAATTTATCGGGGAAACACGCCTTCTCGTAAAACTCGGCCAGTTAAAGCTTATTCCACTAAATCTAAAGATGCTTATCGAATCTACTGCCTACGTATTCAAGCATGGAATCTACATCGCCGATGCAGTCCAGTTAGCATCCGCTAAACGCGCAGATAGCTTCCTGACATTTGATAAAAAATTAGTTCAAATAGCCAAGGTTGAGGGATTAAAGGTAGCAGAATTATAGCCAAACGCGGCGTCTAGGTGAAAAAGATGCTTACAGCGTAGAACTAATCTAATACCTGATAACATTCATAACCTCTTTGCGATTTCTTCCAGACTAATGCATTTTATTCCTTGTAATCTTATCATAAACATGGTCTGAGCTAACTATTATCCTATCTTTTGAGAGAGCAGTAGCTGCCATGTATGCATCGAAAGCTCCCAAATCATACTCCTCCATCAAGGCAGAAGCCGTTAGGAAAATTTCTTTGATAAGCGGAATCCATTCCAAATTCTTTAATTCAAAAATTCTGGAAACGTTAGTAATATTTTGTCCCAAAGATTTCTGTTCAGCAGCCAAAAGATTATTTCCCGAATGCTGGCAACTGAAGCATATACATTTTTTAACTTTCTTTCTCGATTGCCTTTAATATCTTCAATGAGGGCTGCTTAAGCCTATCTTCTTCTTTAATGATCGCTATGAATATGTCGCTGTCCAGCAGCACCATTCCTGATCACCTGAACATGTTACTGCTGAAATAAGTTTTATGCTACTCATAAAGGAGAAATAGGTTAAAAGAAAAGTAAGGAAAAGTGTTATCGTTTACGATACTAATACGCATCGCTTTTTCGAGGCAAAAAGGTCGAATGGAGCAAGCTATTGAAGGTGGAAGTGCCCGTTGATGAAGCGGTTTCTCGAAAAATCCTAGGGAGATATAGGAAGGATTTGGAGGAGTTAAAGGCGCTTACAAAAAGATATAGGGATATTCAAATGCGCATAGATGCCTTGATAAGCAATCTCACCCCCGCATATACTCGCTAGAGCTGTTCACAGCTTATCTTGCTCCGGCTCCTCCGCCTCCAAATCCCCCGCCTGCGCCGAATCCTCCCCCTCCGCCTCCTCCGGCTCGAGTCGAGGTAATCGCCATTATGAGCGTGAAGGCTCTAGGCATCTCGGCGGCTATGCTGGCTTCTCTTAGCGATATGTTCAGCTCATTCATGGCTTTAACGACCTTATCCCCTACTCCTAAAGCTGTGCCATAGATGAGCCATTCGCCCCATATCGAAATGTCTTGGGGAGCGTATCGTTTTATCAAGGCAAGATCGGAGAGAAACTTCTTGAAGGCATCCCACTCCAGCTTCTCCTTA
>JAGGRY010000043.1 GCA_021159365.1 Nitrososphaerota archaeon | reverse complement strand
CTTGTTTGAAAGCGTTACTCCAGCCAATACGGCTATGAACATGAGTATCCCATTTGGGGGCCTCGTGAGGATTAAGAGGGCTTTAACCTTCCTAAACATTCCTCAAATCAACTAGTGAAGCCTTATAATAAATCACTTCATTCCTCCTATCTACGACCGCTATCACCAGCTCCTTCCTCATCTTCCTCGATATAGCCATCCATTCCTCGAGTTTCTTGATCGTAACATCTCTTCCCTCAAAGATTGGGACGACCAGATACTTCGCCGGCTCCTTTCCATATTTTCCCCGCTCAAATACTCTGAATCTAAGTTCTTTCCCGAATCCTTCCTTGACCACATATCTTCTCTTCCTCAAATCTCTGTAAACCACATAGTCTCTCCAAATATTTGGATCCCTTTGCTGAAATCTTCTCAAGAGTTCCTGAAAGCTCAGCTTGCCTTCGCTTCCATCAAAGATCTCCATTTTCCCGATCTCAGTCAAGTATAAGGCTTCAATCGGAGAATACTTTACCTTCTTATCCTCTCGAATACCGTATCCCTTTCCAAGATACTTTAAGCTGACTTCATCCGGCTCAGCTAATATTTCGTCACCGCTGAGAACTGCTTGAATGGTTTTCTCGGCCTCCGTCGACAACTTCTCGACCTCCAAGAAATCTCTTCAGAACGTAGTCTTAAAGCTATTCATCGATCATCAGTGTTAGGCTGCTTGAATCGAAAAAGGCTGGAAGTATTCAGGTGCATGTTCATTGAAATGGCGGATAATCGATTCATGGATCATGTCCAGCGAGATATGCTTAAATCGAGGATCTCGATCTGGATGTAAGAGAGGTGTAGCTTATTGTTTCGAAGCTGACCCTACATTGGCTTGAGAGGCTCGTCGCGAAGGGTCTTAGAAGAGCTGGTAAGCCCACAAGCTTTGAGGAGCTCGCTAAGATCATCGGAAGAGATATCGGATCTGTCGCTAAAGCCGCTCAGTGGCTTTCATCCAAAGGCTTGGTTGAGGTTGAGGAGAAAATTGAGAAGTGGGTTAAGCTCGGCGCTGAGGGCAAGATCTACGCTAAGGAAGGATTGCCTGAGAGAAGATTGATCAAAGTACTCGAAGAGCTGGGTGGATCGGCTGAGCTTAAAGAACTAAAGTCTAGATTAGGCGAAGAGATCTTTAGAATAGGCTTAATCTGGGCCAAGAGGAACAGGTGGGTGGAGATCATTAGAGTCGATGATAAGCCATATATGAGGCTCAAGACCTATCCAAAGGAGAGAACTCCAGAAGAACAGGTTCTAAACCTATTACTTGAGGGCGAGAGAAGATTTGAGGAGATTCCTGAAAATCTTAGATCCGCTTGCCTAGAGCTTGCGGAGAGACCTGAAGTCATCGAACTGGTTGAAAAGAGGATCCATATCTTAAAACCCACCGAACTCTTGATGAGCTTAAGTCCGGATGAGCTTGAAGTTCAAGAAGTCACAAAGCTAACTCAAAGCTTAATCGCCTCTGGAAAATGGAAAGAGCTCAAGCTCAGCAGATTCGATATCAGGGCTCCCACTCCTCCAATCTTCTCAGCTCGAAGGCATCCGCTCCAACAATTGATCAAGCTCATTAAGGAGATCTTCATCGAGATGGGATTCGAAGAGATTAGGGGGCCGCTAGTCGAGCTGGCTTTCTGGAACTTCGATGCTCTCTTTCAGCCACAAGATCATCCAGCGAGAGCTATGCATGACACGTTTTACCTCGCTGAACCTAGATTTGGAGATCTTCCAGAAAGATTCGTTGAATCTGTTAAGATGACCCATGAAAATGGAGGAGACACAGGCTCAATTGGATGGAGATATAGATGGAAGATCGAAGAGGCTAGGAAACTGATTCTCAGAACACATACAACTGCAACGACGATCAGATACTTGGCCGAACATAGAGATCCTCCCGTAAAGGTCTTCTCAGTCGATAGGATTTATAGGAATGAGAGGGTTGATTGGAGGCATTTAGCGGAGTTCCATCAAATCGAGGGAATAGTGATGGATAAGAACGTCTGCTTCAGAGATCTCCTAGGTCTAATAAAGGAGTTCTACTCAAAGCTTGGATTAAAGGACGTGAGATTCAGACCTGGATACTTCCCATATACAGAGCCATCCGCCGAAGCCGTTGTCTATCTAAAGGATAAAGGGGTATGGCTTGAACTGATAGGTATGGGAATCTTTAGACCAGAGGTAACCATTCCGCTTGGAGTAAAGTATAGGGTTTTGGCGTGGGGCGGCGGCTTAGAAAGATTAGCCTTAGCCCTCTATGGCTTAGATGACATCAGAACCTTTTACCTAAATGATTTAAGCTGGATAAGGGGATTTCCGAGAATATATCTCGATAGAAAGGCTAAAAGAATCTAATCCTGATAGATCGGCGGCAAGGCTTTCAAGTTCTTAAACCACTCCGCAAACTTCTTCGCAGCCCTAGCTCTATGAGAGAACTTATTCTTCTCTTCCAAATCCATTTCAGCGAAGGTTTTATCCGATCCATTTGGGATGAAGATTGGATCGAATCCGAATCCACCGCTTCCCCTAGGTTCTTCCGAGATTCTTCCCTCAATAGTTCCCGTGAACATCTTCAGCTCAGTTAATGGGGAATAAAATGCTAGAGCTGATTCAAACTTCGCCTCTCTCTCCCTCACATCTTTCATGAGCTTTAAAATTCCATCGATTCCAATTGTTTTATAGACGTAGGAGCTATATGGTCCTGGGAACCCGTTTAACGTCTTGATGAATAATCCCGCATCTTCGACTAAGACCGGTTCTCTAAGAACCTTGTATGCATAGAAGACGCTATATTGCGCTATCTTTCTGAGATCGTTTTCCTGGAGTTCTGGAGTGGCCATGGGCTCCACCCTAAAATCGAATCCATACTCCGTGAAGATCTCGCTGAATTCCTCCATTTTCCCTCTATTCGTCGTCACTATGACGAATCTTCTCACCATCTTCAACCCAGATCAGTTTATCAGACTATTCAAGTCTTTCCCCCTTTAAGTGGAGTTTCTCTTCAGCCGCCTCTCTTAACGTATCTGCCCCTCATCCTAATCTCCTTGACCTTTCTCAGAATCTCTAAGGTACGATCTCTTCCGACGATCTTGGAGTATCCGAGCAAAAAGTGTTTCATGAATCTTTCCCTGATCTTGTGGTGAGCGCTTTCAAGACTTCTATCGAGTAGGTGTATATCGACGGCGAGTTCTTCAACGTCATCGCTCACCGAGCTTAATCCAAAATCTATCAAGTAAATTTTCTCTGTTTCGTCTAAGATTACATTCGAGGTAGTTAGGTCTCCGTGAACGATCCCTCTCAAATGCATCTTTCCAACGATTTCACCAAGTTTCCCCGCAATCTTCTCGATTCTAACCGGGTCAAGTTCGTCTAAAGCCTTCTTCAATTCAATTCCCTTGATATATTGCATGTAGATCGTTGAGCTACTCCTATCTAGGAGGATTATCGCTGGAGCCGGAACTCCCGCTCTCTTCAATTCAACAAGGATCTTTGCTTCGTGGATCGTCCGCTTATCTCTAATCCATCTATCAAGTTCTGGAATCCTATAGGGCTTTGGAACTCTATGCTTTGAAATGAGATCGAATCCATTCCATCTAAGCTTTGACACGATTGCTTCAGCACCTATCCTGATTACTTGGATCCGTTTAGGTTCCTCCACTTCACCTCAACCTCATCTATCCTAAACTTAGGTTTAACCACACTCTCCTCAACTCTTATTACTAGACCTGATAGTAGTTGGAGGGCTCCCGTCCACGCTATCATCGCCCCATTATCTCCAGCATATTCAGGTGGGACTACATAGACCTTGGCATCGTGGAGTTTCGCCATGGCCTCTATCATCTGCCTCAATCTAATGCTTCTCGCCAAGCCTCCCACGAGCAGAATTTCCTTCTTCTCCGTGAATGCTAAGGCTCTCTCGAGAGTTTCGGTCAACATGCTGTAAACGGTTTCAGTTATGCTTAAACATACATCCTCAATTCTAATTCCCTTTTTCAAGAGCTTTAAGGCCGCGGTCAATAATCCTGAAAAAGAGACATCCATTCCCTTAACCCTATACGGCAGTGGATGAATCTTCCTTCCCTCTCTGGCCTTTACTTCTGGATTAGGCATAGGACCTATTCCAGCCTCGATCCCGAAGGCATCTAGACAGTTTCCAGCCGCTATATCGAGAGTTTCTCCGAAGATCCTATATCTGCCGTCGAGGTATGCTGTTATCAAGGTGTTTCCTCCGGCGATATAGAGGACGACCGGATCTCTGGCTCCCGTAACCAGTCTCCCTATCTCGATGTGAGCAACACCGTGATTGACCGCTAGGAGGGGCTTATTGAGCTTTAGGGCCAAGGCTCTCGCCAAGGTTGCTCCAACCCTAAGACAGGGCCCCATTCCAGGTCCAGCGGAGAAGGCCACCCCATCTATTCTCTCAGGACTTATCCCAGCTCTCCTAAGAGCTTCCATAACGCCCCTCGCCGCGTGCATCGAGTGATGCTGTGCGGCTTCTCTAGGATGTATCCCACCTTCCTTAGGCTTATAGACGTAGTTCACATTTGCGAGGATCTTACCGGTGGTCGAGACTATCCCGAATCCAAGTGTATGCGCGGTGGACTCTATTCCGAGGACTATCTTCTCCTCAGCCATTCCAATACTGAATGATTCTCAGGCTATTATATATCTGGTGTAGAGATATTGAGAAATGCTCAACAGTTAAAGATTAATCAAGGATGAGATACTGATAGATTATGTGAAGATAGCGGTCGCCAGCGATGGGAAAAAGGGATTAGAAGATGTTGTCTCACATGTATTCGGAAGGGCGAAAACATTCACAATAATAGAGATGGAAGACGATCATGTTAAAGAAGTCAAGGTGATCGAAAACCCAGGAATAAAGTATCGGTATGGATGCGGACCAATAGCTGTTAAAGCTCTCGTGGATCTAGGCGTTAACGTGGTGATAGCCTCCGAGTTCGGTCCAAGCGTCTCAGCAATCCTCGAGCAACATGGAATTAAAAGACATAAAAGCAGAAGCGGCCTAAAAATCAAGGATGCCTTAAAGGAATTCTTAACAAGCTCAAGCACTTAATTCGTTAAGAGATCGATCTAGAGTAGTCTTCACCGCCATCACTTAGGGAGTAGATCTTATCGAAATTTCACGATTTCCATGGCTTTCATTAATGAAAAATAATTCAATAAGACACGATGAGTTTTAACACGGGAAGAAATTAGAGGATCGCTAAAATTTTCAGCTTCCTTGCGGCTCATCATGCTCGATGTCCATGATGTTTTCAAAATTTTAAGGTGAAATATTTAATTCTTAGGTAATCCGATAGTCTTGGTGAAGATGACCTTAGTCGATAGATATGGTAGACCGGTTAAGGGCGTTAGGATCTCGGTTATGCCGAGCAGTAGATGCAACTTCAACTGTATATTTTGTCATCACGAGGGAATTCATGAAAACCCGGAAGTCATCATGACTCCTGATGAGATTGAGAGAATAGTTAGGATATTGATGAGATTTGGAATAGATTCCGTCAAGCTCACGGGCGGAGAACCCATGCTTAGATCTGATATACTTGAGATAGTTGAGAGGCTTGGGAGACTTGGTTTAAGAGATCTTTCCATGACTACGAATGGGACCAGGATACCTGAACTTGCCTCAGAGCTTAGAGAGAAAGGCTTGAAGAGGGTGAACATAAGTCTTCACTCTTTAAACCCGAAGAGATACTGTTGGATAACTGGGCATAGGGAGGATGTTGGCGAAAAAGTCTATCGGTATACTTTGGAGGCGATTAAGGCTTCGCTTGATGCTGGATTGAATCCCATAAAGCTGAACGTCGTTGTGATGAGAGATGTTAATGACGATGAGATAGATAATTTCGTCTCATTTATTGAGAAGCTAGATTCTTCGGGGAAGGTGATCTTACAGCTCATCGAGCTCATACCTCTTGGACCATTTAAGGGTGAATTTTATGAGAGATATCATTATGATCTTGGAGAGGTTGAGGAGAGGTTCAGCGAGATCGCCGTCAAGAAGATTATTAGGAGACTTCATCTAAGACATCAATACCTTTTGCCAAATGGAGTTTGGGTTGAATTCGTTAGACCTGTTAACAACTATGTCTTCTGCATGAATGATAATAGGATTAGGATAACCCATGATGGGAAGTTTAAGCCATGCTTAATGAGAAATGATAATCATGTTGATTTCTTGAATGCGATGAGGTCTGGGGCAAGTGATGAAGAATTGGAGAAGCTGTTCTTGAAAGCGGTCTATCTTAGGGAGCCATACTATAAGCCTCCAAGCATTAAACCTAGGCCGGACATATCTTGGAGTGATCACTAGGTTTTTAAGGCTTGAATGAAGTCTTCAATGAATTTGCTCTCCCTTATCTCTTCATGTAACTGTCGTCACGAGCATCGTCAGGATCGAGGCCAACGAGACCACGGCCAGGGTCATTTGCTCCCAGAGAATTGTTTGGGCGGGACCAGAAATAATGAGAGAGCTGAAGGGAAGAGAAGAATAAAAACTGATGATAAGATTTTCTTCACTCAAATCCCTCTGAACTCGACAAAATATTGATCCGATAGCGTATAAAAGTGTTTATAGAAGCCGACCCAAATCCATAGATGAATGGTGTCTCGTCGAAGGAAGGGGATCTACTTCTCTAAAAGGAAGCGGAGATGGCCATGGATCCTACTAATCCTAATCATAGCGATAGCCCTGATCTCATTCACAGCCTATCTAAGCCAAGGACCGGGAGAAGAAATTCCCAAAAAAGCCGCAATCCTAGACGGCCTATCAATAGACTACCCGAATAAGACGTTCATAGAGTCCGCGAAGAAGATCCTGGAGCAAGCTGGATTCACGGTAGACGTCTATGGCCCAGAAAACACGACCCTAAACCTCCTAAAAGAACTTCCATCAAAAGATTATGGGCTCATAATCTTCAGGGTTCATGGTGGCAGGATAAGGCAGCCGATAGGACTATTCATAGGCGGGGGGCTCTTCATAGAGAGATGTGGCCCAGAATCCCATAAAAGGGAGGTCGAGGCGGGATATCTTCTCCTCGGAAGACCATTCTTCTCGAATGAAACCTACTGCGTCGCCCCACCCCATTACATAATCGATAAGCTCCATGGAAGATTCAAGAAAGCCATAGTCATAGCCATGTCATGCTTTACAGGAGATGATGAGGTGATGGCCATGGCATTCTTCAAGCGAGGAGCAAAAGCATACATAGGATTCAAGGGGGAGATCTCGCCGACATATGGAGACACGTTCACCATAAAACTCCTCCGAAAAATATATGCTGAAAACCTCTCAATCCGAGAAGCGTTCAACCAAGTTAAAGAAGAGCTGGGTCCAGATCCCCATTATAACGGAACCCCAATCCTATACCTTTCATAAAGGGGGAGAAATAGGTTTTAAAGTGATCTAGAGAGACTTGATAGTGGCGAAAAACCTTGTCCAAGCTTAGATCCCCAATAGTAGCGGTCCTAGGCCACGTCGATCATGGCAAGACAACATTACTCGACCGAATGAGGGGAACCCTGGTCGCCGCTAGAGAAGCCGGAGGGATGACCCAGCATATCGGCGCAAGCCTCTTCCCGCTCGACGCGGTCGTCGAGACCTGTAGATCTCTTCTAGGGGAGATTAAGATCAAGAAGCTTGAGATACCTGGACTACTCTTCATAGATACTCCTGGCCACGCGGCGTTCGCGAATCTCAGGAGGAGAGGAGGATCACTCGCGGATCTCGCAATCCTCGTGATAGATGTCATGAAAGGCGTTCAGGAGCAGACTAGAGAGAGTATCCAATTATTGAAGGCCAGAAAGACTCCATTCATAATCGCCGCGAATAAGATCGACTTAATCCCGGGCTGGAAGCCTCAGGAACTCGCCCCATTCCCGAAGACCTTCCAAGCGCAATCAAGATCTGTTCAAGAAGATCTGGAGAACAGAATCTATAGCCTGATAGGAGATCTCTCATTCTACGGCTTCAAGGCAGATCTCTACTCTAGGATCAAGGACTTCACGAGAACCCTGGCGATAGTTCCAGTGAGCGGGAAAACCGGTGAAGGAGTCCCAGACCTCCTCCTAGTCCTCCTAGGATTAGCTCAAGCATTCATGAAGGAGCAGCTAACCCTGCATGAAGGGCCGGCTGAAGGAGCGGTCTTAGAAGTTCTCGAAGAAGAGGGAATTGGAACCACAATAAATGCAATAATCAATGATGGAATACTCAGGGTCGGAGATAGAATAGCTTTAATGGGATTCGACGGTCCATTCACCACAAAAGTTAGAGCGCTGCTCATGCCGAAACCACTTGACGAGATGAGAGATCCAAGAGACAAGTTCAAGCGAGTGGATTCTGTCGAGGCAGCGGTTGGAGTCAAGATAGTTGCAGAGGGCTTGAGTAAGGCCATAGCAGGATCACCGCTCTACGTGATTCCATCACCGAAACAAGAACAAGAAATCCTTGAAAAAGTCAGAAGTGATGTTGGAGAAATCCTACTGAGCACGGATAAGGTTGGAGTGGTTCTCAAGGCAGATACGCTTGGGACTCTTGAAGCCGCGATCCTATTCCTGAGGGAGCGTGGAATACCCGTTAGAAGAGCTGGAATAGGTGATGTGAGTAAGAGGGATGTGGTGGAGGCGGAGATAGTTAGATCGAAGGACGAGTTTAAGGGAGTGATCCTCGCATTCAACGTGAAGATCTCGCATCAACTCGAAATAGATGCGAACAATAGAGGCATAAGAGTGTTTAAGGGCCCAGTCCTATTCAAGATCGTCGAGGAATACTTGGATTGGGTTAGAGAAGAAACGACTAGGAGGAAGCTCAGAGCGTTCGAATCCTTGATCAAACCTGGGAAGATAAAAGTCCTCGAAGGATACGTTTTCAGAAGGAGTAAGCCGGCGATCTTCGGGATCGAGGTATTAGGCGGAATAGTGAAGCCAAAATACTCCATGATGAACTCGAAGGGAAAGATCGTGGGAACGATAGCTCAGATCCAGGACAGAGGTCAAAGCATATCTGAGGCAAAGAGTGGAATGAAGGTTGCGATCTCGATGAGAGAACCGGTGATGGGAAGACATATCCATGAAGGAGAAACCCTCTACGTCGCGATACCGGAGAACGATGCAAGGCTCCTCCTCAAAGAGTATAATGACATGTTGGATGAAGAGTCGAAGCAAGTCTTAGAGGAGATTGTGAAGATTAAGAGAGCGCAGAACCCGCTTTGGGCTAGATAATCGTCTATATAAGTATGGGATTACTTAGGTTATTTATAGTGGCATTTTAAGATCTTTTGCGAAGATGTCGGAGAAAGCCGGTGGCCCGAGACTGGTCTTATCGAATCCGGAGGATGGAACCGCCAAAACCATAACCCTAGATCCAAGAGTATTCTCCCTATTTGTTGGAAAGAAGATTGGAGACGAGTTAGATGGATCCGTCATAGGTTTGAAAGGTTATAGGATCAGGATAACTGGTGGAACGGATAAAGACGGATTTCCCATGAGGCCGGATGTAGGTGGACCCAGAAGAGTTAGAATACTGTTATCCGGTGGAGTTGGATTTCATCCAAAGGAGAAGCCTCCATCCAAGAAAAAGAAGCGTAGACAGCTTAGGAGAAAGAAGGGCTTGAGGAGGAGGAAGATGGTTAGAGGCAACGTAATAAGCCCGGAGATAGTCCAGATAAACGCGGTTCTAGTTCCAGTTAAGAAGGAGAAGGAGGAGGTGGTTGCTTGAACATAGAGGTTAGGAGAGATTGGATGAATAAGTTGTTGAATAGGCGGGAACTCGATTTGATAATATCCTATGAATCAGGAACGCCTAGGAGAGATGAAGTTAGGAAGCTCATCGCCGAGAAGTATGGAGTTGAAATCGAGAGAGTGATAGTTGAGAAGCTCGAATCCATGTTCGGGACATTAAAGGCGAAGGCCCACATACACATCTATGACACGGTTGAAGATGCTAAGAGAATTGAGAGAAAACACATCCTAAGAAGGCATGGATTATTGGAGGAGGTGAAGAAGACTGGGTAAGCAAGCTCAGCTTTGGAAGAAATACAAGGTTCAAGACGGTAAGATAGTTAAAAACGTGATCTTTTGTCCAAGATGCGGTGAAGGATACATAATGGCCGATCACGGAGACAGATACTATTGCGGCCACTGCCACTACACGCAATTCAAGACCGAGAAAAAGTGATCAATCCACATATCTTGCGAGCTTAAGAATATTCAAAGCCAAATCTCTAACGCGGTCATCAACTCTCACGACAACGCTTCCTTTTCCAGGCTGACCATAAACGATGATCGTTTGATCAGGTGCAGATAAAATAGCGGCGAGAGTCAATAAGTCTTCTTCACCATCAACAATCAAAACCGTGTTCTTCAACTCTTTTCTCCTCAAGAGTTTGTGTAATGTTTTGACGGCGTCTGGGTTTAAAGTTCCAGCTTCATTAACGACCTTCACCACCTTTAGGTTTTCAGGCTTGAATAATTCGGCGGCTCTTCTCTCCACTCTTCCATCAACTATGTAGAGGTTTACCCTCGCGCCGACTTCTCTAAGTTTCTTTGAAGTGTAGTCTCCGACCGCCACGACGAGCTTAGGCTCATCAAACTCTATAATGGAATTCACACGTCTCGCAACATCATCGGGATCTCCTGTGATCAGCTTCCCAGCGGGTCTCTTAAGAATTCTTCTAGCCTCTTCTGGGAAGAATATCTTCTTCTTGGGAGGCCATCTAAGCGACTCTGATTGCATAGGCTCCAGGCTTCCTCAATCCAAGCTCCTTCGCTATCTCAGATCCTTCAGGGTCCACAACTATTATTAATCCAGCGAAGTTTGTGGTTAGATTTGATGATCCGCAGTTTTCGCAAACGCTCTTAGTCGTAATCCACTTACATTCTCTGCAAGCCTTCTCTCTAGCAGGCATCAGCCTTCACCGGCAACCGCCTTCGCCTTTTCTTCAGCCGGCTTGAGCTTCTCCAAGCTCTCCTTGATCCATTCGAGCTTTCCGAGGTATGGTTGTCTGGTCGTGACTCCAACTTTTCCAACAGTTCCATGGGTTAATGAGACCGCAACCACTCTGAATCTCACGTCATCTCCGACTTCAAGCCTCTTCCCAGTCTTCTTGCCGGTTAGGATCGAGTGTCTCTCATCATAGGTGATATAATCATCTATTATTTGGGAGATATGGAGTAAGGCGTCTAATGGTCCAACTCTTATGAATGCTCCAAACTCAGTTATCTCCACGACCTCTCCCTCTCCAACCTCCTGAACTCTCGGCTGGAAGGTTAGGAGCTTAGCCTTAACCCTATGATAGGTTGATCCATCCCTGGGGAGGAGTATGCCCATCGGATCAACCTCGACATCGGTGACCATGATTACGTATCCGAGCCCCTCCACGATCTTTCCCTCATAGAGGCTTCTAAGTTCTTCTAGAGCAACCTGTTTAAGGGGCTTCCCAAAATCTTTCGGAACTATTCCTATAGTATCTTCAACCTCTATAAGGTTGAACATAACCCAACACATCCAACACTATCAAGCACTCTTACGCCCAAATGATCAACACTTAGCAGAATATATGTTTATTGCTCTTGGGAAGCCCCCTATAAAAGGATGAACAACGTTCCTTCACTCAAAGCATGATTTAGGGAACGATTCCCTCAAGCCTTATCTTAAGTCCTCTTCCAACGCTGAGAACAGGAACCCCTATCTCCCTCGCCCTCTTCATCAATTTAGAATCTATGGTTGCGAGGACTAGTCCATGTATTCTCGATGCCCTCAGCAATTTTTCATCAACCTCCAAAGCTTCCTCAAGATCAAGCTTGATTAATGTCATCTTCTCGGCAAGCTTTAATGCCACCTTCGCTAGAGACGCTCTCTTCCCCGTATGTCTCGAGATCGCCTTAAGCTCTTCTAAACTATCGGATAAAATGTATGGCTCTATCTTTTCGCCGACGGCATCTTCAGCCAAGCTTATCAAGTCTTTTCCAAGTTCTGCTGAAAGCATTAGGAAGCTCGTATCGAATAATACTTTCATGGATTTTTCTCAGCTCACTATCCTCCCATAACCTATCAATCTCCAAGCGGATCCAATCATCCTAGATATCGAGACCTTGTCTCCATCCATGGCCACGACCGGTCTCCTCAAGGCGACCTCAATTCTATCTCCACTCCTCTTGGTCACGACTCCACTCGTTACAGCTGAATAGACGTTTAAGACCAAGGGCTCCTTAACGCTTATTGGGTTCACCTTTATCCTCTCTTGAACTCCCACGACATACTCAAAGAGATCATACTCTAAGCTCAGCGTATATCTTGTAGGTGGAAGCGTTCCAGGTGATCCAGCCATATTTCCGATCATGCCATCCGATTTCGTTAAGGCTGGATCGAGCTTTGTCTCTATCCCAGTTAATCCTCCGCTTTTCGCCTCTTCAACATTTCTCCCGCCAGCTCTAATATTGACGACCTCGGTTACCAATGACTCATATTTTCCGGTTTCCTCGACCTTGACTCCTGGAGCTATCTCGATCTCATCTCCAACTCTCACAACTCCTTGGATGATCGCTCCCCCGATTACTCCACCCCTAATCTTATCCCCAGGAGTTCCAGGCGGATTCACGTCGAATGATCTCAGAATAGGCATTCTAAACGGCTTCGTCAAATCATGAGGTGGTGTTGGGATAAATTTCTCCATGGCCCATAGAAGAGGCTCGACTCCAACCGCATGTTGACCTGAGATAGGGATTATCGGGGCATCCTCGACTATCGTCCCCTTGATGTAAGATTTTATCTCCTCATAGTTCTCTAAGGCTCTCTCCTTATCCACGAGATCAATCTTATTCTGGGCGAAGATCATGTTCTTGACGCCCATGATGAAGGCTGCTTGTAGATGCTCTCTATCCTGAGGTTGTGGGAACTTATGCCTAACATCTGCGACGAATATTGCTCCATCGAATAGAGCTGCTCCGGAGAGCATGGTCACCATGAGCGAATGATGGCCTGGACAATCTATGAATGAGACCGCTCTAACGAACTCGGTCTTCGAGCCGCATCTAGGACACTTCTCTTCAGTCGTGTAGTTGAAGGGCTCCTCACAGCTTGGACATCTATAGATCGCTGCATCTGCATAACCTATCCTAATCGTTATTCCTCGTTTAAGCTCCTCGGAGTGCCTAGCGGGCCAGATTCCCGTGATCGCTTGGACGATCGTGCTCTTACCATTATCGACATGGCCAAGTGTTCCTATGTTGACTTCAGGTTGTCTCGGCAAGGGTTTTGGTGCGGACAACTTTCTCAGCTTACATAAACTTTCTCAGTCTATAAACATTTGTCGGCCGCCATCTACAGCTCTGGCCTGGAGAGAAAGTGGAAATCCAGACAAATACGCATACCGGAAGGTCTTAGAATTATTCCAGTCATATGTGAAAACTTAGAGAACTACCTAGCTAGTATTTGGCTCGTCATAGTTCAGCCGATTCAATCACATGCAATTCTCCTTCATATTCTTCTAGGATTATGTCCCGATGTCTTTCTATTTTCGCCGCCAGCCTCTTATCGTCGGTCACAAGGGTTAGACCTTTTCTCAACGCTGTAACTACATATGCCGCGTCATAGAATGTCGTCTCGATCTCGTTAGATGTTCTGAGCACTTCTACGGGGTCCTCCAACGCGATTACCTGCATGAAGTTTGTTAATGTTATGATTGCTCTCATTATCTCCTCCGCCTCATCCGCCGTCAGCTTCTTCAATAGCTTCGTCTCTCTCCATAATGCGTTACCAATCTCGTAGATCGTTAGCGTGAGGATGTAGTTTCCTCTCAAGATCTTCAGCGACCTCTCTCCAAGCCTCCTCACTAGGTTTAGGATAGCGCTCGCGTCAAATAGATACTTCATCGCTCCTCCCTGCTCTTCCTGATGGACTCGATGATCTCTTCTTCCTTTAGTTTCCTCAAATGTTTAGATGCCTCTCCTAGAAGCCTTTTGGCCTCCTCTTCCTCCCTCCTCCTAATCTCTTCTTCGAGGGAACGCCTGATCACCTCGCTGATATTCACCCCATAGCTCTTCAACTTCTCCCAAAGCTCCCTCCGAACCTTCGCAGAAACGGTCACAAACCCCATACTACATCTGAGGTAAGATATGAAAAATAGTATATAAAATTAACTACCAACTCGGTAAAACATTCTTCATCCTACATTACTCAAGGCATTCCCTATAAGCGCAGTCCAGGCCTCGATGAGCTGGCAATGCGATAATGCTAATCCAGTATGGTTTTTCGAAAACTGGCTTCGGTAGCGTATTTAGATATGCTATCACGCTTATCGTTACTATTGCCGAAAGAGTGCAAACGACGATTTTCCGCAGCTTGTTACCTTCTATCACGACATCTTCACGTAAGTTGTATCTGGGAGAACTTAAAGAATATTATGGTATGTCTCAAGACTCTGATCTCAATTTTCCTTAGGTCTTGGTTTCAGACTTCCACTTTATAGTTGTCCTGATATCCTCTCAGGTTCTCTAGTCCGTGCTTTCACTTTGTTTATCCAATTTCACGGTATCTAAGGCTTCTAAATATGCCACTAATCCGTCTCTTACCTGTTTCCGTTAGAATAAATTTTCCATCTTCCTCATCGACGAGCCGATTCTCCAACAATGGTTTAATCAAGTTATTGAATTCTTCCTCGAAGTTGATTTCCTCGCCAATAGCATATCTAGATTCACTTAACGTGGGAAAGTACCTCCGCCTGAAAACCCTTTCCAAGGATTCGATTAAGGCTTCCTTCGTGTTTAGACGGTTCTCGATTGAGTATAAGATCCAGATCCTAAATGTCTCAAGCTTGCTTAACTTCCAATGCTTTTGAAACGGTATTTCGTATCTTGAGAGATCGACGGCCTCTCCTTTAATAAATGTGGCCACTTCCCTTGATAGCTCAACGCCGTCTCTAAAGATTCTGATGCTAATGAATGCTCCAACAAGAGCGTCAACGAAATTTATGTTAAAGGTCGAGAAGGCGGCGCCCACTATGACTGCGACGGCTATGTAGATGTGGTTTCGGGAATCGATCGATTGAGATATTAGAACTAGGCTTCCGTTCCTCACTCCAACATAACGTTGGTAAAGGTAAAGAAAGCAGGCTATCAGAAGCGCCGCTCCTTCCACTAAGATCACTAAGTAGGGAGAGGAAATCGGGGAGACTGACGCTGTCATGATGCCCACAATTCTCATGATAGATTCATAGCCTATACTGATGGCGGTTATGAACATCATGAAGATTATTACGAGCATCCCTAGAGCCTCTTTCCTAATCTTCTCTCCCACCCAGACTACGGATGCGGAGATCGTGTCGATTGCAGCATCTGCTCCATCGGCGATTAAACCAGCGCTACCGCTAAGTAGACCCGTTAAAAGCTTCATTACCGCTAAACATGCATTGGTGATAACGGTGTTCCTTGCCGCGGCAGTCGAACTTAAAACCTGTTTCTCAAGCAGGGTCACCTTCCCCGCCATTTCCCTTGCGACTTTCTCCGCCTCCATCTTCCCGCTTTCGGTCAGCTCATACCTGCCATCTTCGCCTAATCTGATCAGGCCATCCTCAATTAAGCGTTTACACTCCATCTCGATGTTTACCTTTTCCTCGGCTGTCTCACGCCATTTCGCTGGATGTTTAAGCCATGGAATGAGATTGTATAGTTTTCCTATCAGTTTATTATGGAAAGTATATCCAAACGCATGGAAATGATAAGTGTACGTGAAGGTTCTCTCCTCTAATTCCTTCAAAGTTAATTTCCCATCCTTCAGCAATACGGGGAGAATGAGTTTTCGATGCTCGCTTCTCCTCACTTTCCCGACTCCTTTACTCAGATCTTCTCTCACATATGCTCTTGATGATCCCAGCCAATAGATTTATTCTCGGAACCTTTTTCATATAATCTTTGTATGCATCGCCGAATTTCTCCATATTCCTCTTATCCTCTTCCACAATTTCGATGCATAATAGGAGAAGCAACACGAGCCCTATGGCCGCGCTGATAGGATGCTGCGCCATAAAGGTTAACGATATGATCATCAGCATATGGCCTAGGAACTCTGGATGCCGCACATAAGCATATATCCCGCTCTGAATGAGAGTCTCACTTACCCTATGAGCTCTTCTCCGCGTTTGGCTCGAGATTATCAGGATGGCTAAACCACAGGCAAGGATGATCCAACCAGCATATAATAATGTAGCTAAATTTGCAGAGTTATAGAAGATGATTGAGGACGCGATTAACGAGATATACAACGTGATGTAGATTATGTGGCCAATTAGATGAAGATTCTTCTCATCCTTCAAACGATCCTATCCCTGACCGTGGTGGCCCTCGCAATTATTATAGATTAGATTTTCTCAGCCTTTAGGCGAGGGAAGCAACCACTAGGCTGAGAATGGAGTGTGCGAGAGCTTCGGCCTCGATGAGCATTCATATAAACCTATTGATATGCAGGTCGAACGTTAACTCCCTGCTCCCAACCATTTAATAGGTCTCAAGCTCGTCCTCGGAGAAGAATATCCTATGCTCCCTTTGATAAGATTCTGGACTATCGGCTGCATGGATAAGATTGTCGGTAAGCTCTATCGCTAGATCTCCTCTAATGGTTCCAGCCTCTGCTTCCGCTGGATCAGTTGCTCCAACGAGTTTTCTGACGACGCTTATCGCCTTCCTGCCCTCCAGAATCATCAGGACCACGGTTTTTCCCGCGACTGTGTTTATCAGGTTTTCATAGAATGGTTTTCCCCGATGAACTTCATACAGTTTTTCGGCCTTTTCTCTGCTAAGCTTCTCAACCTTCAATTGAATTATCTTTAGCCCCTTCTTCTCAAACCTCGATATGACTTCTCCTATGAATCCCCTCTGTATACAACTCGGCTTAAGCATAACGAATGTTCTCTCAACTTCCATGCCGATCTAAATGTGAGGGGTGAATTTTAGCCTATCCCCCTCTTCGCTCAGTCCCGTAATACTTCGTCCACTTAAACTTCCTTGGATCACGCTTAAAATCTATCATACTAACCTTACATTTTCTTGAGCAGAACCAGAGCTGAGTTCCATCACGTTTAACGTAGAGTATTCCCTTTCCATGGAGGAAATCTCGGCCACAGAATGCACATCTATGCTTGGTCGGCATGGCTTATTCCCCTAACCTCAAACCACCAAAAATAATCTATCTAATGAAGATTCTCAATGCTCACTTTATCTTTTCAGCCTCTCTCTCCGTATCCAAGAGTATTAAGATGTCTCCGACTCTAACAGGTCCCTTAACATTTCTCGATATAACTCTCCCAGCATCCCTTCCCTCAAGGATCCTGACCCTGACCTGAGTGACTTCGCCGGTTACCCCAGTTCTACCAACTATCTGCTCGACCACCGCTGGAACAGGCTGTTCCTCTCTTTCAGCTCTGGCCCTTTCTCTCGCTCTTTTGCTCATCCTGAATCCATCGTGGAGAATCACCTAATAACTCTTAACTATTTCTATCATTCAAGCTCTATCTTGACCGCCGCATAGCCGACGACGGCGCTCCTATCACCAGTTACATCCCCACTCGTCGCATACTTTAAGATCTCAGCCTTCTTTGCTCCAAGTCTTTTAGATGCTTCGAGGACTGCGGCGACTGCGCCGTATCCGCACATGGAGATGTCGTTTTCACGGATTACTTGATAGAGTCCCTCGATATCTAGTTCTCGAACCTTCTCCAGAGCTAGTGAATCCTTCTCTTTTGCGATCTCATCAGGTTCATAGTGGGTTAGATCTGTTGAAGCGACTAGTAAAAAGCTCTCATAATCTCTCAAGGCCTCTGCAAGGCATCTACCCACCTCAAGACAGGTCTTAAGTCCTTGATCCAATAGACATATTGGGAGAAGCTTGAATCCTCCGAGAACATATTGGAGAAACGGTATCTGAACCTCTATCGAATGCTCTCTGAGATGTGAAACTTCATCAAGAGTGAATATATCTGAGAGTTCGGCGAGCCTCAACGCAAGCTTTTCATCGATCTTAACGCTTCCAAAAGGCGTGATCCATTCTCCCTCAGGATAAATCGAGACGGCTGACCCAACTCCATAATGATTTGGCCCCAAAACCACGACCACCTCGGGTCTCATCCTATCCTCAAGCTGGAGATAGCTATGAGCCGCAACAGGGCCGGAATAGATGTAACCAGCATGCGGAGAGATCAGGGACGGCGGCTTACGCTCACCCATAACGTGCTTTGGCAGCCTCCCAGGTCCAATCCTATGTTGGAAGCAGTTCTCTATCTCCATCCTAAGACTCTCAGCCGATGACGGATAAAATGCTCCAGCTACCGCTGGCATCCTCCTACCCATACTTCCACATCGAGTATTGGATCCGCAAATATTTATCATTCTTCATCCTCCTTTATCGGAAGAATCATGAACTTGAGGAAAAGAGATCACTTGAAGCTGAGCTTAGAGCTTGATGTGAGCTTTGAGGAGAAGACCACTTGGCTTGAATATGTGGAGCTCATACATAGAGCGTTGCCTGAATTAAATCTGGATGAAATCTCAACCGAGACAAGTTTTCTTGGGAAGACATTTGGAATGCCATTTCTAATAGAGGCCATGACGGGGGGAATCCCCGAAGCAGCTAAGATAAATGGAAACTTGGCGGAGGCGGCTGAGAGGTTCTCGATCCCCATGGAGGTCGGGAGCCAGAGAGCAGCTATAGAAGATGAGAAGTTTGAATACACGTTTAAGGTTGCTCGTGAAAGGGCTCCAAACCTCTTCCTAATAGCGAATCTCAGCGGTGTTCAGCTCGTCAAGGATGGAGTTGAGGTCGCTGAAAAAGCTGTTGAGATGATAGAAGCGAACGCCATCTCAATACATCTAAATCCACTTCAAGAATTAATCCAACCCGAGGGGTCAACAGAGTTTAGAGATGTGTTGAAGATGATTGAGAAAGCATGTGAGAGACTGGATGTTCCCGTGATCGTGAAGGAAGTCGGATGCGGAATATCCTCAGAGGTTGCAAAATTACTTGAAGGCGCCGGTGTTAGAGCGATAGATGTGGCGGGCGCTGGTGGAACATGTTGGGCGAAAATCGAGATGCTTAGACTGAGAGAAGAAGATGACGAGAGAAAGGACGTGGCGAAGACGTTTCTAGAATGGGGAATACCAACGGCTGCATCCATAATCGAGGTATCCTCAGTAGTCAAGATAGAGGTGATAGGATCAGGAGGAATTAGAAGCGGGCTCGATGTAGCAAAAGCATTGTCGATAGGAGCGGATATGGCGGGCGCGGCTCACCCGTTGCTGAGACCTGCAACTGAAAACGTTGAAAGTGTGGAGAAGATTTTGAGGAGATTGCGATCCGAGTTGAAGGCGGCCATGTTCTTAACGGGCTGCAAAAATATAGATGAATTGAAGAATTCTCCTCACGTTATACTTGGACCATTATCCGAGTGGAAGAAGCAGAGAGCTTCAAAGGTTTAAAAAGGGCGAAGAGCATACTGGATGGAGAATTATGGGTGAATTACATGAGATAAGAATCGGAGAAGAGTTTAAGCCGTCTCCGAAGTTCATGAAACTTTACTTCATATATTATCTCTTCACGATAATCATCGGGTTCCTTCCATGGTATATTCCCATGGTGATCCTTGCTCCACCTGTAGCCTCGGTCCCCATATCACTCGTATTTATTCCGATGATCATCTTTGCTGGAGCATGGATTCCAAAATACTATAACTCGATAGCCTACAAGCTCACGGAGCATGAGATAATTTGGAGGAGGGGAGTTTGGTTCAAGTATACGGGGATAGTGCCATACAATAGGATAACGAATATAGACGTAGCTCAAGGCCCGATCTCAAGGAGGCTTGGAATAGCGTCGCTGAAGATACAAACGGCTGGATATTCTGCGGGAAAGGCGAGGGCGGAGCTTAGGCTCGATGGAATAGAGAGATTCGAAGAGCTTAGAGACCTGATAATGAGCTTCGTTAAGAAGAGGAAGCCCGCGGCGGTCGAGGTCTTCGAGGAAGAAGAGCTAGATCAGAGAATCCTAGACGAGTTAGTTAAGATTAGAAAGTTGTTGGAAAACTGCGTTAAGCGTTAGGGTGGAGATACTGATCACGCCCAAGCCTAATCATGTGCCTTAATGAATAGAGGCTCAGGCTCCAGATCCCTTCTACAGAATCCAAATCGCTCGAATTGAACTATCTCATCAACCTTCACGTCCTCGACCGCCCTCTCTCCGAATCCATTAATGATTTTCAGACTGTTTGGATTTACCTCGTCATTTATGTATAATATGTCTGGAACCATAACCCTGACCCTGACGGCCTCGTCAACCGGAACCCACTGAATTATCTTGATATTCTTCATCGGTTCTCTGCTTAGAAACTCCGCTCTAACATGTTCTCTTTTCTTTTCGAGTATCTTCAAGTTCATAAGATACTTCAATCTAAGGACGTCACCTACCTTCATCTCCTCAAAATCCCCGCCGGAGATATAGAACTCTCCATCAGCTTCGATCTTCCTAGATCCAAGCTCCCTATTATCTGGATGGTATGGAACGTCGACGGAGATCTTAGGAGATCCTTCCACGAGCAGCTTCACGGGATTCGGCGTGAAGAAGAGTCTTCTAGCCTTGGGATCGAGAAGTCTTCTATTTATCGCGAATAATAGGCTCCAATCATATTCTCTCTTCGCATAGGAGAATCCTGTTTGGGTTATCGTGAACTCCTTTATCGCCTCTGGTAGAATTCCCCTCCTCCTAATTCCATCGATTGTGGGAAACCTTGGATCATCCCAGCGTGAAGCGATCCCGGTCTCGATTAATGCCCTGAGTTTTCTCTTCGACACAGGAGTCCCCTTAAACTCAAATCTAGAATACTCGACATAGATTGGGTTGCTCATTCCGAGAAGTTCTCTAATATAGTTCTGTAGTTCATCTCTTAGAGCGAACTCGCTCGTTCTGAGAACATGGGTTACACCGCATACATGATCCTCGATCGAGACCGCGAAATCGTAAAGAGGCCAGACCTTATATCTCTTACCAGTTAATGGATGTGGATGATCTATTATCCTGAAGAGAGCTGGATCTCTCATCACAGTATTCTTGCTCCTCATATCTCCCTTAAGTCTGAGAATCGCCTCACCCTCTCCAAATTCTCCTCCAAGCATTCTATTCCATAAATCTAGGTTTTCGTCAACTCCTTGAGATCTATGCTCACATTCCTTCATCTCTCTCCTAAATCTCCTGATCCTCTCAATCGGACACCTACAGACATATGCTTTGCCGAGCTTGATCAACTTCTCAGCATATTTGTAAAACAATTCAAGGTCATCGCTGTTATTCTTCTCGTCATCCCATTCTATTCCAAGCCATCTATACCCGCGTCTGAAGCTTTCATAGTATTCAGGCTTAACTTTCCTGGGATCTGTATCCTCGAATCTAAGCCAAACAAATCCATCATACATCTTAGCGTAGAGATAATTCAGCAGACCGCTCATTCCATGGCCTATATGCATGTATCCGCTCGGCTCAGGTGGAAGTCTCGTGACGACCTTTCCCTTCTCAGCATTGGGCAAGGGTGGAAGCTTCTTCTCCTCAACCTTCTTCCTCTCCAATAGTTCTGGAGCGATCTCCATGAGCATCTCCCGCTGCTCTTCAAGTTTCATCGAATTCACCATCTCAACTACTTCCTCGACAATTTCCTTAATCCTCCTAACATCCTTCTTTAGCTCAGGATTCTCTCCAATCACCTTTGCTATAACCGGCCCGGTCATCGCCTTTCCATCGTGGTCAACGGCGTTCTTCAAAGCCCACTTCAACACGATCTTTTCGAGCTCCATCGACATACGATCATGAATAGATTAACTTTTTAAGATTGATTTGATATCTATCGGTCGGCGAAGTAGATGCCTTTAATAAACGCCGAACAAGCTATCGAGAAGTTTTCGGAGATGATGAGGAAGAGCGGCAACCATTAGAAAGCATTTGACAAGTTATCAAGAATTAAGGTCTTTCGCCAGACAATTTTCAGTAGAGCTTTCCGATCCTGAAATCCGTAGATCATTCCGGGATGCTGAAAGGACTTCACGCAAATTTTTATCACGATTCTTCATATTGGAAGACTTCAAAGAGTTACTACCAAGGATGGCATTGGTTATCAAGAAGCCGATTGAACCGTGAAGATAACATTTTTAAGTTAACATATTCCTCAAATTCTGGAGATGAGGGCTGATGCCTAATCCGAAGCCGTATTATGTGAATTTTGAAGTCCCTGAAGAGCTTATGAAAGCTACCTTAGAAGTAGTTAGAATGGCTAGGGAGAGTGGAAGGATCAGGAAGGGAGTCAATGAGGTGATAAAATCTATTGAGCGAGGTCAAGCTCGATTCGTCGTCATAGCGATGGACGTCGATCCACCTGAAATAGTCGCATTTCTCCCAACCCTATGCGATGAGCGTAAGATACCATACATATTCGTGGCCTCGAAGAAAGATTTAGGAGAAGCAGCTGGGCTGAACGTCTCGGCCAGCAGCGTCTCGATAATAGACCCGGGCGCGGCCAAGGACTTCATGGATGAAATCGTTAAGAAGATTACCGAGATTAGAGGCGGAAAGACTTCGAGCTAGGTCTCGGTTAAGAGCCTCTGCTCTTCGGTGAGCTTTGAGGTAACTATTAGCTTAGCTGTTAATGGCTTCGCCTTCTTGATCACATTAAATCCACAAAACGGACACCTAGTTTCATTAATCCTAGACAGCATGCTCTTCTCGAAGATCCTTCCACACCAAACACATTGATAGAGGATCTTCTCTTCAGGACTTGGCTGAGACCCCATTCCAGCTCATCACTTGAAAGACCACCTATTAAGATTATCGGCCAAGTGCGTTTTCCCAAAAGCTTAGAAACTGATAAATCGATCTAAGTTCGATAATTTCATGTGATGGCTTTTAAGGATAGGAGAGATGCTGGGGAAAGACTGGCCGACGTCTTAACAGATCTAAAAGATGAGAAGTGCCTCGTCGCCGCAATCCCAAGAGGGGGAGTCGTCGTGGGATACTATGTCGCTGAGAGATTTGGATGGCCTCTAGAAGTGGTGGTTCCGAGGAAGATTGGAGCGCCATATCAGCCTGAACTCGCCGTCGGAGCTGTCGCAGAGGATGGAACGATCTACGTTGAAGAAGAGGTAGCTAGAGTCGTCGGCGTAGACATGGATTGGATAAAGGCTGCTGCTGAGGAGGAACTTGAAGAAGTAAAGAGGAGGATTGAGTTGTATAGGGGAGGAGCTGAGCTTCCGAAGCTTGACGGCTACATCGTCATAGTGGTTGACGATGGGGTTGCTACTGGAGCGACCATGATAGCCACAGTCAGATTCTTGAAGAAGCTCAAGTCAAGGAAGGTGATCATCGCGATTCCAGTCGCACCTCCAGAAGTCTTGCCGAAGCTTAGAGCTGAGGCTGATGAGGTCAGATGCCTGGAGACCCCAGTCCCATTCTACGCGATAGGGCAATTTTACATGAACTTCGCGCAGGTCAGTGACGTTGAGGTCATGGATTATCTCTCAAGAAGTAGGAGGCTTTTATCTCCTAAGTAGGATCAGGGCTAAGTAGATTATGGCTAGGATCATGATGATAATCGGAGATGTTCCAATATAAATTCCATCAATCCTTTTACCTATAAAGAGCAGTGGATGAAGTTTCTCAACTCTTAGCCCAAGCTTTAAGATCGTCGGAAGGAGAACCAGAATGATCCCTATGATTATGAGGATTACTCCCATAAATGTTAGAGTTGAGAGGATGAAGCCCTTCTCTTCCATGAGATCTTCAACCCTTAACAACTCCTAGGGGCAGGAGTCTCGCCACCTTCGTCCCAATTCCAACTCTATCGCTGACCTCCGCGACTATATCCACGTTCTTATACGCCGCGTCCACCTCTTCTGCCACGGTTCTCATGCTATCGCTTCTAATCACTATCCCCTTTCTATGAAGCTGGTCTATCACCTGACTCGCCCTGAACTTCCTCTTGGCCGCAGCTCTACTCATCATCCTCCCAGCTCCATGAGCAGTGCTCCCAAACGTCATCTCCATAGCTCTCTCATTTCCAAGCAGAAGCCAGCTCGACGTTCCCATGGATCCAGGTAAGATGACCGGCTGACCAATATCTCTGTAATCCTGTGGAACCAATGGATGGCCTGCTGGAAAGCTTCGCGTGGCGCCCTTTCTATGAACCCAAAGCTTTCTCTTAACGCCGTCGATCACATGCTCTTCGAGTTTCACGATATTGTGGGCGACGTCATAGATCAATCTAAGATCCATGGTCTCGGCAGGTCTCTTAAACACCTGCTCAAAGCTCTGCCTAACCCAATGCGTTATGGCTTGACGATTCGCGAAGGCGAAGTTAACAGCGCATCTGAATGCCTTCAAGTAGCTCTCAGCTTCCTTGCTCTTCGCAGGAGCGCATGCCAACTCTCTATCCGGAAGCTTTATTCCATATTTCGCCGCAGCTCTCTCCATAACCCTTAGATAATCGCTGCAGATCTGGTGGCCGAATCCTCTGCTACCCGTATGAATCATGACGGTGACCTGTCCTTCATGAGTTATTCCCATCCTCTTCGCAGCTCTTTCATCAAATATCTTATCGACCTTCTGAACCTCTAGGAAATGGTTTCCACTTCCAAGAGTTCCTATCTGTGGGAATCCCCTCTGTTTCGCGGTTGCGCTGACATAGCTTGGATCCGCTCCCTCTAAGCACCCTTCTTCCTCGATATGCTTTAGATCTTCAGGCCATCCGAGCCCGAACTTCTCGATTATATATCTCGCTCCCTCAACGGATATTCTATCCAACTCGCTCTTAGTGACTCTGAAATCCTTTCTCCTGGATCCCAATCCGCATGGAACGTTTCTGAAGATGGTCTCGATCAATTCATTCAATCTGGGTTTAACGTCCTTTACATCAAGATTTGTGACCATCAACCTAACCCCACAGTTTATGTCGAATCCAATTCCACCTGGAGTGATAACGCCCTCTTCGTAATCTGTCGCCGCCACGCCTCCAATCGGGAAGCCATAGCCCTCGTGAGCATCAGGCAACACCGCGACGTGTTTCACTATTCCCGGTAGGGTTGAGACGTTCGCTGCTTGCCAAAGAGTTCTGTCTTCCTTCATCTTTCCGAGTAATTCCTCGGAAGCGAAGATTAGAACCGGAACCCTCATATCAGGTCTATGCTTCGGTATCCTCCAGATGCATTCATCGACCTTCTCTAAGGGAACTCTCGACATAATCCACCTGCTATATCACTCGTGAAGGTTGCTTTAAGTTTTAGTAGGAGTCGCCGACCAGCTCTTAAGAAACCTCAGCCTAACCGATTTAAGGGAAGGATTCCTTGGAGAGAAGTGTCAACCCACCGAGGAATAAAAACTATTTAGGTTTAAAGGGGTTTTGATGTCGGCGTCATCTCTTCTTTTTACGCGTTCTCTTCTTCGCCTTTCTCTTGGCCTTCACCTTCCTCTTAGCGGCCTTTTTACGCTTCACCTTCTTCGCCTTTTTCGCAACTTTCTTCTTAGCGGGCTTCGGCCTAGGCTTCTTCACCACCTTCTCCTCAAGGAAGACGACGTCAACCTTCTCCGCTACATTCATTAAGTCTTCAGCTGCAGCTCTTCCCTCAGGACTCTCCATCGCCTTTAGAAACGATTCTTCATCAGCGAATTCCAGCTCCGCTATTCCATCACATGGCCTCTCCTCAAGCATATATCCTCCAGTAACGATGTTTACCACGTATCTCTTGAGTCCGGGCAGCTTCTTCCCATAGTTTGGGGCATGGGTTTTGAGCAGATACTCTCTAAAGTCTTGAAAGCTTAGCTCAGGCTTCTTCCTTATGAGACAGATCGCCTTCAACATGCGAATAGCTTATTCATGGATCTTATTATCTATTTGCTTCAATTCTCTGGAAATGATTATACGGTCTCAAAGCTAAGTTACTGCGAGAACTATGGGGAGGGAGATTCCATACGTCGTTCCAACCGAGGATGAGGTTAAGGAAATGCTGAAAGAGATCGGCGTCAAAGACGTAGACGAGCTCTACAGCGATATTCCATCGAAGTATCTCTTGGAAAGATTCGATTTTCCACCCTCAAAGTCTGAGATCGAGGTTAAGGAGATCATCAAAAAGATTCTCTCAAAGAATAAATGCATGGATGAACTGAAGCTGTTTATAGGTGGAGGGGCTTGGCCACATTATATTCCATCCGCGGTTAAAGAGATAGCTTCGAGAAGCGAGTTCCTCACATCCTATACTCCATATCAGCCTGAAGTCTCTCAAGGAATCCTCCAAGCTCTCTTCGAGTATCAAAGCCTCCTAGCAGAACTTCTTGAGATAGATGTCGTTAATGCCTCGATGTATGATTGGGCGACGGCTTTGGGAGAAGCCTTCAGGATGGCGGCTAGAGTGACTGGGCGTAAGAAGATCCTCTATCCTCATCACATCTCACCTCAGCGAAGAGAGGTTGCGTCAACCTATTCGTCTGGGATGGGGTTGAGGTTGGAGGATTATATGCATCTTGAAGATGGATCCGTTGATGTCGAGGATCTCCAGAATAAGCTTGATCGAGATGTCGCGGCCATCTACATAGAGTATCCATCATATTTGGGGTTCATCACAAAGAACATTAAAACGGTTGGAGAATTGGCCCATGAATCAGGCGCATTATTCATAGTGGGAGTAGATCCATCGGCTCTGGGAATACTCGAAGCCCCGGGAAGACTTGGAGCAGATATAGTTGTTGGAGAGGGCCAGCCGCTTGGATTACCCATGAGCTTCGGTGGACCATTACTCGGAATTCTCGGATGCAGACTCGAGCCAAGGCTGCTTCACTCGCTTCCGGGAAGATTGATAGGAATGACTAAAACTCTCAGAGATGATGAGAGAGCCTACTGCATGATCCTCCAATCCAGAGAGCAGCACATCAAGAGAGAGAAGGCGACCAGCAATATCTGCACAAATCAGGCTTTATGCGCGGTCACGGTCGCCGCGTATCTAAGCCTCTTGGGTAAGAATGGTTTCATCGAGCTTGGAAGACAGATCTTAGCGAGGACCAATTACATGATTAAGAAGCTCTCTGAGATAAGTGGTGTGAACGTCCCATTATTTGATGCGCCTCACTTTAAGGAGTTCGCCTACAGAGTTGACGGATATCCATCCAATGAATTGCTGAGAAAACTTCTCGAAAGAGGAATCGTTGGGGGAATAGATCTGAGTAGAGAGTTCGAAGAATTGGGTAACAGCATCTTAACATGTGTGACCGAGATCCACTCGAAGCAGGACATCGATCAATACGTGAACACCGTTAAGGAGGTTGTGGAGAGATGAAGTTTAGGCAAGCGAGGTTTGAAGAGCCTCTAATATTCGAGCTGAGCAGATCGGGAGCGCATGGATTCGAGTTTCCGAGACTTGAACCAGAATTAAAGAGGTCGCTTGAAGAGGCTTTAAACGAGATTCCCGAAGAGCTCAGAAGAAGGGATCTTAATCTACCCGAACTCTCCGAATTGGATGTTGTCAGACACTTCACGAGGCTAAGTGAGATGAACTATTCGATAACAACAGGCATGTATCCGCTTGGAAGCTGCACGATGAAATACAATCCTATATTGAATGAGGAGATTGCATCAAGTTCAAAAGTTCTCCAAGTTCATCCACTTCAGCCCGAAGAAACTGTTCAGGGATGCCTAAAGCTTCTCTACGATTTAGAGCAATTATTGAAGAGGCTCACTGGAATGGATAGATTCTCATTCCAACCCTCGGCTGGAGCTCACGGAGAATTCCTCGGATGCCTAATCATACGAGAATATCATAGATCCAAGGGCAGGGATAGGAGGATAATGATAATACCGGATTCAGCTCATGGAACTAATCCAGCGAGCGCGACCATGGCAGGATTCGAGGTAAGGGTTGTTAAGAGCAATGAGTATGGATGTGTTGACGTCGATGAACTTGAGAAGATGGTTGATGAGGATGTGGCTGGGATCATGCTCACAAATCCGAATACGTTGGGGATCTTCGAGAAGGATATCGAGAAAATCGTTGAGATAATTCATGGAGTAGATGGACTACTATATTATGATGGAGCGAACCTAAATGCCTTACTTGGAAAGGTTAGACCCGGAGACATGGGATTCGACATAATCCACCTAAATCTCCACAAAACCTTCTCAACCCCACATGGAGGCGGAGGACCTGGATCCGGGCCAATAGGAGTTGTCAAGAGGCTTGTCGACTTCCTTCCACCTCCTCTAGTCGAATATGATGAGGAAAATGATAGATACTATCTTGATTATGATAGGCCGAAGTCCGTCGGCAGGATAAAGATGTTTCACGGAAACTTCTCAGTCCTAGTCAAGACCTATGCCTATCTATTGAGGATGGGTGGAGATGGATTGAAAAAGGTCGCCGAGACGAGCGTCTTAGCCTCAAACTATCTCCTAAGAAAGCTTGAGAAGCTCAGAGGCATAAACGTTCCATTCGATCCAAAGAGACCTAGGAAACATGAATTTGTCGTGAGTCTTCAACCACTCTATAAGGAGACGGGAGTTAGAGCGGTTGACGTCGCGAAGCGCTTACTCGATTACGGTTATCACGCTCCAACCATCTACTTCCCATTAATAGTTGACGAGGCATTCATGATTGAGCCCACCGAGACCGAGTCGAAGAGGGAGATCGACGGATTCTATGAAGCTCTTAAGAACGTCTTGAATGAAGCTTATAGAGATCCGGAGAAGGTTAAGAACGCTCCATATAACACCGCTATCGGAAGAGTAGATGAAGTCAGAGCATCTCATCCAAGAACAATGATTCCAAGCTGGAGAATCTATAGGAGGAGGATGAAGAGTTGAGGAAGATACCCTTACTCGATTATTACAGGGAAATAGGAGCGGAGATAGGGGAGTTCGCCGGATGGTCTTCACCACTCTGGTTCACGGGCAATAGGGATGAGCATCTGAAGGTTAGATCCGAGGCGGGATTATTCGACATAACCCATATGACCAGAATAAGGATAACTGGAAATGATTCGGAGAAAATGCTTCAAAGAATATTGACTAAGAAGGTTGAGAAGATCAAGCCTGGGAGGATGAAGTATTGTCTCATCTGCAGGGATGACGGCGGGATAATGGACGATGTAACCGTTTTCAGACATCCCGAGGAAGGTGAGGGATTCATCATGGTCGCCAACGCCATAACCCACGACAAGATAATACATTGGCTTGAATCAAACTCTAGGAATATGGATGTTGAGATAGAGGATTTAACGTTCAAGACCTCGCTCTTCGCAGTTCAAGGCCCGAAGTCGAGCCAACTAATTTCAAAGCTTGTTGAGGCCGATGTATCGGATATGAAATGGTTTTCAGGATTCGAGCTTAAGCTTAATGGATTGAAGACCATCTTAACTAGAAGTGGATACACGGGTGAGAATGGATATGAGCTGATGATCTGGAGCTGGGATGAAGATCTCTTAAAGAAGATCTGGAAAGAGATAATAGATCTCGGGGCAATTCCATGTGGATTAGCGACCAGAGATAGCTTAAGAATAGAGGCAGGATATCCACTATATGGTCAAGACATGGATGAGAACGTCACACCGGTTGAAGCGAGACTCATGCACGCGGTGGATCTCTCAAAACCAAACTTCATAGGAAGAGAAGCGATAGAAGAGAGGATGAGGCTCGGCGCCGAGAAACTTTTAGTCGGGGTCTTAATGAGGGAGAGAGGAGTTCTGAGAAGAGGTTATAGAATATTTCATGGAGATGAGGTTGTGGGAGAATTAACGAGTGGAACCCTATCATATAGTCTGGGAGTCGGAGTAGGCTTGGGCTACATCAAATCAAGTTTAGCGAAAGAAGGCGAAGAAATACTAATCGAGATTCATGGAAGAAAGAGGATGTCTGAAGTCAAGCTGACGCCATTCGTTCCATGGAAGATTAAATGATATAGCCTGAGATGAACCCTGTTATACTCTCGGAGAATTTTCAAGGCTAAGCTCATAAATCATCGAACACATGCACTCTTTGAGATGGAGATCAGGGTTGGATGCTGTGGATGGTGCGTTAGGGGCGGGAAGAAGGCGTATTTCAAGGAGTTCAGTGTAGTCGAGGTTCAGGAGACATTCTATAAGCTTCCGAGGGCGAAGACCGTGAGTAAATGGGTTGAGGAAGCTCCTGAAAACTTCGAGTTCACGATGAAGGCTTGGCAAGCCATAACCCATCCGCCGACGAGTCCAACTTGGAGGAGAGCTGGAATAGAGGTTCCTAGATCAAAGTATAATCGCTATGGTTTTCTGAGGCCGACGAAGGAGAATCTTGAGGCTTGGGAGAAGACCTTGGAGATCTGTAGAGCGATGAAAGCGAAGATCTGCGTGATTCAGACCCCTGCATCATTCAAGTATTCTGAGGAAAACGTGGGAAATATGCGAATGTTTCTCTCCTCAATTAAGAGGGATGACGTGATTATCGGATGGGAGCCAAGAGGGAATTGGAGGGAACATCTTGATGAGGTGAAGAAGATATGTGATGAATTAAACTTGATCCACATCGTTGATCCATTTAGATGTAAACCGGTCTCAAGCAGCCCAATAATTTATCTAAGACTTCATGGGATAGGTGGAAGAGAGGTGAATTATAGATACAAGTATACTGATGATGATCTGGAGAAGTTGTCGAAGATTGTTAAGGATTTCATCGATGACGGCGCTGAGAAGATCTACATATTATTCAACAATATCTCGATGAGAGATGATGCCCTACGATTTGTGAAATTGTTGGAAGGTTCGGGATTATCTCCGGTTAAGCCCGGCTAGGATATGTAGGCCATCGATCTCCTGAAGTCCGTCAAGATCTTCTCATACTCGCGTCTCTGCTCAGGAGTTATGCTAGGCTTCACCTTCTCCAAGGCGGCGACGAAGTGTCTCATCGAGACTTTCTTGATATTCAAGTCTTCTCTCGCAGCCGTTAACGCTGCTTCCCTACATACCGCCTCTATGTCGGCTCCGGTATATCCCTCAGTCATTTCGGCAAGTCTCCTCAAATCGACATCATCGTCTAACGGCATCTCCCTAGTGTGTATTTGGAATATCTGATATCTTCCTTCAACATCTGGCGGCGGGACGTAGATCACTCTATCGAATCTTCCAGGTCTAAGTAGAGCTGGATCTAAGATGTCAGGTCTATTCGTGGCCCCGATCACGACGACTCCCTTAAGGATCTGAATTCCATCCATCTCCGTCAAGATCTGGTTAACAATTCTATCAGTTACGCCGGCATCAGTATGCATCCCTCTTCTAGGGGCGATTGCGTCGAGCTCATCGAAGAAGATTATGCATGGAGCGGTTTCTCTCGCTTTTCTAAATATTTCCCTTATCGCCTTCTCAGATTCCCCAACCCACTTGCTTAACACTTCTGGCCCTTTAACGGAGATGAAGTTCGCCTCGCTCTCAGTCGCAACGGCCTTTGCAAGTAGAGTCTTACCCGTTCCAGGTGGGCCATAGAGTAGGATTCCCCGCGGAGGCCTTATTCCAAGCCTCTTAAAGACATCCGGATACTTTAGAGGCCATTCAACGGCTTCCTTCAACTCCTGCTTAACTTGTTCAAGGTCTCCTATATCTTCCCATCTAACATTCGGTATCTCCAAGATAACTTCCCTCAGAGCTGAGGGCTGAACTATTCTCAACGCATTCGTGAAGTCTTCTCTTGTAACCTTTATCTGCTCAAGAATCTCAGCTGGAATAGTCTCCCTCTCCAAATCTATCTTCGGCAAAAATCTTCTAAGCGCGCTCATCGCAGCTTCCCTACAAAGAGCCGCTATGTCGGCTCCGGTGAATCCATGAGTTATATCCGCCAATTCATCCAAGTCGACATCCTCCGCGAGGGGCATCCTCCTGGTGTGTATTTGGAATATCTCCTTTCTCCCATTTCTATCAGGAACACCTATCCTGATCTCTCGGTCGAATCTTCCAGGTCTCCTGAGAGCTGGATCAACGGCTTCAATTCTATTCGTTGCACCTATGACTATGACTTGGCCGCGGGTCTTCAATCCATCCATTAGGGTTAGGAGCTGGGAGACGACTCTCCGCTCAACTTCTCCCGTAACTTCTCCACGCTTCGGGGCGATCGCATCAAGCTCATCGATGAATATTATGCTTGGAGCGTTTTGCTCAGCTTCTTGGAATACCTCTCTAAGCCTTGCCTCGCTCTCACCATAAAACTTGCTCATTATCTCAGGTCCATTTATCGAGATGAAGTGGGCTCCAGTCTCATTCGCTATTGCCTTAGCTATCAAGGTCTTACCGCATCCAGGTGGACCATATAGGATGACTCCTTTCGGAGGATCTATTCCAAGATGCCTGAAGAGTTCTGGATGTTTTAGAGGAAGTTCGACCATCTCTCTAATCCTTTGAAGCTCTTCATGAAGTCCTCCAATATCTTCATAGGTTACTCCGCCTACTTCCTCAACCCTTCTCACAGGCGTCGTGCTTACCTCGACGATCGTGTTCTCCGTGACTATGACGGCGTTGGTTGGACTCGTTGATGTAACTTTAAGCTCAACGCCCATTCCCAAGACTGGGATGACTATTATGTCACCCTTCATCACGGGGAGATTTAGGAGCTGACTGCGAACTATTCTCGCGAAATCTCCAACGAATGGAAGAGACTCGAATGGGGCTAAAACGATCTTTGTAGCGGGCTTCGCATTCGCCTTCGCAACCCTAACATAGTCTCCCACAGAGACTCCCGCATTTCTCCGAACTTCTCCATCTATCCTGATCAACCCCATTCCGTCGTCTTCCTTATATGGTGGCCATACTATTGCGAGAGTAGATCTCTTTCCAATTATCTCGACTAGATCTCCTGGGCTTAGGCCAAGCTCTCTAATCGCCCTACTGTCGAGTCTAGCGATCTTCCTCCCAATATCTCTTTGACGAGCCTCGGCAACCCTGAGCTGAACTTCCTTCCTACGTTCTCTCCGAACCATTTCGAACTTCGAGACATATCTTGGATAGCCGTCCATATAACGGTTTCCGAGAACATTAAATAAGCTCAGACATTTATGCGCCCCTAATTTTCTGAACCGCCTTATAGAGCGGGATTGCGATAGCTGTTCCAAGAACCGCCTGCCCAAAATTCACAGGAACTTCCGCCAACGCATAATAGCCTAAGATCAATTGTTCGTAGATGAAGTATCCGGAGATCATGATGAGACCTGATAAAAGGAGAGCGGCGATGAGTAGTCCCTCGCCTCTTCTTCTAAGAGTTAGATAGAATGGAATGAGAGTTGCGGCAAAGGCTATCGGAATCCACGTCACCGGACTTAGAAATCCTTTAACAACGAAAAAGTTTGCGAGGGTGAACTCAACTTCTCCCGCGAAGATCGTGTATCCGATTATGAGGATGAGGGTGAAGTATCCTGCCACGACCAGGAAAGCTATCGGTAGAAGGATGGATTCACCTCTAGCTTTAATCTTCTTTGCAAGTTTCGAGGCAACAGCACCCTCAGCTGCCTTAATCACTAAAGTCGCTGGAGCATAGATCAAGTATCCTAAAGCTATATCCGCTAATGCAGATCCAATTCCACCTGCAAAGGCGGCGGTGACCGGGTCGAAGAGAAGGGCCACCAAATAGATCATGCATTCGCCTAAATTGAAGTATCCGCGGGTCGCTGGAACATAGACATTTATCGCCATGGTCGAGGCCATAACTAAGGCCGTTGAGAGCGCGAGCTTAGCGGCTATCAAGGACTTAGATCTATTCATCTGCGCTCAGCTGAGCGATAGGGAGATATAAGGGATTGCCTATATATAGGTAAATGAACTCCCAGCTAAAATGCATCCAATGCGGAAAAATTTACCCTCCAGACATCCGGTTAAGGCTCTGTGAATGCGGCTCCCCACTACTCTTAGCTCATCAAATTGAGGGCTTGAGAATGAGAGGAAGTGAGCTCAGGACGATTATAGAGTCTAGACCTCTTGGAGTCTGGAGATACCTCGAACTCCTGCCTAAAGCTGTTGGGGAGCCCGTGAGCTTGGGAGAAGGTGGAACGTATCTTCAACGGGCTGAGAGGCTTGGCCGAGAACTTGGATTGAGGAATCTTTACCTGAAGAATGAGACCATGAATCCGACTGGATCCTTCTTGGATAGGGGTTCAACGATCGAAGTCACCATGGCCCTCCACTCCGATGTAAGATGTTTGGAATGCATTTCTAGAGGAAACTTGGCTGCATCGCTCGCCGCTTACGCTGTTAAGGCCGGAATCCCATGCAGGGTTTACGTCTTACCTGGAGCTGAGCAGGCGAAGATTCTCCAAGCCTTGGCCTATGACGCTGAACTCATCTATTCCTCTAGAAGATTCAATCATCTTGGGGATGGGCATCTCGTCGAGCCATACAATCCATTCTTCTTAGATGGGCTTAAGACCTCGACCCTTGAGATCCTTGAACAATTAGACTGGAATCCTCCGGACGCCATCTTCATAACCATGGGTACTGGAAGCAACTTAACAGCGACGTGGAAAGCGTTGAATGAAGCTGAATCACTTGGGCTAATCAAGGGAAATCTTCCAAGACTTTATGGAGTTCAAGCTTCTGGATGCGCTCCAATTGTGGAGGCCTTTAAGAAGGGTTTGGACGAAATTGAGCCCAAGAAAGACTGTAAGATGATATTTCCAGACATATCGGAGCCGAGCCCGATTTTAGGATCGATAGTCTTGAAAGCGATCAGAAGCTCCGGCGGCTCGGCGATAATGGTAGAGGAAGATGAGATCTTAGAATCAATAAAACTCCTAGCAAAGACTGAAGGAATCTTGGCGGAGCCGGCTGCAGCGGCTTCGATCGCCGCCTTAAGGATCGCCGTGAACGATGGTTTAATCGATAGATCTGAGAAGGTCGTCTGCATGATAACGGGTTCTGGGCTTAAGGATCCGGCGTCGATAAGGGAGTTGTTTAAGCTCAGTTATCCTAAACATGTTAGGGTTTCTGGAACCAAGCTCAAGATACTCAAGCTATTGTCTGAGAGGAGCATGTATGGATATGAGTTGTGGAAGGCCCTTAAAATCACTTATGGATTAGAGTTCAAGCTTCCGACGATCTATCAACATCTCTCGGAACTCCTTCGGATGGGATTAATAGTATCGAAGCCCCCCGAGAGAGGATTGGGTAGAAGGATGGTTAGGAAGTATCACTTGACCGAGAGTGGGAGGAAGGTCTTGGCCGATAGTCTTAATAGAGAACCTTAAAGTTATCATATTCTCCGAGATATTCCTCCCACTCAACATCTATATTCGTAACCCTCGCTCCAGCTGGTCCAACCCAACACCATGATAACATTCTCTTAACAGCTTCCTCATCTCCCTCAAATACGGCCTCAACCCTGCCATCCGGAAGATTTCTTATCCAGCCCTTAACCCCAATCTTGTCCGCCATCCGCTTCGCGTTAACCCTATAGAATACGCCCTGAACTCTGCCGGAGATTATCACATGAGCCCTAACCTTCTTCAAGCCGCTCCACCGCCTCCAGCATCAAATAGAGATATGCTCATATTTTTAGGCTTTAAACAAGTCTTAGACGATGGCTAAAGTCGCTGTAATAGGAGGTGGGCCAGCCGGATTACTCGCCGCTAGAGAGATATGTAGGCGGGAGTTAAATGTCCATGTCTTTGAAGAGGATTCCGAGATCGGCTTACCCGAGAGATGTGGAGGACTATTGAGTTTAAAGGGCTTAAGCATGATCTCCGCTCCAAAGCCCATGAAATACGTCTTAAACCTCATTAGAGGAGCCATATTCCATTCACCTTCAGGCTATGAATTCAAGCTTGATGCTAAGAGATGGGTCGCCGCAGTGATAAGCAGGAAAAGATTCGATCGAATGCTTAGTGAAGAGGTTGAGGAGATGGGTGGAGAGATCTCATGTGGAGTGAGGGTAAGAGATGTGAGGAGAATTGGAAACAATTTCGATCTAAATCTCGGCGAGAAGAGATTTTCCGCAGACTGGATTATAGATGCTGAGGGAATGAGTTCTCATCTCATGAAAAAGATTCTCGGAAAGTCTCCGGATAAAAGGAGATGGATTCCGATAGTCCAGCTAACCATTGAGGAACATGGACTCGATCCGGAATTCGTTCACCTATACTTCAAAGAATATCTCCCAGATTTCTTCGCATACCTTATTCCATTAAATGAAGAGATTGGAAGACTTGGAGTTGCAACCAAGCTTAAAGGATTAGAACCTAGGATGCGTAAATTCATCTCAGAGGAGTTTCCGAGGATAAAGGTCCTCAAAAAGATATCATACGTGATATATGTTGGGAGACCTACTTGGACGGAACTGAATGAGAGATTCATACCTGTTGGAGATGCGGCTGGCCATGTTAAGGCGACGACCGGAGGCGGAGTGGTAATGGGAGGTCTAATATCGATCAATATGGCCTCAGCCCTATCCGAACTCGAATTAGGAAACGATCCGAATAGCTATGTAAGGGAAGCGAGAAGGATTTATCGAGAGCTCAAGCAGATCTTCCACCTGAGGAGATTCATCGAGAATGTCCCTATAAGACTTTATGATAAAATCTTCAAGCTCGCCGAGGACACGTCGATCGGGGATGATTTGAGAAGACTTGGAGATATGGATTTCCAAGCAACTTCCTTGAAGAGGATCATTTATTCTCCGAAGATGATCGTGAAGCTCATCTCATCTGTTCTCGGAAACTTTCTCAAATAACTTATATTGTGGTCTAAGCCGGTAATCTAGGAGATGAGCGAACAGATAGTTTTACCGCTATGCACGTCGTGTAGGAGGCCGATAGATCCGCATGAACGAGCCGTAAACTTCCCGTGTCCAAATTGCGGTAGGGTTAGAATATGGAGATGCGAGAAGTGTAGAGAGCTCGCGAGACCATATGTCTGCCCATCCTGTGGTTTTAGGGGGCCGTGAAAGGAATGGCCAGAATAGCCATGGTTTTGAGAATAATGCCTGCGGATCAGGACGTCGACCTAAACAATCTAGTCCAGAGGATTAGAGAGGATCTTCCAAGCGGATTCGAGTTAAAGGATGTGAAGATTAAGCCATTTGCCTTCGGGATGTCCGTCATCGAGGCGATGTTCACTCTACCAGAAGAGGAGAGGGCGTCGGCGAGACTTGAAGAATATCTTAAGGGATTCGAAGATATTCAGGAGATAAATGTTTTAATGAGCACGAGACTTTAACCTAATAAACCTGAATCAGGCATAGCTAATTTTTGAACAGCTTTGGCTTAAATAGTAGCCTCGTAAAGGATTATTCAGATGAAAGTTAGGGAGCTGAGGTTGAGGGTCGCTGAAGCTCGTCAAAGAGACGTCGGATATGGTATAGCGAGAATAGATAGAGAAGTCGGAGCCTCAGCTGGATTCCAGACCGGAGATATGGTTGAGATTAGGGGTAGAAAAATTGCAGCCGCAACCCTCTGGCTAGGATACCTTGAAGATGAGAAAGATGTAATTAGAATAGATGGTTATATCAGAAGTAATGCTGGAGTCTCCCTAAACGATTGGGTGACCGTTAGGAAGGCGAATGTGAAGGAAGCCCAATTAGTCGTATTGGCTCCGGTGAGTTCTTCGATAAGACCTGATGAAAACTTCACGAGGCTTGTTAAGAGCAGATTGATAGAATATCCACTTGTTCAGAAGAATATCGTTCCAGTCCTATTCTTCGGAAACTTATTCACCTTCGCAGTTATTCAGACTAGGCCATCTGGAATAGTTAAGATAACCCCGAAGACGAAGCTCGTGATTCACAGCAAGGTGGTTCAAGAGAGAGCGTTTAGAACGAGTGTAACCTATGAGGATATTGGAGGACTGCAGGAACAGATCCAGAGAATCAGGGAGATGATAGAGCTTCCATTAAGATATCCAGAACTATTCCAGAAGCTCGGAATAGATCCTCCAAAAGGGGTCTTGCTATACGGTCCTCCTGGATGCGGTAAGACGTTATTGGCGAAGGCGGTAGCAACCGAGGCCGAGGCGAATTTCATCCTGATAAATGGACCTGAGATCATGAACAAGTATTATGGCGAGACCGAGGCGAGGCTTAGAGAGATCTTTAGGAAGGCTGAGGAAGAAGCTCCATCAATAATATTCATCGACGAGCTCGACGCAATCGCTCCGAAGAGAAGCGAAGTCACGGGAGAGGTTGAGAAGAGAGTTGTAGCCCAATTATTAGCCCTGATGGATGGACTTGAATCAAGAGGTCAAGTCATAGTTATTGGAGCGACGAATAGACCTAACGCCCTCGACCCAGCTCTCAGAAGACCTGGAAGATTCGACCGAGAAATTGAGATAGGTATACCTGATAGAAATGGGAGAAAGGAGATCCTCCAAATCCACACCAGGGGCATGCCCTTAGCAGAGGACGTGAACCTCGATAAACTCGCCGAAATAACCAGAGGATACACTGGAGCAGATCTAGCTGCGTTATGTAGAGAGGCGGCGATGAAGGCGATTAGGAGAATTCTGCCGAACATAGATTTCAGTGAGGAGAAGATTCCACCGGAGATCTTAGATAATCTGGTTGTAACTATGAAGGACTTCATGAACGCGTTCAAGGAGATAACCCCGACAGCTCTAAGAGAAGTTGAGATAGAGGTCCCAAACGTTAGATGGGAAGATGTCGGAGGACTTGAACAAGTTAAGCGGAGGCTAATAGAAGCCGTTGAATGGCCTCTAAAGTATCCAGAGAAATTCGAGAAACTTGGAATCAAGCCTCCGAAGGGCATATTACTGTATGGTCCTCCTGGATGTGGTAAGACGTTGCTCGCAAGAGCTATAGCCACTGAAAGCGAGGCGAACTTCATCTCCATCAAAGGACCTGAGATATTCAATAAGTGGGTTGGGGAATCTGAGAAGGCGATAAGAGAGATATTCAGAAAAGCGAGGCAAGCCTCACCATGTGTAGTCTTCTTCGATGAAGTCGAGTCAATAATATCGAGAAAAGATATGATTGATGACTCATCTGGAGTTGCGAATAGAGTTGCAAGCCAGTTCTTGGCCGAGATAGACGGAATAGAGGAGCTTTCGGATGTTATAGTTATTGGGGCGACGAATAGGCCGGATTTGATGGATCCAGCCGCCTTGAGGCCTGGAAGATTTGATAGGCTAATCTATGTTCCACCTCCAGATGAGAAGGGAAGATATGAGATCCTGAAGATCTATACGAGGAAGATGCCTCTATCGCCAAATGTATCTTTAAAGGAGCTCGCCTCTAGAACCGAGGGATATTCAGGAGCAGATCTAGCAGCTCTCTGTAGGGAAGCGGCCATGAACGCTCTTAGAAGAAGCCTCGATGCGGAGTATGTCTCAAAGATGGACTTCGAAGAGGCGTTGAAGATGGTTAAGCCCAGCATCTCTCCACAGATGGTTAAGGAGTATGAGAGGGTTGGAGAGTTATTGAGATATCATGAGAGACAGCTGACTATGATAGGTTGAAGAACATGAAGAGAGCTGGTAAGAAGGCTGTAAAACATATTTCGAGACCTGGAAGCGAAGCTTACTCAAGAATAGTAGAGGTTCTGGATAAGCTTGGGGGAAAATCTCTAGAGTTAAATCTACTCGAAGAGCTCAGGAAACGTGGAATAGATTTAACCTTGCCGGAGCTTAGGCACATGTTAATGAGACTCGAGATAAGAGATAAGGTGAGAGTCCTAAGCTTAGATGCTGAGCGAAAGATCGTCGAGCTCATTAAGAGGGAAGAGATGGAACACTAGGCTGGTTAAAGCCATTGATCTAGACTTGTGACCCCCTTACTCTTTTTCAACGCAGATCTAAGCTCATCTAAAGCTTTTTCAACCCTGTTTTCGGAGAAGTCGTGCTCATAGCAGAGCATGCTTTTAATTCCATCATAATCGGGTTCACTCCACGCCACCTCAAACTCTTCCGTGATGTTTGGGTTTAGGAACAATTCTCTGATCTCCGCTGGATCTCTCTCCAAGCTCTTTCCCAAAGCCTTCAAAGCCTTCTCGGCGGAACCATATTCTCTAACAAGCTTTAACGCGGTTTTGGGTCCAACTCCCTTAACTCCATCACAATAATCCGTTCCAATTAAGATTCCGATATCTATCAACTGTTCTCTCGTGATCTTTAGAGAGTCTAAGAGTTTATCCAAGTATATTATCTCAGGCTCGACCTCAACATACTCCTTCCTACCCGGAAGCTTCCTCCTTCCAACTATTGAGAGATTCCTGACAAGTCTTGGAGATCCGAAGAGGAGGGAGTCGAAGTCCTGCGATCCAGAGGCGTAGGCATCTCCATGTTTGACGAGATATGCTGCCTGAGCCTCACCCTCGCTTGGAGCCTGAACTATCGGAATCCCCATGAGCTTCAATAACTTCTTCGAACTCTCGACTATGAACTCATTTAGGGTTGCCGCTTGCTTGGCATATTTCTGAGCTTCCTCAATTCTCCCCTCGGCCAACGCCATCTCGTAGAGTTTTGCAGCCTCAGCTCTTCTCTCCTCCCTCTTTTCAACGGTTTCTCTCTTGAGTTCCGGAGGTCTTCCATCATAGACAAATATGGGCTTGATTCCAAGCTTCATGAAGTTTATCGTCCTGAAGAAGATCCCGCTTAAATGACTCGTAATCCTACCTCTCCTATCCATGAGAGGCCTCCCATCAGGTCCCCTAATTATCGTGATGAACTGGTAGAGGATATTATAGGCATCGAGCGCGATCGCCCTACCGGCTAAGGCTTCTAGGCTTATCTTCTCCATGGCCTCAGGAGGAATTATGTCTCTAAGCTTAACCCCCATTCTCCCTCAACTAAGTAAACTTCATGTCATGTATAAATACTCTGATCGGCGGTTAAGGGATTAATCTAAGATTTCTCCATCCAATCTAAGAATTCTTGAGTTGAGGTGAAGGTTTTGACGAACGTGTCGTTCGCCACCATGCTGATGCTCGGATGAATCATCTCTTCCCTCCAGTAGTTAAGCCATAGAGTCACGGCATCATCGGCTTCAAGAAATTTATAAGCCTCTCCTTCTTCGACGCTCGAAGGCTTCATATAAATCAACTTGGCAAATCCACTCTCCATCAAAAATTTCTTCCCCTCTCGTCTTATTGCAAGCGGATTCAACCAGATCTTATAGGCCTTTAATCCTCTCTTCACGGACATCTCCAACGATATTTTTGCATCGGTTACATAGCCTCCAGCTGGATCTAATATCATAAACTTATCCTCGAGTTCGTATATAACGCCCACGTGCCGCAATCCCCTACCGGTTATCTGAACTATGTAGATCTGCTCACCTTTCTTGAGGACGGCCTTAAGCATCGTGTACACCAGGACTGCCAGATCCTCGCAATCTCCACCACCTCTAACGAGGGTCTCATTTGGAAGTGAAAGAAAGTCTTGATATGACTCCAATCTATTATCGATTAAGTATTGGTGGAAATCATCATCTGAATAGTGCAAATTTAGCATGATCCATTCGAGAACCTTCTTGGCCTTGATTTCGGGAGGGGTTTCGGCTCTTAACTCAAGCTCTCTATAAACTATGTCTTTGACCATCGCTGGACTTGCCTGCTTCAACATGTCAGGTATTCGATCGCTTGGAGTGAGGATCCTATCCGAGATCTCCTCCAATCCCTTCTTAATCTTTGGAAGGCTTACATTTATCTCAGAATACTTTGACACTAGATTACTGTATTTCTCCTTCAAGTCTTCATATCTGCTCTCCACGTCATCGTATTGGAGCCTAAGTTTCTCATAACTCTCAATAAGTCTGGTGTAATTCTCCCTTAACCCGGCATTCTCCTCCGAGATAGTCTTCAACTTTGACACGGCTTTCTGATAATCTTCTCGGAGCCCTTCATACTTGCTCTTGAGATCGTGATAGCGGTTATACAAACTCATGTATTCTGAGTTAAGGATATTGTATTGAAAGCATGAGAAGAGAAGAAGTATCGCTAAAACGCAAGCTATTGTCGAGGCTGTGATTGTACCCCAATTCATAATGATCCCGTTCAGCCGTGTATCGCATCAAATAAAAAGCTAATTCATCTATCTTTGACTCTGAGATCTAAGACTATGGTGGATCTTCGTGGAGCTATCTCCATGACTCTCCTCGCATAGACTAGATCTACATGGAATCCTAGGTCTTGAATTTTTTCCAAAGCTTTTTCACATGCATCTTTAGTCGGTTCTTCTCCGCCGCCCACCAAGTAGAGATGTATTATGCCGTTTCGCTTCGTCTTCTCTAATGCTAGATCGAGATAGTCTATCGAGCTATGTGGAAGATCCATTATTATTCTATCGAATTTTTCATGTATGTCTTTGAGAACTTCTCTGCAGTCTCCTAGAATAGGCTTTACCCTATCCTCGACCTTATTCAACCTAATGTTCTCTAACATGAGCCTATAAGCATCCGGATTCAACTCTATCGCGATTATCGTTGCGGTGGGCTGCTTCTTCGCTATGATTATCGAGAACGACCCTATTCCAGCGAACATATCTAAAACCTTCTCGCCCTCAGAGACCAATCGCGCGACCCTGATCCTCTCACCAGACATTCTAGGATTGAAGAATGCTCTCCTCAAATCTATTCGATAGATGCATCCATGTTCTCGATGGATTGTCTCGAATTTATTTAAGCCCGCGATAACCCTATACTCTCTTAATCTATATGCTCCCTTGGTTACGCCTTCCTTCGATAAGACTGTTTTAACGCTCGGATAGAGCTTCATCAGCCCCTCGGCCACCATCTTCTCATAGGGCTTAAGCTCCGGAGGGATCTCCACCAAGATTATGTCCCCGATTAAATCATAGGACGATGGAAGGAGATTAAGCAATTCTTTTGGAAGCTTCTTCGAGAGAATCTCCTCTAAGCTTTTAGGCCTCTTTATCCTCTCCTCGAAGTCCGCGACCACTATAGACGCCTTAAGCTCCCTGAGAAGGTCACTAATTCTTGCTTCCTCCTTTAAGGGAAAGTAGATGAATCCATCTTCCTCGAAAGGTTTCAACCTTGGATTCAGGACGCCGATTTTTAGAAGCCTTCTCCTGATCTCTTCAGCCCTATTTTTCTCAACTCTCGCCGCCCGGCACCTGATCCTTCTATCCAAACTCTCCAAAGATTGCTGAACTTCTTAGGATTTAGAGATCGTGTTGAAGCCGGATGATAAGTTATAGTTTATTAATTCGGCTGCCGAGGCGTAAGCGAGAAAGTTGAGTGGTGGGAATGGAGGAAATAATCCTACCGGATCTATCGGCTATCCAGCTGAAGGCCGCTTCCCATCTCGTTAGGGAAGGGCGAGTGAGAGGTAGGTTTCTCATTCATAGGGTTTTGTTGAAGAAGATTGAGGATCAAGCATCTCAAGGAGATACCATGGCCATGGATGGGCTTAGAGACCTGGTCGAGGCATGTGAAGAGATGAAGGTTAAGCTGGATTACGTCGGAGATCTGAGAGATAGGGAGAGAAGTGATAGATTATTGATAGTTGAGGAAGCCGCGAGGCTAAATGCGAAGATCTTGACATGCGATCCGGTAATGGCTCAGCTCGCCGAGTCAACGGGTTTAAGGCTTCTTTACGAGCTTCCTCCACCTCCATTCTCGATAGCCCAGCTCTTCGAGGAAGGCGTTATGAGCATCCACGTCAAGGAGGGGCTTCCGCCGAGGGTTAAGCGGGGAATTCCAGGTAGATGGAGATTTGTTGAGGTATCTGAGAAGCCCGTTTCAAGGCATGAACTTGAATTATTGATAGCTCATCTAATGAGGGAGGCTTATAAGAGCTTTGGAGTGGACGCCTTCCTAGAGATAGATAAGCCTGGGGTTAAGATCTTCCAATTAAAGGATTATAGGGTCGTGATCACGAGGCCGCCGTTCTCAGATGGATTCGAGCTAACCGTCGTTAAACCCGTCATAAGAAGAGATCTAAGAGACTATTATCTTCCACCACAGGTCGTTGATAGACTTGAGAATAGGGCTGAGGGAATCTTGATAGCAGGCCCTCCTGGAATGGGCAAATCGACTTTTGCTCAAGCCTTAGCAGAATACTACCGTTCCTTAAATAAGGTCGTTAAAACCATCGAGAGCCCAAGAGATCTAAGAGTTTCACCTGACATAACCCAATACTCCAAGACCGCCGCGAAGCAAAGTGAGCTACACGACGTTCTCCTCTTGAGTAGACCCGACTACACTATCTTTGATGAGATAAGGGATTCAAGCGACTTCGATCTCTTCATAGATCTTAGACTTGCCGGAATAGGAATGGTCGGGGTTATTCACGCGACCTCTCCGATAGATGCTATTCAAAGAGTTGCAAACAGGGTTGACGTCGGACTGCTTCCATCGATAATCGACACGGTGATCTTCATGGATAAGGGTGAAATTCAATCCATCTATGTCTTGGAGATGACCGTTAAAGTTCCAGCTGGATTAAAGAAGGCGGATCTAGCGAGGCCAACCGTCATAGTCAAGGATCTCTTAACCGATGAACCATTATACGAGCTATACGTCTTCGGAGAGAGGACCTTCGTCGTCCCAATAAAGAAGCTTGAAGAGAGGAAGAAGCCGAGAGCTCCGATCAGGCAGATAATGAACACGCTTCAGAAACATATTCCAGACTTCAGGATCGAGGAAGAGGGAAATTTGATAAGAATCTATATTCCAGGCCGCTACTATCGAGTCTATGTCAGGAAGGTTCAGAACAAGCTCTTGAAGATAGCGAGGAAATATAGCTTAACCCTAGAAGCCTTACCAAGCTAAACCCAAATATCTCCATATTGATAGTAGTCTTTGGATGATGTGAATCCGCCTCTGAGCTATGATGAGGTGGGAATACCGCTGATCATAATCTCGATAATTCGGCGATCAATCTCTCAATCTTCTCCACGACATCCATGGAATCTCTACCGAAGACTAGGACCATCGGCTCCTTCCCCCAATCTCCTAGATGATAGACTAGGTCTGGAACTCTTCCACCGGCTCTCTTCACAGCGGTCTCTATACCCCATGGAACGGTTCTTCCCTCAAGCTTCTTAATCTCCTCAGGTTCCTCTCTCCTATCATAAAAGCTTACGACCCATCCAAGATTCTTCGCGGCCTCGATCAGCCTGTCATCATATCTTAGATTTATCGCCGATCTAATTCTAGGATCAAATTTCATGGCCGTTAAGACGGCGTTTGCCACATGCCTCGACGCTCCAAACCAAGGTGCTTCCGAGGCCTTAACCCTATCATAGATTCTCACGATTCTTCCCGGTATCGCGGCGACATCGGATAAATCATCCGCTCCCTCGATCGCCATGACGAGATTCGATTGAGATTCTGGAATATATTCGGAGAGGTTCATAGATTCGAGGATCTTCACGGCCCTTCTCATAGAATCTAAAACCCTGAATCTATCAGCGTCTTCAATCAATCTTCCAACGGGATTTATTGGGCCATGGCCTCCCCCAACCGGAAAACCATATCTGATCGCGTCCTCAACAAATCTCTTAGCGACCTCAACGGCTTCAGGTATAGGAATATTCTTCGCGAGTTCGGCGGCTATCGCTGACGCGAAGCAGCATCCAGTTCCATGAGTATTCTTGCTCTTAATTCTCCTCGACTCATAAGTCTTGAACTCTCCATCGAAGTAGAGGACGTCGATGACTTTTTCTCCAGGGATGTGTCCGCCCTTAACCACCACCGCCTTAACACCAAGCTCTGAGATCTTCTCCGCAGCCCGCTTCTGATCTTCTAGATTCTTAATCTTGAATCCTGTTAAGGCTTCCGCTTCACCTGCATTCGGGGTTAAGACGGTAGCTAATGGGATCAGTTCCTCGATCAGAGATTTAACGGCATCTTCTCTTAGAAGCCTTGCTCCACTCTTCGCAACCATCACTGGATCGACAACCAGAGGAGCATCTATCTTTCTAAGCTCCGAGGCCACGGCTTCAATGATCTCGCTCGTATGAAGCATTCCAGTCTTAACCGCGTCAACTCCAATATCCTCCACCACGACTCTAATCTGCTCCTTAATCATCTCGATTGGAATATCATGTACCATGGTTACCTCACGAGTGTTTTGAGCGGTTATCGCGGTTAATGCGCTCATTCCATGAACTCCGAGAGCCGCGAAGGTCTTCAGATCCGCTTGGATTCCAGCTCCACCTCCCGAATCCGATCCAGCTATAGTTAACGCTCTAGGTATTCTCATCAAGATCTCCATTAGGAAATCATGTAAAAAACCTAAAGCTAGCCGAGCGTCAGGACTTCGTCTACAAGCCCCTTTAACCTATTCAAGGATTCTCTCTCCCTATCTGTGATCCCGGAGCCTTTATCATCCGCGAGTCTCTTGCCTTCATAGGCGGTGGCAGTGAAGGTCTTAGAGATATTGATGAGTTGGATTATGTCCTCGACATCCCCTGCGTGGAGATAGATCGTTAAATCGTTTATGAGGAGGATTTCAGTTGGATTCCTAAGATATTCCTCTATCAAGGGCTTCAACGCTAGCACATTCAACCTCGCATACTTGAGTACTTCCTCGCGGCTCTCCCCCATCATTCTAGGCGGGATTATCTTCCAGGGCTTAAGATATCTGACGCTTGAGACGTTCCTCGTATAGTTCTCGATCGTTCCACCCACTTCTCCCATGTTCGGGGCCATCTCGATGACCGTGACCTTATCCTTAAGCCCGCTTCTCACCAATTGGTCGAGGAATCTACTCAATAGGAGGGTTTTCCCAGATCCGATCTCTCCGACGATGATTATCTTCCTTCCAATAAATCTCTCGAATAGACCGCTCATCCCAGCAAGTCTTGAACATGCATGGTTATAAGGAGATTTCGTCCATAGAGCTTGGGTTGAATGGGCTTCAGATAAGGAGGATAACACTTCTCACGGTTTTCACGGCTCTAGGGGTAGTTCTCTCGCCCATAACCTGGTTCCAGTTCCTCACAACCAAAGCTTATCCAACCCAGCATCTCATAAACGCGTTAACGGGAGTCCTTCTTGGACCATGGTGGGGAATGCTCACAGCCCTCCTAATAGGAATAATAAGGAATATGCTCGGAGTCGGAACCCTCTATGCATTTCCAGGGGGAATTCCAGGAGCATTAGTAGTAGGCCTCGCATACATGATAACGTCTAGGTCGAGGAACAGGTTTCTCAGATACTCAGCGGCTTTAATGGAACCGATTGGAACGGTATTGATCGGCGGAACCTTCTCAGTCTTCATCTTCGCCCCAGCAATAGGAGATGTTAGAATCCTCGGAGTCCTTGAGCAGAGAGGCGCCCTTGAATTCCTCCCAATATTCTGGTTTGGATGGTCTTTAAGCTCAGTTCCAGGATCAATCCTAGGATACATGATACTCCTAGCACTCGATAGATCCGGAGTCTTAGACAGGGTTAAGGTCTATATGGTCAAGTCTAGGATCCAGGCCAGACGAAGAGATCGCTCGTGAGGAAGTTCACTATAACTCCTAAACCTATCGCGACGAGATAGGATGGATTCATAGGGAGCCCTAAGAGATCTGATAACACGTAGAGTCCCGCGACCGTTACGATCAATCCCAAGATCCTAGATCCGTGAAAGGCTGCTATCCTGATGAGTATGTTCATCTCACCCCTCTTCCTAAAAGTCCAGATATGATTCCACGTGAAATTATTCAAAATAGCTATCTCCGTCGCGATGGCGCTCGCCACTAGATGATGGATAGATGTATAGTTTGTTAAGATGAGGAAGACGAGCATATTCACGATTATCCCGCTTCCACCTACTACCGCGAACTTCAAGAACGTCTTTGTGAGAAATTTTCCCTTGATCCAGCGGAGGATCTTCATTACACGTTCCATGGACTTCAACCTAAACCTATGTCTGATAGATCTTCTTAAGCTTTGCTAGATTCGTCTTAAAGTTCCCGCGGGAATCCACCGGAGTCTCCAAGATCAATGGTAGAGGTCTGATCGCTGGATGGTGAACAAATTCTCTCAGCCCTCTCAGCCCTATCTTACCTAGTCCGAGATGTTCATGTCTATCTATACAGCTCCCCAAATCACCTTTAGAATCGTTTATGTGGACGACCTTAAGCCTCTTCAAACCTATTATCTTATCAAAGTCCTCTAAGGTATTTTCTATCGCCTTCTTGGTCCTCAAGTCATAGCCGGCGGCAAACGCATGGCATGTGTCAAAGCATACTCCAATCCTACTCTTGTCGTTGATCAGGTCTATTATCCTCCTAATGTCCTCAAATCTCGATCCAACGCTATTCTTCTGGCCAGCCATATTCTCCAACAACAGCATCACATCATTATCCACTTTTGAGAAGGCTGTGTTGATTCCTTCAGCAACCCTCTTAATTCCTCCCTCGATTCCCTTTCCGAGATGGCTTCCAACATGTAAGACAAGGTAGGGAAGTCCAAGCCTCTCAGTTCGCTTAAGCTCTTCCATCAAGGACTTCACAGACTTCTTATACACGCTTTTATCAGGCGTTGCGAGGTTCGGGAGATAGGGCATGTGAGCGACGGCGATCTTAAACCCATATTCTTCAAGTTTTCTCCTAAACTCCTCAACCTCACCCTTCTTAAACGGCTTAGCGGTCCATCCCCTGGGATTTCTCGTGAAGATTTGGAAAGTCGTGCATCCGAGATCTTTAGCTCTGTCTACCGCCTTATCCACGGATCCAGATATCGAGACGTGAGCACCTAATAGCATCTCAAGGTATTTGGTTTTTCTCAGCCTATAACTATTAACCGGCTTAATAGCGGATTTATATCCCTAAATTATCCCTACTTCATACCAGCGGGCTTCCTGAACCCTGAAGTCCTTCCGCGGCTTTTAAGCTCGGCCAGCATCTCCCTCGCCCTCCTCGAATCCTCGGTAACATACAACGGCTTAACAGAGTTCATGTCTTGAATAGCCCCACATCTAACACATCTAAACCTCTTCCTAGCCGAAGTAATCTGAAGGTTCCCGCAATTAGAGCACCTGACGATCTTATACAATCTACTCAAATCCAGCGAAAAAGAGGTAAGCTTGGATTTCAACCTTCAGCGGAAAACACAAAAACATCCAGAAGAGCATATATCAATGGAAGCCCGGTAGTCTAGCGGCCAAACAAGCTGGTCAGAAAATGGGCCACGGATCCCGGGCTTTGGATCCTTGGCCGCGGAGAAGACACCCGGGGACCTGGGTTCGAATCCCAGCCGGGCTACATCATTCTTCTTTTTTTCAAAGTTTTAGCATGTTCAGGTTTGGTATAGAGTAGGACGGCTGGCTTCTTATTCATGTACTCTGCGGCAGTTAGAACCCTCTTATTCTTCTTTTCAGCAACATCATAGACCTCCTTTACTCTTTCCCTATATCTTGGCTCCCTGGGTAGATGGTGATCGTAGATGATGAGTTCGGCGTCAACTTGATTCACGATTCTGCACATATTCTCCACGGCTCTTCTCAAATTAATTAAATTGAGCATATATGGAATTAGGTAAGTGCTTGGGCCGTCGACTATTAGTATGTCTGGATTCTCATCTATTATCCATTGAGCTTGGTCTTCTATGACGGGTCCTTCGAGATCTGAGGTGTGGATTAGCTTCTCATCTTTATAGGTTATCATGGTTGAAACGACCCATCCAACTCTTGCATACTCTATTCCATGGAACTGTGGCTTTGTGAATCTTATCTCTGTTCCACCAAATCTGAAGCTCTTTCCATCCGCGAACCTAACTTCACATCTCTTGAATTTCATCTCTGGAATTAACCGCATTTTATTCCACTTCTCAACTCTCTTCCTAAACCACTTCTCGCCCAGTTTAAGCAACTCTTTCTTTCTCTTCTCATATTCTCCATATCTCTTGGATTTGGCGAGCGGCAAATTCTCCATGGGATCTGGATACGTCTTCTCCTTCCTCGGTTTCATAAGTTCTTCTAATTTCTTCCCGCCGAATTTCGTCGAGAGGTGGTCGTAGAATTCTTCGGCTCTCCTTCTTTGGGAGTCGTTGATGTATTCATTCGGATCTTTTGCGAGGATTAATTTCCCTTGATAAATTCTTTCATCGAAGTCCGTGAAGTGATCATAGTGATAATGTGAGATCACGATCACCTCCGCCTCCTTGCTTGCACGCTTAATCATCCTCCTAGCCCTTCTCGCCCATTCGACCTTCATCTTCTCAGGAGCTGGAAAACTTGGTTGCATGACAGCAACTCCAGGATCGATCAAGATGGAGGTATCAGGTGTTCTGACTAGGATGCAGGCGGATTTCGCTCCAAGCGAATCAAACCAGATCGGTTTAAACTCTATGTATTTCATTCACCGATTTTTAGGCTTAAAAGATCTTTAAGTGTTGACTCAAGCTATTCGGGAGCCATTTGGAACGTTTCTATCAAGCCTTATTAGGACTACCTCATTTCCATCAAAACAACCCCTAAAACGAGGCGTTCGGAGATGAAGTTCGCTATTTGCTTCGACAGAAGATTTGCGACAGCTATTACCTGCTTCCCGACGAGGTCACCGTGCTTTGGGGGATTCATGTTTGGTGGATTTAAGGCTATCGACGCGGGGAATATTTAAGAGTAAGCATCTTAACAACTTCCATGAGAACCATGGAATACATTTACGCCGCCCTCCTACTCCATAGGGCTGGAAAGCCTGTCGATGAGGAGAATGTGAAGAAAGTGTTGTCAGCGGCTGGAGTAAATCCAGATGAGGCCAGAGTTAAATCCCTCGTAGCTGCTCTCTCAGAAGTGAATATAGATGAGGTCTTGAAGAGCGCGACTGCAATGCCTGCCGTGGCGGCCCCAGCGCCAGCTCCTGAAGCCGAGAAGAAGCCTGAAAAGAAGGAAGAAAAGAAGAAAGAGGAGAAGAAGGAAGAGGAGAAGGAAGAGGCGTTAGCTGGGCTGAGCGCATTATTCGGCTAATCAACATCTTTCACGGTCTCTTCGATGAAAGATTATCTCGCTTGAATCAAGGGTTATATAACTCTCCTTAACAAGGATTCTTGACGATAGATGAAATCAAGCTTTCCTCCAGCCGCATATGAGATAAACTTCCTAAAGGAGAGAGGATATGTTAGGAGACGCTGCAAGTATTGTGGAAGCTATTTTTGGACCTTGGACCCGGATAGAGATGTATGCGGAGAATCTCCATGCGTTCCATACAGCTTCGTCGGAAAATCTTTAACTAAGGCTAGATTCAGCTTCAAGGAAGTTAAGGAGGTCTTCTTAAAATTCTTCGAGAAGAGAGGCCATGAGATCATAGCACCATATCCAGTCGTGGCGAGGTGGAGAAATGACCTCTTCCTAGTTCCAGCGAGCATCGCGGTCTTCCAACCTCATGTTACATCTGGAATCTCTCCTCCGCCGGCGAATCCACTCGTCATAATTCAGCCCTGTATTAGATTAGAGGATGTTGATAAGGTTGGCTTGACCTTTGGAAGACATCTAACATGCTTCTCCATGGGAGGTCATCATGCATTCAATTACCCCGATAAGGAGGTTTACTGGAAAGAGAAGACCGTAGAATATTATCATGAGTTCATAATGAAGGAGTTCGGGATCCCTGAAGAAGAGCTGATCTACAAGGAAGCTGTTTGGAGCGGTGGAGGAAACGCCGGCCCCTGTCTCGAAACAATATCGTATGGATTGGAGCTCGCAACCCTCGTCTTCATGCAATACAAGACGCTTAACGATAAATTGATTGAGCTTCCGATAAGGACGGTCGACACTGGTTATGGGATGGAGAGATTTGCTTGGCTGAGTCAGGGAACTCCAAGCTGCTTCGACGCGGTCTATGGAGAATTATATCCAAAGCTTGAGAAGTTGATAGGGTTCCCGAAAGTAGAGAAGAGTCTCTTAGAGAAATATTCTCCATATACTGCTTTGGTGGTCCCGAAGGCCGAGATGGGCATCATGGATATTAGGAGAAAGATCTCGGAGCTATCTAAAATTCCACTGGATGTCATTATCAAGGAGATCGAGCCTCTTGAGAAGATTTACGCTCTCCTAGACTTCACCAAATCCATAGCATTCATAATGAGCGAGGGCGTTGTTCCATCGAATGTTAGGGTTGGATATTTAGCGAGGCTCTTAATCAGGAAGACATATAGGCTTCTCATGTCGATCGGCCATGAAGATAAGCTCCTAGATCTATTAGATCTCCAACTCAATTACTGGGGCGGAGAGTATCCGAATCTAAGGGAGATGAGAGATGAGGTATTGGATTTAGTCGAGACCGAGGTGGAGAAGTTTAGGGAGACAATCTCCAAGGGTTCAAGTTATGTTGAGAGAGAACTCTCGTCGATGAAGAAGAATGGAATCATTGAGGTTCCTGTAGACTTCATGATAAGAGTCTATGATGAGAGGGGAATAACTCCCGATATAGTTGAGTCAATAGCGGAAAAAGTTGGGATGAAGGCAAGGGCTCCGGAGAACTTTTATGGCCTCGTGGCCTCAAGACATCTAAGCGCTGAGAGAGCAGGAGTTGAGAAGGATTGGATGAAGTTATTGGAGGAGGTCTTCAAAGATCTGCCTGCAACCGAGCAAACCTATTATGAAAAACCATTTGAATCTAGGTTCACCGCAAAAGTTCTAGGAGTTCATGGAGAATACATAGTCCTGGATAAAACCCTATTCTATCCGGAAGGCGGTGGAGCAATCTCAGATACTGGTAGGATTAAGCACTCTAAAGGGGAATGTAAGGTCTTAGATGTTCAGCTATTAGGCGGTGGAATAATAGTTCACAAGGTTGAAGGTTCTCTTCCAGAGGTCGGAGAAGTGGTTGAGGGCTTCATCGACATGGAGAGGAGATACGCGGTCATGAGACATCACACGGCAACCCACATCCTGATAGGCGCTGCAAGAAAGATATTCGGAAAACATGCTTGGCAGGCTGGAGCTAGGAAGGAGCCTAGCCATGGAAGATTGGATATAAGCCATCACAAGAGATTGACTCTGGAAGATATTAGGAGATTAGAGAATGAGGCGAATAAGATTGTTGGGATGAGGATTCCGCTGAGAATCATGTGGATGGATAGAAATGATGCTGAGAAGAGATACGGCTTCTCCCTATATCAGGGTGGAGAGATTCCATCGGCCAAGATCAGGGTCGTGGAGATACCTGGATGGGATGCTGAGGCATGCTGTGGGCTACATGTAGAGAACACGGAGGACGTCGGATTCATAAAGATCCTGAAGACTGAGAGAATTCAAGAAGGCGTTGAGAGACTAATCTTCGCCGCCGGTCCAGCAGCTTTACCATATATCCAAGAGGATTGGCGGTTAATTAGATCGTTTACGGAGAAGCTTGGAGCTCCTCCAGAAGCTGTTGAGAAGAGGTTGGATGAGATATTGTTCGAGGTCAGGGAGCTTAGGAAGACCGTTAGGAAGTTGACGAGTGTAGCCGCGAAGATTAAGGCCATGGAACTGAAATCTTCTCCGATACAAGTTCAAAAGATTAAATTGTATGTCGTTCATGAGCCCGAACATGACAGAGAATATGTCTTGACCATCGCAGATGAGTTGCTGAATGTTGATGAGCCTTCATGTCTTATAGCATCCTATGGAGAAAAGAGGCCATCACTATTGATCTTAGCGAATAAGAGAGCTAGGGAAAGTGGAGTACATGCAGGGAGATTGGCGTCGGCTATAGCCTCAAATTTCATGGGTAAGGGCGGTGGAAATGAGAGGCTTGGGCAGGGAGGATTTGGGAGAAAGATAACTTACGATGAGTTGAGGGACGTGGCCGTGGGTGAGTTGGAAAAATTACTCAGATTGAAGTGAGCGAGCGGCTTTCTCCAAGACTATCATCGGAATCAAAATCGTAATCGATGAGATTATCGATAAAAGTCCAACCGGCATGCCGAGGACTCTCTGAATGGGGATCGTGAATAACATCAAAGCGGCGATGGCGTTTATAGTGCCATGCATTGCCGCTGCTGGGATTATGCTTCCTCCCAAGATTTTGAGTATTGATAAGATGTATGTCCAGATAATGCATATCACTGTGTAGAGCAATATTCCGAGGAATCTATTCGTCGGGTAATTGTATCCGAAGAGGATTATTAGAGGGGCATGCCATAGAGACCAAATCAGCCCGATTATGATCGAGATTATAGGAAGGCTGAACCTCTTTCCAAGTTCATCCAGCATCAATCCCCTCCATCCGATCTCTTCTCCGATCGCGAATAGCGTATTGAGCGAGATGCCCGAAATCAAGGTTGAGATTAATGTGATGGCAAGCAAGGTCGACGGACTTAGGAGATGTTTAGCTTCTTCAGGCAGCGTCGAGTAGATATTCTCAACGGGATTCGCTATCGGGAGTCCTGCGAGATATCCATAGGCAATCCCGATGACGTAAATGAGATATGGTATCGATATTCCGAGTAAAAGGAGTTGTGGGAATCTTTTTCCAATTCTAAGTCCATACTTCTTTAAACCGTTCTTGATCTCCGCTTTGGTGATGAATAGTGATAGGATTACGCCGAGCATGGGGAAATACATCCTACCCACTAGTAGAGATTGATAGATTGGATTCATCAAGGCTTTTTCAGAGCCTATGAAATAGATCATCGAATCCATTAGATACGCGGGAGTATATGCGACGACGAGGAAGATCAAGATCCTACGATAATTAACACCATCACTCAATTTACATTAAATGGATTGTCAAGAATCCTATTTAGGATTCTTTAATGGCTTGCTTGAGAGCAACCGCCATCCTCTCGGCTCTCAATATTATCTCCGTTATCACATCTCTTGCCGGGATCTCAGCCTCTATTGCTAACGCCCTTGCCTGAGCTTCTGCCTTAACTAGGAGCGGGATGATTGTCTCCCTAACGGTGTATCCTATCTCGGTTGCGAGATTCACGGCGTCGGTGTAAGCGGATCGAAGATCTTCCTTAATCTTCTCAAGATCTATCGTCAGATCTTCACTCGTTAAGATCACTCCGTCGACATAGGCTTTCACGATCTCAACTCCCTTTAAGACAGCCTTAATATCGAGTCTAGCTAGAAGCGATGCCAGGAGCGGGGATATCACATCACCCTTCTTTGCGACCAAAGTGTCTTTAGCGATCCAGATCTGACCTCCCTCGATTTTCGTCGGAATCTTAAGCTTTCCAAAGTCTCCGAGAATCGGACCTGGTGGTAAACCTGTATTCATCTCAGGAACGATCACATCCATATCTGCTCTCTCGCCAGCCTTGGCATGCATAGGTATCCTGTTTTTGTCCAAGATTAGTTTGAGCTTGAATGCATCTATTTTGGAGAAGATGAATCCAACGGGTTCTTTGATATCCTCTAATAGCTGCTTAAGCCCAGGCTTCCCGGCTTTTTCAGCTGCTTTACAGAATAGGGTCTTCTTAGCTACTCTTAGAATCGCCTTATCTCTTAGAATCTTCCTAATCTCGTGAAGTAGATTCGCCCTAAGTCCCACGAGCTTGAAGACGGCTACAACCGGATAATCCTGTATAAGCTTAGCTAGCTCATCGACTTCTTCAAGCTTCCACTTTGCAACCTTCCTGGCAGGCCTCGCAATCGCTTGAGCGGTCAAATTTACTCAGCTTAGAGGATTTATCCTAGAATTTAACCCTTTGATCGAGTGGATGAGGGGATCTATTCCTTAAATGGGACCTCGATGGGCTTGCCCATGCTCTTCTTAACATAGATGGATTTAACGTTCCTAAACCTCTTCTCAAGCTTATCAACAACCCTTGAGATCACCGTGGCCGCGTTCTCCGCGAGTTCCCTGGAATCCATGTCCTCAGTTCCTATGATGCACATGGCTTGAGGATTCTTCCTGACATTGACGGTAACACTTCGCTTAATATTCTTCACAAGCTCAGCTAGGTTCGTTCCAGGAGTGATGGGCTGAGGCCTCTTCCCCCTGCCCCCTAGAGCTGCTCCAAGCGCTCTAGCCGTGAGCCCCATCAATTGAGGTTCAACTAGGAAGTAATCATATTCAGAAGCGAGTTTTTTGGCGAGCCTCTTATTACCTATCAGGGCCTCAATCTCTTCGCGGCCAATAACTCTGTCAACTCCTTCGATCTTCTTGGCCTCAGATGCTAGAGCTGGTCCAGCTATTACGCAGACCTTTCTAGCCTTCTCTCCTAGGCCATGAGGTAATGGGATGACCTCGACGAATCTGTTCTCAGGCTTTCTAAGATCTATGTCCTTGATATTTATGACAAGTTCTATGGATTGCTTGAAGTTCCTCTTCTTACCTTCCTTCTTCGCCTTCTCGATCGCCTCAACCAAGTTCTCGGTCAAAGACCTAAGCATCCTATCGCCTGCCTTCGGAATCCACGCCGGAAATTTAAATATTCCGTAACTATCCTTCAGATTCCTTAAGCATTTCATCATAAGCTCCAGAGTCAACTTCTCTGACGACTTCCTTTGGATTCTTTCCATCAACCGTTACCCCCATGCTGAGACAGGTTCCCAGAACTTGCTTAACCGCGGCTTTAAGCGTCTTAGCTCTCATGTCAGGCCACTTCATCCTCGCGATCTTAACGACCTGCTCAAAACTCAGGTTTCCAACAGGATTTCTACCAGGTTCACTCGACCCCTTCTCGATTCCGCTCTCCTTAACTATGAGCGCGGCGGTGGTTGGGGTTCCAACTTTAATCTTAAACTCCTTTGTCTCCGTGTCAACTGTGACCTCGACTGGAACCCTCATACCCTTAAACTCTTTCGTCTGCCTATTGATCTCCTCGACGATCTGAAGGACGTTGACTCCAAGCGGTCCGAGAGCTGGACCTATTGGAGGACCTGCGGTTGCCTCACCGCCTTGAACCAGAAATCTCATGGTCTTCTCAGGCATAATTTATCTCACCTCCTTGGATTTTGTTACCCTAACCTGATCTGCTGGAACCGAGATCGGTAAGGGGAATGCGGCGTCCGAGGGCTCTATCGTAACCTCATTCTTAGGCTTATCGACTCTCACAACTTTTCCACTAATTCCCTGGAGGGGACCTGAGATTATCTCAACTATGTCTCCGAGTGAGATCGTCTCGATAACGGGCTTCTCAATCAAGTGGGGCATCAGCTCATCCTTCTTCACGACCATTATCGGTCTACCCTTAACATGCCTAATTCCTTGAGTTATCATGGATACCTTCTCCTTACTCTCAGCCTCGATGAAGATATATCCCCTGATATCTGGGAGAACTAGGATCGTGTAAATTCCCTTAAAATCTGGAGTTATCCTACCCTCAACTATTCTCGCAACATTTCTCTCCTGTCCAACCGTCACCTTCACCGCGAAAAACCTAGGGCCTGACACGCTCATATTATTCTAAGCCCCCTGAATAGCTATGGCCACAAATCTTATGATGAAGGTTATCGCCCCTATCGCCGCAACCCCTATCAAAGTGATTCTGAGCGCTAGGAGAAACTCCTTCCTATTAGGTTTTCGTGCAAGCTTGAAGGTGACCCAAGCCGACTTAAAGAATTCCTTAAGCCCCATCCCACTAAAAGCCCAGATAATCACCATTTATACATTTAACGGCGCTGGAAAATACTTGATCTCTGGAACAAGCCTAATGGTAATACGAATACTTTTACTGAAAAGCAGTTATGATTTTAGGTTGGGATGAGCGGCGAATCTAAGGATAAATCATCCATGGAAGTTGTCCTCGACTCGATCTCCTCTCCGATTAGGCTCCAAATTTTAAGAAACCTCTCAAAGAAAGAAATGAATTATTCGGAGCTGATGGAGACGCTGGGACTTGAAAGGGATAGGGACGCCGGAAAATTCTCTTATCACCTAAAGAAACTTCTGACCGCTGAATTAATCGAAGTAGATCAAAGGAGCAGGAAGTACAGCCTTTCAAAGAAGGGTGAGATAATCCTAGAATATCTTAGAAAGTTGGAGAGAGATCTTGGCGAAAGGAGGATGCTGATAGTTAGGAGAAGCGATCAGCTGATAGAGCCGTTCGATAAGGCGAAGATAGCCAAGGCTTTAATCAGGGAAGCGAAGCTGACCCCGAAGATCGCTGGAGAAATCGCCTCGATAGCTGAACGGAAGCTCCTAGACCTAAAGATAGATTATCTCACAGCTCCGCTGATCAGAGAGCTGGTAAATTCAATTCTCCTCGATAGAGGATTGGAGAGATATAGGCATATGTTGACCAGGGTTGGAATGCCTGTCTACGACGTCTCAAGGATCTTGAAGAGATTCTTAGAGCTAAAGGATCATAGATTCTTCCTAGAGAAGTCATCAGGATCGATAATAAGAGAATACACGATCTTGAACATGCTTCCCAGAGATGTCGCGGAAGAGCATCTATCTGGAAGAATAGACATATATCCGATATCATCTTGGCTTATAGGACTCTTCGCTAGGAGATATGGATTTGAGAGCGGGGAGATCATTGAATTATTCGCCGAGATACTGCGTAATTCACTATCCGTTAGAAGAGAGACCATGATAGAACTTCATACCGAGATCAAGCCTGACGCCCTTGCGAAGATATTGTCAACGGCTGTCTCGAACTTTCCGATAGGTAGAATCCTATCGATAAAATTAGAGAACCATGTCTTTGATAAGCTTATTCAAGGGATTCAAGCGTCTCTAAGGAAAAGGCTTGGGCTGATCATAGATTTAGGCGAGTTTTCATCCAAGAGATTTAGGGATCTTGAGGAGAAGATCCATAGACTTGGAATACCGCATATCTACACCTTCGATGGAAGCATCCTCCTAAGCGGATATAGAGTTTGGGATAAATCTCCATTAATTCACTCGATCGGGACCGTAAACTTGCTTGGAGCAGCCCTAGAATCTAGGAGGGATTTGGACGAAATGCTTGAGAGGATTAGTGAACGTGTGACCAATTTGGCCTCGGCCCTACTCGATGGACTGAAGCTCATGGAGGAGATCTATGGGAAGAATAGAGTGCGATCAATCATATCTTTCGCCGGGCTCATGGAGGCTTCAAGATATCTCGCCGGATCCACTTCCTTCATCTCGGAAGACGTTGTCTCAACCGCTAAGGTCATCTTGAGGAACTTAGATGATTGCGTGAATAAAGTTAGCGATGGAAAAATCGGCGTTGCTGGAAGATGTCCTCGATCAGCTGCCAAGAGATTTCTAAGAATAGATTCATACAGGTTTGGAGAAGATCTCTTAGCGAAACTCGTTGGGTCAGATATGTATAGTTATCTTCCGATATCTGGAAGGGAGAGGTTTAAGAGTATTGGAGATAGATTTGAGGCAGATCTGGAACTAGCGCCACTGATGAGATCTGGATACATTGTCTCGTTAAGTTTTAGGAAAGGATTAAGGATCTATAAAGAGATCTTCAGCCATCTTGAGAGGCTTGGAAAAGTGAATCCAAATACGGGTTTAGTCTTGACTTAGGATTTCCTAGACTTCAATAATAGTATGGCCTTCGCCAGATCCCCTTTAACTTCCTTCAAAACTTCTCTCGCCAGATCTTCGTCCACGCCGGCTTGGGCGGCAACTAAGGCCACATCTTCATCCGGCGGCACATACTCCTCTATCATTTCCTCAACAGCTTTCTCTTCAACCTCTCCTCCAATAAGCTGAAATACTCTCTCACCCTCAAGATTCACCTGAATAACGCTTGCGCCTCTTAGGATAAGCTGTTTATCAGGAAATCTTATCAAGATCTCATCGGCGGTTCCAAGCTCTTTCAAGTCTAAGCCGAGTCCGCTGAGCATTCTCGCCTGCATCCTCCTAAGCCTTCTTGGAGAAATCTTCTTCAATCCACACACCCATCTATAACAGTCGTTTTCAGATAGATATAGGTTTGTCTAATGTTTTTTGCGGATCTTTCTAAGCTTTACGACAACGCCTGAAGCTAGATCCTTCATTAGGGATCCTGAAACCACCGCTCTTCCAACCCCGATCAACTCACCTTTCAAATCTTCGATTAAGACCTCTTCGCCTGGAAGGATCTTCTCATCTACATTTAAGATGTCTCTCGCTGTTGGATTCATTCCCTTTAAGATCTTATTCAGCGCCTTAGGCTTTATCACCACTCTAAATCTAGGTCTTGGAAGGATCATTGAGAGCTTCTCAGCGCCCTTAAGCGTTAAGGCGAGGAGATTGTCAGGATATCTAACCGTGGCCAAAACTTCCTCTCCCTCATAAACATACTTCGGCCTACCAGTCCTCTTGGAGATCTTAACGATGCATCCATCGTCGAATAATTTTTCGCCGATTCCTCCCCCAAATTGGTAATCCGCTATTGCCCTAACGATTCTTAAGAGATCTCTATTCGATGACCTTGAAGCTTCCGTCAACAGCATACCTCCTAAGCTTCTCAGCTAAGTAGATTGGAGCTTCGATCTTGAGCTTGATGGATTTGTTGTCGAAGTCCACGTTGAAGATCTTTGACTTACTGTAGATCTCCTCAAGAATCTTCATTCCATCACCATTATATGGTAGGGACGCCTCAACTCTTATGAATCCGCTGAGCATCTCCGAAACCATCTTCTCAAGATTCCCTAGTCCACATCTAAATTTGGCTGAGATCAACGCATATGGGAGTTCTAGGTCAAGTTCCTCAATCTTTCTTGAGGCTTCATCGGGATCCACTAAATCGAGTTTATTCAGCACTATCAAGGTTGGAACATTATGAGCTCCGATCTTACTTAAGATCTCAAGAGATGTATCTATCTTCTCCCTCAATTCATCTATCGGATCGGACAAGTCTGCGACGAGAAGAATCATATCTGAGAGAACTATCTCTCGAAGAGTCGCATAGAATGCTTCGACTAAGAGTGTTGGAAGATTCCTGATGAATCCGACCGTGTCCGAGATGAAGACCGGTTTACCATCCATCCTCGTAATTCTCGTCGTCGGGGTCAGGGTTGTAAACAGCTGCTCACTTATCTTAACATCCTCGGATGTCAAAGCCTTGAACAAGGTGGATTTGCCGGCATTAGTGTATCCAGCGAGGGAGATCAATGGAAGCCCATACTTCCTCCTCTTCATTCTCAATAGGTCCATATGTTTCTTAATCGCCTCAAGTTTTCTATTGATCGAGACGATTCTTCTATTGATCTCATCGTAGTAGACGTCGGCTTCATATGCTCCAAGTCCATGGAATCCAGGCTGCTCGCCCTTCTTCGCCAATCTAACTTTCTCCTTAGCCCTAGGGAGCTCGTACTTAAGCTCAGCTAACTTTATCTGAAGTTTCGCCTCAATGTTGCTCGCATGCATGCTAAAGATCTCCAAGATTAGTTGAGTTCTCGTGATTATCGGAACCTTTAGGGCTTTGGCGAGATTATACTCTTGAACAGGTTTTAGATCGTTCTCGAAGACGACTTTCTCTATCTTAAACCTCTTAACTATCTCTCGGAGTTCTTCAACCTTGCCAGGCCCAATATTGTATTTTGGATGTGGAGGTCTTTCCTGCTTAAGCTGATAAACCACTTCATAGCCGGCGGTTTTACAGAGTTCCCTAAGTTCTGTTAGATTATCCCGCTCTCCCCTCAGCACTCTGTGAACTATTGCGACTCTCAAGCTTCGACACCAAGTTATCTGAACTTGCTTAAAACCCTACCTAGACTTCTCTCTGCTCTCCTTTAGCAATTCTCCTAAGCTTACCCCCTTGAGTTCATGCCTACTGGAAAGCTTTCCAAGTTCAATAGATTCCTCTTCCACCGGAACGAGTAGTTGGATCTTAAGGAACTTCTCAAGTTTTCTAGCAAGCTGGATCGATGGCCTAAATTGTCCAGCCTCGATCTTCTTTATCACCGTGAGCTTCTCATTGAGCTGAGCCGCCAGATCTTGCTGGGTTAAACCGAGTTTGACCCTAGCCTTCCTGACGAGTTCTCCAAAATCCTCAACGAGTTCTAAATCCTCTCCAGGGAGTTCTAATCTCCTCTTACCCTTAGTTCGTGGCATCCGTCAATTTCTAAACATGCCAACATATTAGTCTTCAATCTCTAGATGATTCGTGGAGCTGTTCTAAAAGGTAGCATGATAAGGAGGGCTGAACCAATTATTGGCGAGATGAATGGCGGTAAACTCGTTGTGATAACTTCAATCATCATTCTATCCATGGCGGTGATTATGAGCTGTCTTCTTCAGGTGATGGCCGATAGATGCGTGATTCCTGGATCTGAGGCCGATATTTATAACCCTGGCCAAAAGGTCATCGTGGCTTGGAATGGAACCGTTGAGAAGCTCATCCTATCAACAGACCTTTACTCATCCAAGGAAAGCAGGGTTCTCGAGATAATTCCGCTGCCATCGAGGCCTGATGTCAAGAAAGGAGACTACAAGATATTCACGGCGATTCAAAGGATTATCTATGGACATGCTCCACCGCTTGCACTCGGGAAAGGTGGAGAACGCGGGCCTGAAATAATCTTCCATGAAAGAATTGGAGCGCATGACATCATGGTGGTTAAAGCGCATGGAGTTGAGGAGCTCATAAGCTTCTTAAGGGATTATGCGTCGAGGGAAGGACTTGAAAGCCTAAGGATAACAGAGAAGATTGAGGAGATCGTTAAAGACTATCTTCAGAGAGGATTCAACTACTGGGTCCTAGACCTAGTCGAAGTCGGCGGAAAAGTTAGAAGCATAGATCCGATAATCTACACCTTCAGATCCAATGAACTATACTATCCGCTCAAGGTTTCGAGGGCCGCTAAGGGAGAGACTAAGATAATAGTCTATGCCATAACGAAGCATATGATCAGCGAGGGGAGCCTGCCAACAGGATTCAAGATCGCGGAGTATAGGGGAACCAATACGCGCCTGAGCTTTCCATTAACCGATAAAGAGCTTGAGAAGATAAGTTCTGGAATAGCTGAGATGTTCGACGGCTGGGCATGGTTCACCGCAGTCACTTATAGTGGAGATCTCGAAGATCTGAAGGAAGACATAGAGGTGAAGGATAAGGGATGTAGATTTATCGAGGTCTCGACCAATAAGCTGAGCTACGACCTGAGCGAACCTGTCAAGATAATAATCCACTTCACTCATCTAGCGCCTGGCTGCTATGAAATACAAGTCGTTCACGTTCATGAGATTAGATTGGAGATCTTTAGAGATGACGAGCTGGTGAAACATTGGAGTTGGAAGACGAATAAAGATCTGCTTAAAGTGGTTTACTGGATCCCGGATAAGCCAGGAACCTATAGGATTAAGGCGAGTTCATGGTTTAATGGGGAGAGGCTTGAGACTGAGGCTGAATGCGTGATAAATGTGGGTCAAGGCCATGCTTGGATAGTTGGACGCTTATTCGAATGGCTTATCTACGGCATAATCGTTGGCGCGGTGTTAGTGATCCTCGGGGTCGGGATAGGATATCTTCTCACCAAGCATGGCGCCGCTAAAGAATCTTCTCAAGAGCCTTGATATCAAACCAGGTGTTTGCGCATCCATTCTTCAGAAGTGGAAGACCTTGAGCGGGGATCCCAAACTGCCTTGTAACCTGATAGCCCAGCATAAGCTCCATTCCACACGCCACCCCCACAACTGCCTCATAATGTTTTGAGGCCAGGATCTTTGGGACGCAAGATCCGCCGGGGATTATGTAGACATCATATCCCCGCTCCTCGGCCAGGGTTACGGCTTGATTTATCAAGCAGTCAGGAGAACAGTGCTGACAGATATAGGTTGGGATTGATGGATCAAAGGTCGCCTTACACCTACTATCCATATATTTCCTCGAGCAGTGAGGTAGGAGGAGAACTTTTCTTCCACTCTTCTTAGCTCCATTAAATCTCTCTCTATTCACCACGTTTAGCGCTTGAATCTCCAGGAAGTCTTCGAGTAGGGATATGGCCTCGTTCACGTTTAGCCCAGTAAATTCTTGGATCCTAAACTTCTTGACTAAGGTGCGCGCGATGTCGCCAAACCTCTTATGAAGTCTGGATTCATAGGCGACTCTCATAAGCTCCTCGAAGAACTCCCTTGGAAGCTTCCTCAAGTCGAATGTGAACCTATAAGGCATTCAAGTTTGAATGGTGGCCGACGCTTTTAAACTTAAAGGAAGGAACCTTTAAAATGCGGGATTGAATCCGAGTAGTAGGGCGGCTATGAGGCTCGAAGATCTATTCTTTGAACTCGAAGACGAGGAAGAATGGGAGGAATTCGAGGAAGAGGAAGAGTGGGAAGAGGAGGAAGAGTTCTAGACGCCGCTAAATCAAAAACCCAAAAATATTTTTCATTCTTTAACGCATTTAACCGCCAATAGCTCCTCAAAGAATAGCTTAGCCTTACCCACTATCTCTATTGAGAAGCCTCTTCTCCGTAACTTGTTGAATATGAATTCGAGATTAGATGTAAGGCTTGAGACCACGATTAGAAGAACTCCTCCACGTTTAATCTTCTTAGAAGCGTCTTCTACGAGTCTATCGATGAGCTTCCAGCCACCTTCTATCGCTTGATCCCCAACTTCGGGTTCGAGATAGGGTGGATTTGAGACTATTAAGTCGAATAGCTCCGAGCTTCTATAAGCCGTTAGAAGATCTCCGCATAGGAGATGCGCTCTACCCCACATTCCACGTCTCTTCAATAGATCTCTAGTCCTCCTCACGGCATCAAGTGAGATATCCACTGCATGGATCTCATCTGAGAATTCGCCGAGCCTAGCCGAGACCACTCCAGAGCCTGAGCCTATCTCAATAGATCTCTTAAACCGTTTTCCAAGGCCTTCAACAGCTCTTAAGAGTAGCAATGTATCTTCTGAAGGTTGGTAAACTTCATCGCTCATGGATAGACTCTCGCAGGAGTCCTTGGGAAGAGGCATGCATCCCTTATATGTGGAAGTTTTAGGAGCCACCAAAGCATCCTCTCAATTCCTAAGCCAAATCCGCTATGAGGGATTGAACCATATTTTCTAAGATCTAGATACCATTGATAATCCTCTGGATTGAGACCATTCTCCCTTAACCTCTCGATCAGCTGATTGTAATCGTGGATTCTTTGACCCCCTCCAACGACCTCTCCATATCCTCCAGGAGCTAAGAGATCGGCGTTCCTACAAACCCTTGGATCGACTGGATCTGGAAGATGATAGAATGCCTTGGCCTCCCTGGGCCAATGGGTTACAAAGAAGGGTTTCTCAAACTCCTTTGATAATTCTCTTTCTTCATCTGCTCCGAAGTCGTCTCCCCACTTAATATCGAACCCTTTGCTCAATAAGATGTCTAGGGCTTCAGAATATCTTATCTTGGGATAGGGTGGTTCAGCGACCTTAGGGTCTAGTTCAATTCCCAGAAATTCCAGCTCCTTTCTCCCTCTATCATAAACTCCTAAGACCATCGAGTAGAATAACTCTTCAATGATCTTCATTATGTCCTCCAGTTCAGCGTAAGCCACCTCGACTTCAAGATGCCAAAACTCGGTTAAATGTCTCCTAGTTCTACTGAGTTCAGCTCTGAAGCTCGGTTGAAGACTATACACCCTTTCGAGTCCATAGATCGCGGCCTCTTGATAGAGTTGGACGCTCTGAGTTAGATAGACTGTTCGATTAAAGTAATCAACCTTGAAGAGGGTTGCTCCACCCTCAACCGCGGCCGTTATGAAGCTTGGGCAGTGGATCTCGATGAACCCATGATCCCTCAACCAATTCCTAGCTGAGTCAACTAAGATCGCCCTTATCTTCATCACCGCGGCGATCTTAGGGCTTCGAATGTGGAGATGGCGGTGATCAAGTAAGAATCTTAAGCCCGCATTCTTCTTTATTGGAAACTCGTCTAGGCTGGGGCCTAAAACCTCCAAGCTCTTACATCTAAGTTCAACTCCACTAGGAGCTCTCGGATCATGTTTTATTATCCCCTTAACCCTGACAGCAGACTCTAATCTAATCTCCTCAGCGGTCCTAAAGCTCTCTTCATCGGCTATACCCTTCTTTAATGCAACTTGAATGACTCCTGTGGAGTCTCTGAGATCTAGGAAGATGAGACCTCCATGAGTTCTCTTATTCCTAACCCAGCCCACTAGCTCTATCTCATCATCCTCTTCAGCCTTAAGCGCGTCCTCGACGAAGAACCTCTTCAGCATCCATTCCCGACCCATTGATCCCTAATCCAGCCTCCATTTTTCCTTTATCATCGGGTGTCAGAGAACCTTCGACCCTAACGGGACATCTTTCTCAGGCTTTATCGGAACCACTTCTTCCTCGCTTGGAACCGCCGCGAGGATCATGCATTCTGAGACTATTCCTCTTATCTTCCTTGGCTTTAGGTTTACGACAAATACATATTGCTTTCCAATGAAGTGCTCCGGATCATAGATATGGCCAAGCCCCGCGACGGATTGTCTCTTGAACTCACCGAAATCAACTGTGAATCTTAGGAGCTTAGTTGCTCCCGCAACTCTTTCAGCCGAGATCACCTTCCCAACTCTTATGTCAAGTTTTTGAAACTCGGAAAACTCAACCTCAACCACACCGCATCACCAACACGAAATCTAATGAGACCTGCTCATTATTATTCGTTCCGAAAATCTTTCGCACGGATTGATGTGTAATTTTTTCCGAAAATTTTTTATATAACTTAAAACATCTAAAAATCGCTGGTGAAAGAAGAAAATGCCGCGTAAGAAGGCTTCGAGAAAGAGGAAGACGACAAGGAAGAAGAAGACGACGAGAAGGAAGAAGGCAGCTAAGAGAAAGACGAGAAAGAAGAAAACGACGAGAAAGAAGAGGACCACGAGGAAGAGGGGAAGGGCGAGGGCTAAGAGGGCTAAGCCAAAAGCTGCACCTGCGCCCGCGCCTGAGGAAAAAGTTGAAGTAACCTAAAGGAGTTTACCTGCCTAAAATCCCCATTTTTCTATTTTGATGACGATTAAAAGTAGTAATCCTCATCCATGCTTGCTTCGGTCTTTATGGGTCTTCTCTTAAGCTGAGTTATCTGAGCGGTTAAGATCGCTAACCCTGTTGGTATGATGAAGAGTGAGATCATATCTATAGGTCTAGAGATCAAATCGGATGTCAACAGATCCACCTCAACCAACCATGAGTTTAGATCTGGCCAAGTTGGAGCAGATAGGAAGACCGACGCTATCCAGAGAAGTAGGATTATCGAAGCTGATGCGAACATGGCTTTACCGCTCTTCCCAGGATCTCTAAGAGTCATCCCGGTTGCAAAAGCAGCTATCAGCCATATTAGAATAGGAACTATTCCCTGCGATCCTCCGCCTCCAACCATCCTCACCCCAGCCGCTGAGGAAATAGGTGTTAGGAGGGGCGTGTAGGTCGCCAAGATGATCCTGAAGATGTTGTATTGGGTTGGGGTCTGGGAGCTTATAGAATATGGCGTGATTAAGGCGCCTCCAAGGGTTAGGATTCCGAGTCCGATCATTAAGCCTACGACTATGTTCCTCATTCTCAACATCAGCTCCCCCACCTTATAGGATAAGGCTTTCCATCCGGGGACGGTATCATCTTAACGCGAGACTCTCGGCTAATTACCCTGAAAATCCCTTAATGGTAATAAGTTGGAGATTAATTCAAGCCTTAATGGGGTCTGAGAATGCTTAGGGGATTCATATCTTCAAAGAGATATAAGACGAGTGCAAAGAATAAGGCTGTGAGAGAATACATTGTATCGTTTCCGGGAATAGATAGCATCGATAAAGCCAAGCTTCTCGTCGGAAAGCAGGTTGAGTATAGAGATGGCGACCTCAAGATTAAGGGTAGTATCATAGCGGCTCATGGCATTAGAGGAAAGGTCAGGGTCAGATTTAGGAAAGGTTTACCAGGAGAGCTCGATCCAACTAAAGTATTCCTACAACTTAACGGCGACTTGATAAGAAGTCTTCGGTTAGAGACCCCTTCCTCCTAAACTGTTTAAGATATAGTTCTCGAATCTTATCGATGGTATCGGCTTCTCTAGGACTCTTATCCGATCTAATTCTAGTTATCCTGGCGAACCTTAGAGCATAGCCTGACCGGTATTTCGGGCTTCTCTGAATCTCATTATAGGCAACTTCGACTACTATCTCAGGCTTAACTCTGACCGTGTATCCATCATCGCTCAGCTTAAGTTGAAGAAGCTTCTTAGTCATGAGCTCAAATTCCTCATCGGTCAATCCCTTAAACGTCTTACCAACGACCTCGAAGCCGTCGGTTCTAGGATTATAAGCTGCGAGATGATAGTTACTGAGCCATCCGGTTCTCCTTCCATAGCCCCAGTCAGCGGCAACTATGACTAAGTCTAGGTTCTCAGCGGGCTTTATCTTGAGCCAAAGCTTCTCCCTCCTCCCAGGTCTATATGGAGAATCCAACCTCTTCGCCATCAATCCTTCATGTCCTTCTTCGATGGCTTTTTCGAGGAAATTCTTAACCATCTTTGGATCCGATGTTATTATTCTTGGGGCTAGGAGCTTTGCATCAACCTTCTCGCTTAAGATCTTCCACCTCTCCTCATATGGCTTATCCAATAGCTCGACTCCATCTAAGTATAGGATGTCGAAGACTTGAAGCTTTAGGGGGATCTCCTCGATTTTCTCGGAAACCCCCCTAACTCTTCTAAATCTCCGCAAAAGTTCTTGGAATGGTAGAGGCTTTCCATCCCTATCGACCGCTATAACCTCTCCATCCAAGACTATCTCCTTGACACCTTTGACTCCATCCTTCACCTGCTTAACTACGTCTGGAATGCTCTCAGTCACTTCATTTAATCTCCTCGAATAGATCTTAACGACTCCATCTTTCATGTGTATTTGAACTCTCGCTCCATCAAACTTATATTCGAAGGCAACGGACCCACCGATATCCTTCAAAAGTTCATCCACATCGTTACAGATCTCCGCGAGCATAGGTCTTAGCGGATTAAAGATCTTGAGCTTAACCTTCTCAAGCGCTTCTCTCCCACCCTCCTTGGCTATCTTAACTAGTTCATCGAGTCTGCCTAAAAGCATGTAAGCTCTTTGAACGGATTTTAGATTCGCTCCCGTAAGCTCCGCTAAAGCTTCAAGCAAAACGCCTTCATTAACTCCATGCTGCATCTCCCCGATTATCTGTTTGAAGAGCCATTTTCTCTCAAGTTCACTCATCCTCATGATCAGAGATCTGAGTAAAGCCATCTTCCTGCTCCTCGAACTCGGCCCGCTTATCTCGGCTATTCTCTTAAGAGTGGAAGAGACTTCAAGTATCGTGGGGGGCTCCTCACTACTCAATAGAGATTGACTTGAATCTTCGAGTAGATCCATTAGGGTCGCGAAGCTTACCTCAAGCTTCTTTTCACTACCTTCCGGCAAAGCTCTGCCTATCAAGAGAAGCGCGGCCGCGGGAGCCTCCTTTGAATCTAATCTCTTTAGGAATCTAGCGACTTGCGAGACTTTATCCTTTCTACCGCTTAGGATTACGAGCTTTTCGCAGACCTCTGCGAGTTCCTCAAACCTCGTCTCAACCATGGTTACTCTACTTTAACCGCGACTCCCTTAGGCTTCTGAACGGGTATCTTCACGATTAAGACTCCATCCCTAAATGTTGCTTTAGCCTTCTCTGCATCAACGTCTTTTGGAAGCGATACTATCGCCCTGTAACCCTTACCCTTAAACATGGAATATTTTGGAGCAGTCTTCTTAAGCTCTTCGGAGAATCCTGCCTCGACCTCGACCTCTCTCTCCCTAACCCTAAGATCTATGGATTCCTTAGATGCTGCTGGAAGCTCGATGACGACCACGACCTCATCTCCATCGATATATGTCTCGCTGACAGGTCTCCTATATCCGCCTGGAGTTATATAAGTTGCAAGCCTTATCGGCGACACAGCCGACTCAACGAGCTTTGAGATCTCTTCAGAGACTTCTCTGGTAACTCTATCTACAAGTCTCTCGATATCCCAATCTCTAAAGATGCTGCTCATCAAGTATTCATCGTTTCCGCTCCATTTAACCATTCCATATGCTTAAATCTTGCCCAGAAAACTAAATTCTAAAGGCTCGGGTAAAAAATCTTGACGGAGGGCTTAGCTTGACCAAGTGTGAGGTCTGTGGAAAGGAGGTTTTGATGCCATTTAAATGCCCATACTGCGGAGGATACTTCTGCGCAGAACATAGACTTCCAGAAAAACATAATTGCCCAGGACTCTATGCGGCGGCCTCACCATATGAGAAGGAGTGGAAGGAGAGGAGGAGGATCATTAGATTGGAGGAGGAGCAGAGAATGTTGGCCAAGAAGAGGATGGCGAGGAGGGAGATCTTACACTTAACGGCTGGAGCCTTAATCGTGATGTTGGCGGGGCTCTCTCTCATAAACTTCAACTTAAACCTGAGATGGTATGTTCTACTGAGCTTCATCCTAGGATTCTTGGCCTCTTTCCTAATCCATGAACTCTCTCACAGATACTCCGCTAGAAGTCATGGATTATCGGCTGGATTCAAACTCGATCCAATGGGATCAGTTTTAACGATTATAACCTCGATACCATATATACCGTTCAAGATAATAGCTCCTGGAGCCGTCGTGATCTCAGGATTTGCTCCGATGTCCGTCATAGGCTCAATAGCCTTCGCAGGCCCTCTCTCAAATATAATTCTCTCAGCGATATTCTATATCGGCTCCCACATCTTCCTTAAGATCATATGGATTGGGTGGCTCTATTACGTCTTCAGAACCCTAGCATCTCTAAACGCGTTCATAGCTTTCTTCAACCTCCTCCCATTCGGAGCCCTTGATGGAAGAAAGATAATCCTATGGAGCCCAGCGAAATGGGCCACGGCATTCGCGATAAGCATAATACTCCTAATCCTCGGATACATGGTCTAGCTGTTCTGGGGGTGGTGGGGCCGCTGGGATTCGAACCCAGGACCTCCAGCGGTCCGGGCATTTGGATGCTCCCCAGGCTGGAATCATAGCCAAGCTAGACCACGGCCCCACCAATCTTATCCGAAACAATCCTAGATTTTAAGCTTGATGTCGCCTGTTCAAAGAGGTCGTCAAGTTCTTAAACTTCCTCACTTACTCTCTGAATGAGTGTCGATGAGTTTAACGAGATACTTGGAAGAGGTCTCTCTATCCGCCTTACACTTCAAGCTCCTAGTGGTTGGGATGTTCGCATATCTGTTCGCCGGTATGAACACGGTCTTGATAGCTCCTGCCCTAGATCTGATAAGCAAGGAGCTTGGACTAAATCCATTCTACACCGGCTTGCTGATAACCTCATTCTATATTGGAATGTTCATCGGAGCGTTCACATGCGGATATCTCTCGGACAAGATCGGGAGAAAGAAGATGATGATCATAACGACTATAATCCACGCCTTATTCACGGCTCTCTTCTCCCTCGCAAAAGACTTCAACACCGCGTTCATCATCAGATTAATAGCTGGCTATGGAGCTGGAGGACTACTACCGCTACCGGGAGTCTATGTCGCGGAATTCACGCCAGCAAGATATAGAGGTAGATTCTTGGGATTGGTCGAGACATCATGGGTGTTTGGAGCGTTAATCGCGTCTGGTCTAAGCTTAAGCATAATCCCGAATTATGGCTGGAGAGCCTTATTCTATGCAGGCTTAATACCACTAGCAGTCGTTCCAGCGATTTTCTCAACACCGGAGTCCGTGAGATACTTGGAGAAGAGGGGAAAACATGCTGAAGCGATGAAGGTTCTAAGACTATTTGGGATCAAGGAGATCGATGAGACCGTGAGCCGTGAAGAAGAAGAGAGAAGGGCTAAGCTATCAGATCTATTCTCGAAGAATTATAGGAGCAGGACTATCGTCCTCTGGACCCTCTGGTTCGTCCTAGTATACACCTATCATGGGATATTCATCTGGCTGAAGAAGTTCTTCACGGCCTCCGGCCTCATACCAAATCCATTACTCTACTACTTCATAGTGACATCGATCCAGGTTCCAGGATACTTGGTCGCAACGATACTCCTCGATAAGATTGGAAGGAAAAAGGTATTGCTCATATTCTTGACATTATCTGGCCTCGGATGCCTTGGATTCTCCTTAGCAAATGACTTCACATCGATCTTGGTGACTTCCTCGATCATAAGCTTCTTCAATCTCGGAGCATGGGCGGCACTATACACCTATACGCCAGAATTGTATCCAACTGAGATAAGGGCCACTGGATCTGGAAGCGCTGCATCATGTGGAAGAATTGGAGGAATACTTCAGGGACCGATAACTGGAGCGGTCTTGATGCTTTTGGGATTACAGGCGACTTTCCTAAAGTTCGCAATCTTGCATTGGGTCGCCGCAATCACGGTCCTATTACTTGGAATAGAGACGATAGGAAAAACCTTAGAAGAGCTAACAGCGGAACAGAGATGAATTCGCTCATTTCTGGATCCGTGCTTAGGAGAAAGCTTCTGAAGCTAGGTCTAGCTCTTCTTATAATATAGCTTCCAAGTGTTTGGGTTAAACTCATTCGGGTAGTCTAAGATTTCCGCATATCCGTTTTCAAGAAACCAAAGCCGCGGCGCCAGCGATCTTGGTCAAGTCGCTTAAAGCCTTCCTCCTTGGAATCCTTTGATTCAAAGAGATCATCCTCCACAGACATCAAAGACTTGATAAGCTTTACGCACCAATCGTTCAGCATGTTCTTATCAACACAGCCCCATGTATCTGACATGAAACTGAAGGAATCATTAGCGATGATCGTCATAGGCTTGGTAATAGGATCTCTTCTAACGTTAGCAGTCCTTAACCTCCAGCAAGCACCGCTAAACCCGCCAAAAAACTTCCCTCAAGACACCTATGGAGACCAACCTAGCTGCGAGATCACAACGAGCATCCCGGAAAAAATCCAGCCAAGTATACCGCGGATAGAGGAGTTCAAGGCGGAATATTCGAGGAAGAGGTGGATGGGATACGATGTCTTCAAAGCTCATGAGTACTATGTAAGGGCTTTAGACGCCTATAAGCATGGGGAGAGGGATGAGGCTGTCAAACTCTTCGAGAAGGCAATTGAAGCCGTAAAGGAGGCCGATCTACTCCCAAGCCTTCCAAAGAGAGAGTGGGAGATAACGGATAGCAACATCATGGTAGATGATGTCCCGACGCCCCACGACTTCGTCCCACTCGGAACAATTTATGTGAGAAGCGAGAACGGTTACGTAGCATATCCATCGAATGAGCCCAGATGGAAGCTGAGCTGCTTCATCTACGTCGCCTATGGAGAATCAGAGGATGGAGATGTATTCGTCTATCATGGAAGGCTCCCATTCACCGGAGAAGGCCCCCATAGGCCCAGGATCTGGCTCAACGATGAATGGATTTATCCGTTCCCAACCTTCTACTCTCCAATGTACTATGATGAGGAGAAGGTGATGGTATACAACTACGATGCCTCCCACAGCTACATCCAAACCCTGACCTATGATCCGGAGAAGAGGTTATGGATTCATGAGATTAAGCCGATTGAGAGAGATGGGCCGAGGTTGAAGATAATTGGGAGGGCGATGGGTAAGACGTTTTGGATGGGTAGATGGGATGGCCCATTCATAATACATGGAGTAACCTTCAACAAGAAAGACATAGACATCTGGGGAGGGTTCTGGGATATAGGGGAGATGACAGCAGAACTCATCCTAAATGGAAGACGATACGTGTTCAAGGGAAGCTTCCTATTCGATAGAGCGAGCCACCTAACATACTACTATGACTCCGCTAAGGAAGGCGGGGCTGGAGCTCCATTAGAGTTCTCATGCTTCTATCTCTGCCAAGATGAGTTCTGTCTAGCAGTCGCTCACACGGATAACCCCTCCCCATTCAACCCCCCAACAAGCCTCCAGCATCAAGCCAGGCTAAACCTATTCATGGAGAATCGCTCATATCCATTAACCGAGTTTAAGTTCTGGGATGATGGAGGGATCCAGCCGAAAACCTTCCACCTAGTTGGGAGATTTGACGGAGGAGAAATAAGGATCGTTGGAGAACCGATAAACTATTGGCCTAATCGATGGAAGGTTTCCAGAGAAACTTGGTGGAATCCGGAAGCCTATAGGACTTGGGGTAGGGCGACGATACACTGGACCGGGAACATAACCATAAACGGAAAGACAATCGAGGTAGATGCATACGGCATAGGGGAGTTCACAAGATATAATGAGCGTCTAACAGATTAAAGCAATTAGATAGATAGAAATCCTCCCGACTTTACCCTCAGCGGACCTCAAAAAATAGCAAGCCTATATCTTATCGGGGTCAGTGCTCAAGACATTAATACGTTCGCAGATGAGCGAGATTTCGGAGATTCTCAGCCAGATAATAGACGAACTCAAAGAGCTTAGACTACTCTATAAGGAACTGGTCGAGAAACTAATCCCCATGGAAGAACCCAAACCCGATGAACAGAGAGCAATAGAAGAAGAGGATGAGCTTGTGAGCGAAGAGGAATTGCTCCGAGTTCTAAAGAAATGAAAACGTTGTTTTCTAACTTTCTTTAGTTTACTCTATCTTCAGGTTAAACAGTTCTTTGAGCTTTGGATTGACGTAATATCTCTTGACTTTAGCGGCATTGTCTTCGAATATTAAGATGGTTCCTCTGGCGGTCAGCTTCTTCAATAATCTATACACTGTTACCTTACTTAAACCAGTGATAGCCGCGATCTCGCTTAATCTTAGCGGCTTGGATGATTTGATAAGGGCTTCGACTACGCGCTTTTCCTTCTCATCGAAAATAAGGGACAAAATATCGTCTGAAGAATCTCGCCTCTCCCTTCTTCGCAGCCCCCTCTCTAATAAGGGAGGTAGGGAGATCATGACCCCCAACAAGAACATAGGTAAATTATTACCAAACACTCCTCCAACTATTAGCATCACGCCGAAGAAATAAAAAACGTAGTTAAGGAAGCCCATTGCTGACACGCCTCCAAATATCGATGAACGATTACCCGACTATAAGGATCGCTGTAGCGCTTAATCCGCCATCAGCTCCACAAAGAGGATCCTCCGCCAAAGATTGATGTCTAACAATGCCTTGATAACTTCTCCCTTGACCAGCGCCTGTCTTAAAATCAAGATACTTTGTGAATGTGAACGTTGAAGCATTTACACTTCCCATCATTATTAATTTCCCCCACCATCGGAAAAATAAGATTTACCCTTTTTCAAATAGGGAAACAGGCGTTTCAAGAAGAGTAATGGCACAACACAAAAATATGTTCTCCCAGTCTCTGATGACGGGGAGGTTATGAAAGCCCTTAAGACGGAGAAGAAAGGGGATCGGCATAGGAAAATACAGAGTTCAGTTCTTCTACACCAAGACGTTGCCAGGTGATGCCTTACTCTGGGACTGGGTGCCGCGGTGATGTGGGTTGCGTCTGACGCCAACTGCCATAATTTACGGGGCGGTCGTCTTCGCGACCATAGCTTGGCTACTCAATAGATGGATGGCGGGCATTTTCAATTCAAGGAGATGTCATCGTCTTCGGCCTTCCCGGAATCCTGTGGGCGATGGCCGCGGTGATGGAGGCTTTCTCGGAAGAAGCTCAACACCCAATGATATTGCCCGTCGCCATATTCGAGATCTGGCTACTCTCCATAGGTCTAATATCGGAGCTTAGCCTCACCGGATTCGGCAGATACATGCCCATTAGACTACCCCCTAGCTTCTTCGCCTACTACGCCATCC
>JAGGRY010000036.1 GCA_021159365.1 Nitrososphaerota archaeon | reverse complement strand
GTTGCATATCTCAGCTTTCTGAATAAACGTCGATTCATCAACACCTGATCCCTATCATATTATTTATATATTTAATCAGGATATTTCCCAACGGCGCAGACTTTCCCTGAATCACCCGAATAACCAGATCTGCGGCTTCTTTAACTCTCTCAAATTCCAAAAGTCTTCAAGGTAATGGCTTATGGAGATGGAGTTTAATACTTGAAGAACCCATGCTATTATTGGCGCCGGGGTGCCTTAGCCTGGTAGAGGGTCGGCCTCGAGATCATAAACCGCTGGTCAGATCGAGTAAGCCGATGCCCCATGCGGGGCGCGTGGGTTCAAATCCCACCCCCGGCGAACAATACTTGATTCAAGAACATCTATTTGTGACGGCTCACCACGCAAAAGTATTACTTTTTAGCCTAAGAAGATCGAGATAAGTGTAATGAAGAGAAGGGAAGTCCTTAAGCTGGGATTAACGAGCTTGGCGGCATTCGCAGTAGGATTCTACTCTCATGGAATAATGATAGGTGAGCGTGCCGAAGGAGCGGAAGGAAAATGCTTCATCGAGATACATGATCTAGATCCATGGAATTATAACCAAGGATATGTGGAGAGGCTTGATCAATTCCTAAACCTGATGGGAATCAATGAGCGAGAATACTTCTTAATACCAGCTAACAGAAACTATATGGACACATTAGAGCACTACAATCCAACAATCCTGAGAACAGTCTTCCACCCACAAGACATAAAATCCAATGGATTCAAAGAAGTGGCGTATAAGGTATTCGACATGATCGACTACAAAGGATCTATGCTAAGCACATGTAAGAAGCTATTCGCATAAAAATGAGAATTAAAAGGTGAAAAAGATAATCGACTCATCCCTTTCAAGCATCATCATAAGCTCAGAAGCCGGACTCAAATCATCGTCCATCCAAGATATGCTCATCCTACTTAAGTAGATTTTACATCCCACGATTCAAGATAGAAGGTAGCCCCGCCATGAAGGACGGTCTAATCAACCTTCCAAGTTCCTGAACATACTCATCTCAAAAAGAGAAATAAAAGTTCTAAACACTCATTTCTCCTCGCTCACCCCCTGCTTCGCCCTCTCTAAGATCTCTTGGACACCTTATCAGATCTTGGGGTGGAGGTCATTCCATGGATTGGGGTTGGGAAGTAGAAGTATAGAATAGACCTTAGCAAGTGTGATGGAGCGCTATTATCATAGACATAAGACAGCTAGAGAAAGAGACTGAATCATTGCTGAGTCCACTATGCTCAGTATGAGGATCCTCATAGCTTGGAGTGAGGCTTACACATATGCGGCTCATCTCCTAAACTGGTGGACGATTTCTGAGCAAAAATCTGACACGTTTCCAGCACAAGTAGACTCTTTTAGGTAAAAGTCCCGGCCGAGTTTTGACTTTGAATCCAGGACCACCGGCATAATAACATCGATCCTTCAGGTATTAAATTCAATTCCTTCTCTCCAACGCATTCTGAAGCTCCGCTAATAAACTCTACCTCAGCCTAAGTCTTCCTTAGACGAGCCTTGAGAACCGCTAGAGGACTTCGAAACATTTCGTCAAAGCGGTTAAATATTGCGTTACGCGGTCTTAAGAGGAAGCCGTTAGACGATATCTAAAAATAGAGCAGAACAAATCATATTTCTCCCTTAAGACATTCTCATACCATCTCCCAGTTTTTAGGGTGGATAAAGTTTAACGTGCAGTATTACGATAGTTAAATTATGGATGGCTAAGATCATCTTAACAGCTGATAGGGCAGTCTTTACCGATTATCATGGAGCTGATCTCTTCGGCTTCGGGCTATGCCTGCCTTATAGACTTGTACCCGAGCTAGTGCAATACCACATACTTTCTCCCAAGGTTCCTACTAGGGGTTTGAGGGCCAAGTATGCTCCTTACGCTATATGTAAGGTGGAGGCGTCGCTGATCGCCGCAGGCTTCAGTAGGGATGATGTTGTCATCGTTCCCCCACGCATGGTTGCGAAGGCTATTGACGGGGATACGGAGATAGTTGCAATACACGTGCTTGATCCTAAGGGTTTAGCGCCGGTCACTTGGACCTTAAAGGCATTAGCCGGTGGCGGCAAGAGTTGCACCGAACTTGAGTTTGAGAAGCTGATGAACGTTGTAAGATCATTAAAGGAGAAGTATGGGTTTAAGGTGATTGTAGGCGGGCCGGGAAATTGGCAGTTAAGGGGATATGAGTATAAGTATGGGATAGACGTGCTATTCGATGGGGAAGCCGAGCTAACCTTCCCCATAATCGTCAAGAAACTGCTCAACGGCGAGGAGGTTCCGAGATATGTTAAAGGAGAGCCCACGCCATTGGATAAGATTCCATTGATAATAACGCCTTCTAGAAACGGGCTGGTTCAGATCACCCGCGGATGCCCTAGGAAATGCCACTTTTGCAATCCAACTATGTGGCATTTTAGGTCTTTCCCACTGGACATTATTACAGAGGAGATAGAGTTTAACCTAAAGAATGGTATCGAGAACATATCACTTGTTACGGAGGATGTGCTGTTATATGGTGCCCATGGGCTTAAATTAAACTCCGACGCCGTTAAGAAGTTGTTTAAAGTGGTTGTGGACTTGGCAAGAAGATGGGGGGCTCCCGACAAAATAGGTTTCTCACACGTGTCCTGTGCCTCGGCTCTGGTTTTGAAAGATGTTGTCAAGTACATAACTGATATCCAGGGGTTAAGTGACGTTGAGCCGACGTTTCCTCAAGTAGGCTTGGAATCCGGCAGTCCTAGGATCGTCGCTAAGTACTTTAGAGGAAAGGCGTATCCTTGGAAGCCGGAGGATTGGCCCAGCATCGTGGTTGAGGCTGCAAAATTATTCAATGACTCATACTGGTATCCGTGTTTCACGTATATCATCGGCTTCCCCGACGCCACGCCAGACGACTATATAGCGACTACGGAATTGATAGACAGATTGAAGAGTGAAGGATTCGTAGGATGGACCTTCCCACTACTACTGATACCCATGGGCGGAACCATAATAGAAGAGGAGAAAATGAATTTCCCGAGTTCATGCATCGCTAAGCTATCGCAAGAGGCGATCGACTGCATGATAGCCGGCTGCAAGTTAAGCGCCGTCAACTCCAAGACATTGGCTAGAAGGGTGATAAGAATTAAGAACCCGCTACTCTCAAGAATATTCAGCAATCTAGCATCCCACGCCATAGATGCCTTAGAAAGTTGGATAAGCGGCGTAGAGAGAGATCCCAACATTGTGGATAAAGTATACACTAAAGTCGATATTAGAAGCACCCGCGAGCTCACCAAAGCTGTATTACCTGTAATAGTGAAGAAGCTATAACACCTACGTCTATGACGAGCCTAAAGGATGAGAAGCATCAATCCTAGAGAAAATTATAGAGCTATAACTCAGCAGAAATCCCTCTAAATACATGTCTAGACCATCGTCGACTACTTCATACGATTGAGAGCCACATCGCGTGACAGGGCTTTGAAGTTTAAGATGGAGCCTAGGTGTTCCCGAGCTATTCTCGGCCTTTATGTCTTTTTCGCGTTGACTACTATCTAAAGCTCTTTTATAGGATTCTTCTTGCGAAGATAGTAGTGAAAAGGTATGGCTTATGAGATTAAGATATAAGGTGGGGTCGGGATCTATTGACAATGGTAAAAATTCATTATGAGAAGGCGATGAAGAAGTTCATCCATCTTTTGGAAACTAGCCTAGCACGTGAGCAAGTTTTTAACAAAATAATCAAGAAGGTGGAGGAGAGCGGAGAGACTTGGGATAAGGTGGCGAGAAAGATTATTGGAGACGTCGTGAGAAGAATTTACAATCAATTATTTCCCGAGGGTAGACTTAAGGAGGCAGTCTATGTTGAGGGGCAAGGTACTCCAATAGCGTGGAGAAGGCCGTATAATCTGTTTGGATCTGAGGGGGTCTATCCTGATATCGCCATCTTAAAACCAATGAGAATTGCGATAGAATTGGATCATTCTGGTGCAGGTCATTCAGCCGGATCGAGGTTCAAGATGGCTCTCGCCAAGGCCTCGTTCGCATATCTTAGCGGCGACTGGGATTATTGCATCATATTATTCCATAATCATAGTGGAAGACTAATGAAAGCCTTACTTAGGTAGAGAGAGGGAAAAAGGAGGTTCTCAGATTATACGAAGAATATCTTAACACAAGGGTCATCCTATACGAAGGATCTATGTAAATATGTGAGTTCCGATATACTACGAGAGAAGATACTTGGAGATGACAGCTAAGGTTTAGGTGGAGCCCCGGCCGGGCTTTGAACCCGGGACCACCGGCTTACCAAGCCGGTGCTCTACCAGACTGAGCTACCGGGGCTTTTATCTTTAGTGGGCTTTTGCTGGTTTTATATTTATTTTTAGATCGTTGATTTGGTGAAGTTTACTTTTTCTATTATTGCGTGTGGTGCGTAGACCGGGGTTTCTACTTCCCACCAGCTTATCCAATATCTTTCTCTTCCAAGTTCTCTTATCCCGCTCAGTATTCTTAACATGTTGTCGCTTATTCTCAGCCCCTTTATCGAGGATTCTATGCTCCCCCTCTTTATCCTGAATAAGCCGTCTCTCGGAATCGTTGAGAAGTCTCCGGTCCTATAGTTTTGATATCTTAGATACCAGTCATTCGTCACATAGATTCCATCATCTATGCTTGAGAGCAGCTTCTCGAAGCTCTTATCCCCTCCCTCGACTATTAGATTAAATGGTGTTGGGACTATGAGCCCCGCGTTGGCGGTGGTCTCAGCTCCAAACTTCTTAGCGGTCGTCGAGTTATGTAGATAGGTCTTCAAGACCCCTCTATCAATGATGACATTTCTCCTGGTTGGAACACCTTCATCGTCGAAGGGCGCTGATCCATAGGTCTTTGGAATCGTAGGATCATCTACGAGGCTGAAGATCTTTGATGAGACCTCTTGGCCAAGCTTATCCTTTAAGAAAGATAGCCCAGCATCGACGTAGAAAGCCGATGAAGCATCTCCAACGTGCTCGGCTAGGTGGGCGAAGATCATCGGCCCTAAGAGGGCCTCATATTCTCCAGGTTCGCCTTCAATTGGGTTTAGGGCCATCTTAGCTATCTCTCCAGCTCTCTTTCCAGCTCCTTCTGGATCAAAATCCCTATCATCCGCAGCGATTGAGACGAAGTGGCCCGCGGCGTCTTCAGAAGCGAGAGCTCTAACCGAGATCTCTATGGTGGCCTCATTCGCGACTCCATAAGCTCTCCCACTAGTTCTGAGCCATGTCTTGCCGCTTGAGTAGATTAGGGTTCCAGCAGCTCTTTCAGCTCCTTCGGCTAGAGCCGCGTTTACAGCCGCTTCAACATGATCTATTAGCTTCTCCGGGTCTCCTGAGACCTTCCCAGCCCTTAATAGATCCTTATCATACTTGAATGGCCCTCTTGGAAGCTCGGCATAGGTCTCGGCCGGCTCGCTCATCTTTGCTAGGGAGATCGCTTGCTTCACCGCTTCTCTAATGCTTTGGATCGATAGATCGTCGATCGAGATGCTGGCCCTCTTCTCCCTTATGGCGACGAATATCTCAGCCGTTCTCTCATCCCGCTCCTCCGAGACTACAACCTCATTGTTCGCGAACTTTATCCTCCTCTCCCTACCGACGTAGATCTCGGCGACCACATCTGTTGCTCCAAGCTTCAGTGCATTTGAGACTATGAATCTTGTAAGCTTTCCTGGATCCATTCTCCTCAAAATCTCTAAACTTCTCAAGGCAATAAAATTTCCCCTACTTGGATCTCCCTGCTTTAATATTATCTCAGAAACGCTGATTTTGGATATTTATTCTCGGATTAATATCAATAACACGTCATGCAATTCCTCGATGGAGATGAACGGCGTGAAAGAGTAATTGAGGAGCTAAAGCGTATCGGGATTAGCGTGGAAGCGGTTAAGGCCCTCAGCGTTCACGGTGCATTGATCGAGAGAGGTTCTTCGATCATACTTGCGATAACGGACATAATTAAGCAGTTCAGACTCGTGAAGAGGGGAGCGGATCTCGTGATACTGGCGGATGAGAAAAGTGTCTTGAAAGATGCCTCGGATGAAAAGTTCGGGGGAATTATAGCGCATAGCTTCTTATTTCCATATTATCCCATAATCAATGAGAAGCTCTTAGAAGATCTTGAGAAGATGTATAAGAGGCACGTCATAGTCGAATCTCTTCAAAACGTAATTTTAGAGCATAAATTGGCCTCGACCAGGCTGATAATTAAGCCGGAATACTTTCTCTATGATAAGCTCAGGAGGCTCACAGCAATCTATCCGCCGTCTAGGAGATTTGTCAAGGAGATGTTTAGAGGATCGAGAGGCGAGATCAACATGGTTTTGGATGGATTCCTAAAGGCGATAAAGGATCTAGTGGATCAAGGCATACTCGAGGAAAGACATGGAGGATATTCTCCAACTGATCGATTCGTCCATGAAGTCTTGTCGAGGAAAACCGTCTATGACAGATTTTCGGATGAACTTGAACACTTCTTTAAACTCTATCTAACGGCCAGCTTCTCATCTCCACTAGATGCCATTAGAAACATTAGATTCGATCTCGACGTCTTAGTCCCCGTGAAGATCCCAGATCCGAGCAAGATGCTTTACATGGAGACCTCCATTGGACCTCAACCTTTAGCGATGAGTAGGGGGATAAGGGACTTTATTCGAGAGACTTATGGAGTTAGATCCATAGATGTCAAGTTAAGGAAGGTTGGAAGCGTCTTTAATTCAACTTATTTTGCATCGTTCAAGATTGATGATCATGAAGAGAAGATCTTCGTCAAGAAATATCTTAATTGGACAGATTTTAAGTGGGTGGCGGCGTGGCTTTGGGCTATAGGTGTGAAGAACTTCTCGGTCTTGGCCTCATCTAGAATGAGTAACGAGATCTATTTCATAAACAAACTCTCCGAACTTGGATTCAACACCGCTGAAATACTCCACATAAATTGGCCTAAGAAGATAATCTTTCAGAGATTCATAGATGGCGCCGATGGATTAAAAGCGTTGAAGAACGCCGATGAGCCGAGAATATTCGATGATATCTCATACAGGATGGGAAAGACGTTGGCGGAAGTCCATGAAAAGGGAATCTGCATAGGGGACTGTAATCCATTCACATTCATCTTCGGAAGCGATGGCAAAATATACCTAATAGACCTTGAACAATGCTCTTTTGAAGACTCGAAATCCTGGGATCTATGCGAATTGTTATTCTACACTGCCCATTACTTAAGTTCAGGAGAGGTTGATAGATTCTCTAAAAATGTCGTTCAAGGATATCTTAAGGTTGGAGAAGAAGACGTGGTTAAAGATGCATTGGATCAGAGGTTTCTCAGAATATTCGTCCCATGGACCCCCTTATGGATTCAGTCAAAGATAAGGAAGGTGGTGACGGAAATCTTAAGATCCTAGACTAGCCTGACATATTCTCTCCCAGCTGCTTCAATAGATCCTATTAATAGGCTGTAAAATCTTTTGTCACGAATCTTATCCACTACAAATTCTAGTTTCCCATAAGCCTCAATCCTATCCCCTCTCTCAAACATTGCCGAAAATGTGAGATCATAACACATTAATTGTTCAACATGATACTCTTTACCGCCGACCTCGGCGCTTCCATGAACTTTGTAAATGGCTGGATTGAAGCATGAATCAGATGCGTCGTCGATTTCAAGGATCGCGTGTGCCAATCCAATCTTTCGGTAAATTTTATCAGAGTATTCCTCGGTAATTTCCTCATTCTTTCTGACTCCATGTATTGAGAATTCCACTCCCCGATAGACTCCCCTATACCTTATTCGATCGACTAGATTTGAGGCGTGGCTTAATGTTATTGGATAACGTTTAAGCATGCTTCTCAGAGCTTGTTCCCTAGATCTGACTCCTAGATAGCCAAGTTCACCTAGAATCTCAATCGCCTTCCAAAACTCTCTCCTCCCATAAACTATTAGATCTATGTCGGATCTCTCATGATGTATTTGGAGGAGGATTGATCCAGTTATCCCGAAGTCATCTTCACGGAGACCCCCGTGATCACATATCTCCTCAACGAGGGCAATCGTGAGTTTCTCCAACTTATCTCTCGGCCCACGCTTGATGAGTTCACGCAATCCCTCTAAGCAATTATAGTGTTTTTTGACAAACTCTATTGGAACTGAAGACATCTCAGTTCCTATTATCGGGTCATACCCCACGAATTCCGGTTTAACCTTCTTCAAGTATTCTAATATTTTCTTGAACTCATTCATCGAATAATCTGAGAACACTCTTGAGAAGCTTTTTCCTTCTCTTCTCCACGGCCCTGTTCCTGGAACATACTTCAAGTATGAGAAGAATCTATTTGGTGGATGAATGTCTCCGACGACGCAGAATATCCATGAATCTGCTGTTTCTAGGAAGTCGTGATCTCTTATCAACTCAACCATTAGATCCCTGGATCCATATTTAGATGTAGTGGAGTGAGATTATCACGTCTTCCTCATTATTTCCTAGGAATACTCTTTTCCATTTCTTCCCATGGAGCTTGACAAGCTCAAGTCTTCCCACAACCTTCACCCAGTCTCCACGCGAGGCCATTTCCGCAAACCTACTCCTCATCGAGAAGACCTCAACTATTTCGCCCTCCTGGACCTCGCCGAACAATTTCCTCCTCACAAATACAGAATAACTGTTCGGAGTTAGAATTGAATATCTATCGTCTATAACTTCTCCTATGAAGCCTGTTGATCCGATCTCTATGCATTCTTGATCTAAGCTCTCCCAATATTCAGATGGCAGTGGAACTATCTTCGCTGTATAGATTTTTCCAGAAAATGTTCCAGTTAAGATCTTAGATCTCTCGACGGCAATCCAAGTCTTTAACGGCAAAGATGAATCCAGCCTCGACTTTCTCAACTCATAATCATCTTTCAAGCATCCTAAATCTCCTCTTCTCCTAAGCTCTTTCAGCGATTCATATATCCTTTTCCCATTCTCAATTCCATATACTATGAGATCTATATCGGATTTCGGTGAATATGTTTTAAGGAGTATCGATCCAGTTATCCCGACAAAGCTTTCATCGACTCCAGATTCCTCAACTAATATTCTCCTAAGCTTTTCGGCTTCAGGCGAGAGATGTCCGACATGCTTCATGGATAGTGGATTATAGACTTCATCGACGATGCTTAGAGGCAGGGCGGGCAACTTTCTTCCAGCGAAGTCAAACCAACTATAGTAATCTGGATATCTCTTAATGAAATGATCTAAAGACTCTTTGAAGCGTCTAATTCTCTTAAAGCCTCCATTGAACAGTATGTAGGTTGGAAGAGCGATCACTTTCCCCGGAGGTTGTAGGACTCCTTTAACGGCCATGATCGTCTCCTCTATCTTGACATAAAAACCCTCAATGGGCTGAGTCGGCGGCTCCACAATAACCATTTCATAAACCGAGGCTATTTATCCTTTAGAGATAATGGTGGAGAAGATCACGACATTCAAGGTTAAGGGAATCGAGATAAAGCTCATCAAGGATCGAAAAATCTATATGCCATCGGCTGCAACGAGGCTTATAGCCGAGAATCTCCATGAGATAGACGGTTTAAGAGTCCTCGACCTAGGAACCGGGTCAGGGGTCTTGGCGATACTTGCATCGAAGCTTGGGGCGAGGAATGTCGTCGCAACAGATGTCTCAGATAGAGCTATCAAGATCGCTAAAAGGAATGCTGAGATCAACGGCGTTGAGATAGATTTTAGGGTTGGAGACCTATTTAATCCCGTAAGAGGTGAGTTATTCGACCTGATAATCTGCAATCCCCCAATGACTCCATCCCCAATTCAGTTGCGGAGATTTACTTGGGGAGGTATTGTTGGAAGGTTTTTCTCGGTAAGGGTTTTAGTTGAGCCTCCAAGCCATCTAAGAAGGAATGGGAGACTCATCCTGCCAGTCATCTCCCTAGTTGGCATAGGGAGAACCTATCAAGCGTTGTTGGGGAGAGGTTTCATCCCGAAGATCTTAGATTATCAAGTCCATCCATTCGGGAAGATTCTTCGCAGATTACTTAACCACCTTAAATCGCTGCCGGATTCAGACTATGTTTACGATCATTTGGGAAGGGTTTGTTGGAGACTCGTCCTCTTCGAGGCCATTAAGACTTAGACAATTCTTCTATGGCTTTACCGAGTATCCTGATTCCTTCTCTTATGTTTTCCTCAGATGTGGCGAAGCTTATCCTTATGAATCCTTCACCATAGGAGCCTAGAGCCGTTCCATGGAGGAATGCGACTCCATACTTCTCTATCAACATCTTGACGAACTCCTCAGAATTGACCTTAAGCTTGTTCAAGACCTTGCTCACATCCACTAATGCATAGAACGCTCCTTTAGGCCTCACGAACCTGATGTTCTCGAGCTTTGAAAGCTCCTCCACGACTACATCTCTCCTTCTCCAATACTGCTTAACCATATTCATGACGGGTTCCTGAGAACCTCTGAGAGCCGCTAGAGCAGCGTATTGAGAGATTGAATTCGGGCATGAGGTCATGACATTTAGGAGCTTGAAGACTTGTGGCAGGATCTCCTCTGGAACTAGAGCGTATCCAAGCCTCCATCCCGTCATCGCATATCTCTTCGAGAATCCGTCAACTATGATCAGCTTATCCAGGTTTTTCTTAGCGTGTAGTGGTGAGTAATGTTTTGAGCCGTCGAAGAGTATTGGACGATAGACCTCGTCTGAGAGTATGTAGAAGCCATGGTCTTCCGCGAGGTCAACGATGCCCTTGACATCTTCCTCAGGCATCACGACTCCACATGGATTATTTGGACTATTCAATACGACGAGCTTCGTCTTCGCAGTTATGAGCTCAGCCAATCCTTCGGGAGTCATCCTAAAACCGTCTTCGAGCCTGAGCCTATAGGGAACAGGTTTACCCCCAGCAAAGTATGCTGCAGCCTCATATTCTGGATAACCTGGATTTGGATAGATCACCTCTTCTCCCTCATCGACTACCGCCAAAGTTGACGCAAGTATCGCCTGCTTACATCCAGTAGTCACTGCCACATTCTTCTCCCAATCGATCTCAACACCATAATCCCTCTTGATGCTCTCGGCTATCTCCTTTCTAAGCTCCGGGATTCCGAGGGTTGGAGTATAATGGGTGAAGTTCTTGTTTAGAGCTTCCATGGCGGCGTCCTTTATGTGTTTGGGAGTGTCAAAGTCCGGCTCCCCTATCTCCAAATGGATGACTCTCTTACCCGTTCTTTCAACGTTCTTCGCAATTTTCAAAACCGCGAAGGCTGCTTCAGCGCTCACATTCGCAATCCTTCTGGGAGCCTCATATCCACACATGCAGGGGATTTTATTGATTGACTTGCTTAAAAGTGTTTGAAGAATTCTACGGCGAATTATCCGCAGTTTATTTGATATGATGTTTAGTGAACTTTCTTCGTAATCAGCATAATAAGCTTAATACTGGGATGAATCTCTCTTGATAGAACATGGCCGTAGGTGATAGGCTTCAGGGATATTCTGGAAGGGTTAGGGAGATTCTCAAGGAGAGCGGAGTCGAGATCGGGGATGAGATCGAGGTTGAGGTTAGAGATGAGACCTATAGGGGAATCCTCATGGCGAGATATGAGCTCGCTGATCCAAACTATATCGTGATCAAGCTTCCAAATGGCTACAATGTTGGGATAAGAGTTGAGGGTGAGGTGAAGGTTAAGAGGATCGCATCCGCGAAGAAGCCTAGATTCATTCCGCCGCCTAAGCCCAAGTTCAAGGAAGGTCTTCCAAAGGTCACGATTATGAGCACGGGTGGAACGATAGCCAGCAGGATAGACTATAGAACCGGAGGCGTTAGACCCGCGTTGACCGCTGAAGATCTCCTCTCAATAGTTCCAGAGCTCTCCAATATAGCAGAGATAGATGCAAAGATACTGTTCTCGATCTTCAGCGAAGACATGACTCCGGAGCTTTGGAATAGGATGGCCATAGAGGTCGATAGATTGATCAAGGATGGAGTTGACGGCGTGATCATAGCCCATGGAACCGATACGATGGGATACTCGGCCGCAGCCTTAAGCTTCGCCCTCCAAAAACCGCCGATACCGATAGTCTTCGTGGGAGCTCAAAGATCCTCTGATAGACCATCAAGCGACGCAGCGACAAACCTGATAGCGGCAACGCGTGTTGCTGGCCATGCTCCATTCGCCGAGGTCTGCGTGGTAATGCATGCTTGGCATTCAGATGATTTGTTGGCCGTTCATAGAGGCACTAGAGTTAGGAAGCTTCACACGAGTAGCAGAGACGCATTTAGATCCGTTAATTCGCCTCCAATAGCCTATGTCAAGGATGGAAAGATTAAGTTGAATTCTGAGAACTTGAACAAGAGAGGATCACGTGAATATAGATTTGAGCCGGGATTCTCGTCCAAAGCAGCTCTGGTAAAGTTCTATCCCGGAATGGATGCAGATATCCTAGAGTTCTTAGTTGAGAAAGGTGTTAGAGGCATAGTTTTGGAGGGGACGGGGCTTGGGCATGTGAGCACGAGAATAATTCCGACGATCAAGAAATTACATGATGATGGAATATTCTTCGGGATGACGTCTCAATGCATCTTCGGAAGAGTGAATATGAGAGTCTATGATACTGGAAGAGATCTATTGAAGGCCGGAGTGATAGCGCTTGACGACATGCTTCCCGAAACCGCATACGTCAAGCTTAGCTGGTGCTTGGCTAGAGCGAGAAACTTGGAGGAAGTTGAGGAACTCATGCTTAAGCCCATCGCCGGAGAACTCGGCGAGAGAAGCATGCCCAGCATGGAGGTGAAGCTTGAATAATGAAGATAGATTACCAATCAATTGGATTAAAGGTTGGGCTGGAGATCCATAGGCAGCTCGATACTAGATGTAAGTTGTTCTGCGAATGCCCAACAGAGTTCGTCGATGGTGGAAGGGAGATAAGATTTGTCAGATGGCTTAGAGAGGCTCAAAGCGAGCTCGGAGAAGTCGATCCAGCGGCGATCTTCGAGGCGAGAAAACGTAGGAAGATAGTCTATCACGCTGACACCCTAAACACCTGTCTCGTGGAGATGGATGAAGAGCCGCCGCATGATTTGAATCGTGAAGCAGTTGAGGTGGGTTTGGTCACAGCATTATTGATGAACGCAAAGCCCGTTGACGAGATCCACGTCATGAGAAAGATAGTGATAGATGGATCGAATACGACTGGATTTCAGAGGACTTGTGTGATTGCGCTAGGAGGAGAGATAATCGTTGATGGAAAGAAGATACCCATCCAAACGATAACCATCGAGGAAGACGCTGCGAGGATAATTGAGAGGAAACCTCATGAGATTCACTATGACTTGAGGAGACTTGGAATACCGCTGATCGAGATCTCGACAGCTCCAGTCATAAATTCTCCGAGAGAAGCCTATAGAGTTGCTTATGCAATTGGGAGACTCTTGAGGGCTACTGGAAAAGTTAAGCGTGGAATAGGAACTGTTAGACAGGATCTAAACATCTCGATAAGAGATGGAGCATTAATCGAGATTAAGGGAGTTCAGGAATTAGATCTACTTCCAAAAGTGGTCGAACTCGAAGTTATACGACAACTCCATCTCCTAAAGATTAGAGACGAGCTTAAGAAGAGAGGAGTCACGGAGCAGATGATCTCAGAGGAGCCGATAAAAGATGTCACAGAGATCTTCAAGAAAACGAGATCGAGAATCTTGAGGAGAAAGATCGATTCAGGTGGAAGAGTTCTCGCGTTAAGATTGAGAAAATTCGGCGGATTACTGGGCTTAGAAGCAGCTCCAGGAATAAGGCTTGGAGCGGAGTTCGCTGGAAGAGCTAGAGCTTGGTCTGAAGTCGAGGGAATATTCCACACAGATGAGTTACCCGGATATGGAATAACTGAAGCCGAGGTGAGGAGATTAAAAGACTTCATGGAGGCAGGTGAACTTGACGCCGTAATAATAGTTGCAGATGAGAAGTCTAAGGCTGAAGACGCCCTTCAACGAGTCAAGGAGAGAGCTATTGAGGCTTTAAGAGGAGTTCCCTCAGAGACAAGGGCGGCGAGATCGGATGGAACGACCATTTATCTCAGACCAAGACCCGGGGCTGCTAGAATGTATCCCGAAACCGATATACCACCATACCCGATAAGCAGAGAATATCTAGAGGAGCTTAAGCGAAGGCTTCCACCGACCTTGGACGAGGTAGCGGAAAGTCTTTCGAGAAAATATGGTTTGAGTAAGCAGATAGCGAATGAATTGATCGACTTGGAGAAGGTTGAGTTATTCGAGCGAATAGTCTCGGAGACCGGTGTTAAGCCTAGGGTAGCGGCCTCAATCCTAGCGGAACATATGAAGAGCTTAAAGCGAGAGGGATTCAACGTCGAGCTTGTAGGCGATTCAGATCTCTTCGAGATCTCAAAGTTGATCGCGGGCGGCGAGATAGCGAAGGAAGCAGCACCTGAGATAATTAAATGGTTATCCAAGAATCCGGGAAAGAGTGTTAGGGATGCTTTAGATGCCTTAAACCTCAGGCCGGTGGATATGAGTGAGGTTGAGAAGAAAATAGATGAGCTCATCAAGAGATACAAGTCCATGATTGAGGAGAATCCGAGGAAGGCGTCTTCCGTAATAATGGGGGAACTCATGAAGATCTATAGGGGAAGGATCGACGGCGGAAAATTATACCAAATGGTTAGGGAGAGGATTCATGGCCAAGGTGGTGGAAGCTGAGAAGGCGAGTTATTGTGCCCTTCTAGTGCTTTTATATCTTTAGATAGTGGGCGAATATCCACTTTCAGAGCGCTCTAAAACCCTTATAACTAGATACTCTGAAATGGGCACGGATGACATACAGGGTGAGGATCTCGGTTGGAGGATTGGAGATAGAGATCGAGGGAGATAAGGAGTTCATAGAGGAGAAGTTCTCCGATCTATCTTGGCTCGATAAAGTCTTGGAGAAGGTCAAGGCTCATGAACCGGTTAAACAAGCCGAGTTGATTAGTGAAAAGATGAGCTTCACGGAGTATGTTGATGAGCTTGAGCCTGAGACTCATCCGCAGAGATTCTTGACCATAGCCTATTATCTCCACAAACATGAGGGAAGAGACATGACCTATGACGATGTCAAGGAATATTATCAAAGAGTTCGATGGCCCATGCCGAAGAATCTAAGCGATGTTATGTCCGATTTGATAAAGGATGGATATATGGAAGAGGCTGGAAGACGAGAGGGGAAGAAGACCTTCAGAATTCTCAGAAAGGGGATAAAACATGTTGAGAACAAGTTTAGAGGTGAGGAGAGATGAGCGATGGAGAACTCAAAGCGGTTCTAAGACATGGAGAGACCGAGGTGGAGTTCAGCGGAAACTATGAAGATGTTTGGAGAAGCATAAACAAGTATCTATCAGAGATCTATCCATCTATTGAAGCCGTTAAGAAGCTCATCGGAGCCATAGATGTAAATCTGCTGATGGAGAAGCTCGAAGGCCTCGTTGAGATAAGGGAGGGGATGATAAGCGTGTTAGAGGATACCGGCGCGAAGCGGAAGATCCTCCTCTGCCTCGCTGGAGCATACGTTGGAAAACTCTTAGGACTCTTGGAGAGAGATAAGCTTACTCCAAAGGAGATAGCATCCTACACTGGATTGAATGAGAAGGTTACCAGGGCTAGGCTAAGCGAGCTTAAGAAGGCCGGCCTAGTGATCAAGTATGGGGAAGGATTATATGGATTCACGAAAGCATCGATTAGGGAGCTCTTCGGTGAGGAGCCATGAGTGATGAAGAACTTAAGATACACATCAAGTATGGGGACTTGGAGGCTGAATTTTCGGGAAGCCCCGAAGCAGTCTACCATCAAGTTGTAGCGTTCCTCGAACAAGCTATTCCAGAATACTCGCTCGCGAAGAAGATTCAATATAATGTGGAGCTCAAAGACATGCTGGAGAGATTGAAAAATTATCTAGCATATAATCCAGAGGCTGGCATATTCTTCCTAAAAGATTTGAATGAACTCCCATTCCAAGACGCCGTCTACTTCATAGCCCTCAAAAATTATCTTGAGTATAAGCTTGGCAGGAGAGAGAAGCCGAATACAAGCATCTCCGATTTCTCCGAATATCTGCCGAGGATTAAGAGAAAGACTCTCTCCAATAGGGTTGCTGAACTCTCTCAAGGAGTCATGCTTAAGAGGCTTGATAGAGGAGATTACGCGATAACGATTCAAGGAATAAAATATATCCTGGATAATTATGGTCAGAAGCCGATGGGAGAGCAAGCCTCCGATTAATTGCCTCCCTCCTTCTTTGATCTATAGTAGACGTAGCGTCTCGGCGTGCCTTCCCTGGACAAAACCCTCTCTCTAACCAAGTCTAGAAGACTATGCGATACTGCTGTCGAATTATAATTATATCCTCTTCGCGCGAGTTCTTGAACCACTTCAGAGAGGGTTCTAGGAGTATCGAACCATCCTTCCTCCATTAACCCCCTCAATAGCTCGGAACATGTTGGCTGCATTCTCTTCCTAGTTCTCTCTCCTCGCTGGACGTGGCCAAGCTCCTCGGCCGAGATCTGTGGAAGAACGGCTTTAATGGCTGAGATAACCTGTTTAACGGCTTCTTCCAGCTTTTCTGGTGGAGCTTCAACCCTAACCGTTGCGGGGCCTATTACCACCTCTATCTTGATTTTTTCTTGATCGCTCATTTTTCATCATGCTCAATTTGAGCAACATTTATAAGCACATGAAGCCCAATAATCCCGTGGGAAGAGGGGCGATGACCCAATACCAGCAACCCCAAATAAATGGATTTAAAAGCCTCTTTAAAGCTTTCCTAGAGAAGAGTGATAGAAGCCTTAGCTCGATCAAGGGGGTTAAGCTTGGGGTTGAGACCTCTGAAGTCTTTGTTCAAGATGAGTGGCCTATTCAGCTAGTTGAGAGGCTTTTGAAAGAGGGGGTTAAGCCGATCAAGGTCTCGGTTGAAGATGCGGCGTCCAGGAGAGTTGTGGCCATAGATACTTCCTCGATTAAGGTCGCGGTGGGCTCTAAAGGGGTCGTGGTCGCGATTAGGGGAGCTCTGGTCATTCGAGAATGGTCGAGAATTTGGGCCGAGATAATCGGTCCATTCATGGTATACATAGATTATGATGGAGTTGGAGAACTCCTCTCATCCATGCTGGGCGGGGAAGTTAGACTAGATTATTGGGGAGATTATCAGCTCTATAACTCCGTTCAAAAGGTCTTGGCCGGGATTTTGGAGAAGAGGCTGCAAGAATACGCCGTTGAGAGATTTAAGGATACGATATTGCTCTTCGACGGCTCCCTCTCAGCGGGACCATTAGACAATCCAACTTGGCTTGTATCGAGGATAATTGATGGAGCGAGGCCAAGGGGAAACGATATTCTCGCCTTTTCTAAGACCAGCATCCTCAGAGTTTGGGGAGAACTCATAACCTCGCTTAAACTCGATGCAGAGCCTCCATATGTCGTGGAGATGACTTGGGCGATCAAGGAATTAGAGATGAGAGTTAAAGTCTTGGGAGAGACATATTTAGCGAGACTCTCAGCTGGAGGCGAAGGCTTCAGAGTCGACGCAGCAATTAGGAAAAGCATTGGAGATGTTCTTGGAAGCCTCTTGAAGAGCGATTCATTAATCTATGGTTATCCAGAAACCTTGATCCTAGCCCACGATCTCTGCACCTTCAATAAAATGGATCTAATAGCCATGCAATCGATCCTGAGGAGAAGGGGGATTAAGCTCTTTAAGCCTACCTCGATTAGATGGCTCCTATTCAGACCAATAGATGGAGGTGAGCCCGCTTGAAGATCTTATCGAAGAATGGGGATAAGATAGAGTTTCTGGCGGCTCCAGGTGAGGATGGGCTTAGAAGAGGAGATTACGTGATAGTTTCGGATGGAGGCAAGAAGCTACTCGTCCAGATCTTAGATGTGAACTATGCGGAGCTTCCCGGAATCCTAGAAGATACCTTAAGAGAACTTGCCTCTGAGCCCCTCTCGCTCAAGATCTTCGACCCATATGATGTTGGATCTATTTTAACCGAGCTTAAGGATTCCAGGCTTATCGTTGGGAAGGTTAGGGGAGTGGTTGAGGATGGATCTCTCAGAAATGATCTACTGTGGCTTCCATCAAGACTTGAATCGAGGATAGAGCGAGCTTCGCCTGAATTGATCATGGAGCTCTCATCATCCGCCGGTAGAAGACCGATAATAATAGGAGAATCAATGAATGGAATAATCTCGATAAACGCCGAAGACTTGGATGGTAGATTAACAATAATTACTGGAAAGAAGGAGACCGGTAAATCCCATCTCGCTAAGATTCTGATAACATCTTTGGCCGAGTATGGAGCAAAGGTGATAGCCCTAGATGTTAACGGAGAATACATCGGCCTCTCGATGAGAATTGATGGAGCTTTAAGCGATGTCGCCGACAAGCATGTAGTTCTAACTCCTGGAGAAAATTTTAGAGTCTCGATGGAAGATGCTGGCTTAGCAACGATCACAGACATCTTGAGATATATTCTAAATACTCCGGCGACGAGTCTGAGGGAGTTCATCAGATTATGGAGGCTCGTTAAGAAGGTGAATGGGAAAGTTACCCTTAGAGGACTGATAGATGCAATAGGAAGGGTTCAGCTACATGAATCGGTTAGAGATGCTTTAATGAGTAGACTTCTAAGCTTAGAGGCGACGAGATTCTTCGACGATGAAAATCCTGTAAAAATAGACTCGATGATAAACTCGGTTAAGGAAGGTGGAATATTCGTGATAAATCTCTCCAAAATCTCTTCACATGGCAGGAGAATCGTGGTCGAGTATGTCTTAAGCAAGCTCTCAACTCTACTAAGAGATGGATTGATAGATCCATTGTTTCTCTTAGCGGAGGAGGCGCACCTATATCTGAGAGAGACTTACTGGGATGACCTAATAACGAGGATGAGGCACATCGGAATATTCCCAATACTCGTAACGAATCAACCCGATACGATTCCAGAGACGATCTATAGGCAAGCGGATAACATATTCCTATTCAACTTCACAAATGAATCGGATTTAAATTACATCTCAAAGACCGCGAGAATAGACTCAGACACCGTGAAGCTTATAGCTAAAGCTCTTCCACCTCGACACTGTCTAATGATCGGGAGAATAGTGAATGATCTACCGATAGTTGTGAAAGTTAGGGAGATGCCATTAAAGATGCTGGGAGAGACGAAGCTTGTCTTCGGGCTGAGAGGCTAACTGCAAAATCTTTAGAACATCCTTCACCATCTTTGATCAAATTTGTCGGTAGAAAAGAGATAAGGCGCGAGAGAAACCCCATTAGAGATATCCGCTTATTCGCAACAATTATCGAAGGAAGAGGTAGGCGAAATTGTTGGCCAGAGCTGTAGATTAGGGCATCATAAGTCGAGGAGAATCGAAGAGAAGAAACCGTCAAGTTAAGTTGAGCAGGGAATCCACGGCAACTCTTTGATCAAATGGATCTAGGCAATATGATGATATGTGCGGGGTATTTCGCATGAATTCTCATAAGATTTAAGACGAATTCGCGTTTAGAAAGGAATAAAATATCCTATCTCAGTTCATCAATCCAGAGATGGTTAATCAGGGAGATTTCGATGAATCACTGTTCGACGAGAAGGCGAGAGAAAGACTTAAGCTAAAACTTGAGCATTCGCTCAACCAGTTAAGCGCCCAGATAATAAAGCTCAGATCAAAATATGGTGAAATGGTGGCAAGGAGTAAGGAATACTTTGAAGAAGTAGTTCAAGCGTTAATGAATGGAGATGAGAATAGGGCTTCAATCTACGCCGAAGAGATCGCCGAAATAAGGAGATTAGCGGGAATAATAGTTAAAACCCAACTAGTCCTCGAACAAGTCAAGCTCAGACTCGAGACTATTCTCGAGATAAGCGATGTTCTAGGACTCCTGATTCCATTGATCTCGTTAGTGGCGGAGGTTGAGGACGAGGTGAGAGGCGTTGCTCCAGAGGCGGCTGAAAGTCTTCGGGAGCTAGCATCATGTATAGAGGATTTCACATCCATGTCTGAGGCTGGAGAAGAGATCGTTCAGGTTCCTAAAGAGTTGGATGCCGAGGCGTCGAAGATCTTAGAGGAAGCTCAGAAGAAGGCCGCTGAAAGAGTTAAGGATGCATTCCCAGATGTTCCAAAGCTCAGTGAAGAGGAGAAGCTCGTCTATTCATATATCTCGGCCAGTGATGAGGAACTCGATCTCAAGAGATGCGCCAGAGAACTTGGATTAAATGAGGATCAGATTAGAGATGTTTTGAAGAGGCTTGAGCAAAAAGGTCTGATTCAGCTCGTTGGATAAAGGAGTCAGGATGTCCCATACTTCGAAGCCCATTTAAGCATCTTCTCCATGGATTCTAAATCAACGCTCGGCTTCCTCTTCCTAATGATCTCCATGAAATCTTCCATCCTAATCTTCCTAGGCTTCCCCTCATCTCCACTCCCTTCCTCAAAGAACTCGCTAACAACCTTCATCTGGACTTCCATGCAGATATTGTAGATATCTGCTCCAGAGTATCCGTTCGTTATCCTCGCAAGTTCCCCGAATTCGACATTCCCATCTAAATCAAGTTTTCTAGCATAGTATTCAAACATCTTCAACCTTGCCTCATAATCGGGTAAACCTATGAATATTCTCTTCTGGAATCTCCTGATGAATGGTTTATCGAGGAGCCACGGCTTATTCGTCGCTGCGAGGACATAGATCCTAGTATTCTTACCTTTATCGAATAATCCATCCATCTCCTTTATCAGCTGGTTTCTCGCCCTCGCCTCTCCGCCGACCTCATTCAACCTCGCCGCCGTTAAGGAATCTATCTCATCCATGAAGATTATGACGGCCTTTCCCTGAGCCTCATATTCTCTAGCAGATTTGAAGATATTCGATATATTCTTCTCGGATTCTCCAAGCCACTTAGACATGATCACAGAGGCGTCAACATGCATGAAGACCGCGTCGATCTCATTCGCCACCGCCGCCGCCAACATCGTCTTCCCGCATCCAGGTGGTCCAAATAAGAGGATCCCCCGTGGCCATCCTAGGGGAAATAGGTCCGGCCTCTTCATCGGATAGATTATGCTCTCCCTTATCGCCCTCTTCGCGTGATCTAACCCTATGATGTCATCCCAAGTTATCGGCGGAGGATTCTCGACGATTAGATCCTTTGCGAAACCGGATTCCTTAACCTGTTTGCTGAGTTCTCGAAATCCTTCATAAACTGATTCGGTTAAGTCCTTTATCCTCCTCTCATATTGCTCCTTCTTCTCCATATAGATCTGCTTCATCATAGAATCATCGGTGAGCTCGATTAACCTCGATAAGAGCCTAATCGCTTCCTTGTATTTTTGAGCAGCCTCCTTCTTCATCCCAACCTTGTCGAGTCTAACGGCTGCCCTCGCATGTTCAGCGGCAAGTCTCTCAAGCTCCTTCATAGCTCAAGTTAGAGGACGTGAGTAGCTCTTTAAATCTCTAAGCATAATTGGAGACGGATGAAATACTTTGAGATATTTTATGGTATGTTTCCAGTAATCTCCGTCTTTTATGGATCTTCTTTAGCGGTGTAGAAGACCGTGCAGGTTAAGGTTCTCGCGACTCCATCCATAGTTCTAATTCTCTCGATCACGAGTTCACCTATCTCCTTCATCGAGGAGCCTCTAACCTTTACCAAGATATCCCATTCACCTGAGATTAGGTGGACTTCCTCAACGTCTGGGAGCATGGAGATTTGATGAGCGAGCATCTTTTGAGAGATCTGAGGTCCAGGCATGAAGGATACTAAGATGAACGCGGTCGCCTCTTTCCCAAGCTTGGACTTATCGACCTTTATCGTAAATCTCCTGATCACGCCCAATCTCCTAAGCCTGCTAATCCTCTCTTGAACAGTCGTCCTAGGTAGACCTAATTCCTCCGCGATCTCCCTAACGCTCCTAGATGAATCGAACTCTAATGCCCTTAGAATCTTCAGATCTTTTTCATCAAGTCCCCTGCTCTCTCTCATCTATCCTTAAATGAGATTCTCCATCAACTTAAGCTTCCTCCAATCTGATGCGGCTTCTCCCTATTCGTCAATTGACGTTAAGAGATTCGTTAAAACATTTAAAGAGATCCGCGGCTAAAAATCCCTTGAAAAATGGTAAGGCTGAACGGTGTGGCGATACAAGGCTATGGAGGCTATGTTCCTAGATATAGGATTAGGGCTGAGGAGATTGGAAGGCTTTGGGGAAGAGAAAAACAGGAACTCCCAATAGAGGAGAAGGCGGTCGCAGGCTTGGATGAAGACTCGGTCACTATGGCTGTTGAAGCGGCTAGGATCGCCGTTAAGAGGGCTGGGATAGATCCTAAGAAGATTGGGGCAATACATGTTGGAAGCGAGTCTAAGCCTTATGCCGTAAAGCCGACTGGGACGATCGTGGCTGAGGCCATCGGAGCCGGTCAAAACATCTTAGCAGCGGATCTAGAGTTCGCGTGTAAGGCTGGAACCGAGGCGATCCAATTGATAACTGGACTAGTTGAGAGTGGGAGAATAGAATATGGTTTGGCGATAGGAGCGGATACCGCTCAAGGAAGACCTGGAGATGCATTAGAGTATACGGCGGCAAGTGGAGCCGCGGCGCTATTAATTGGGAGATTGACGGATGATGCTGTGGCCTCAATTGAGGCTTGGAACTCATATGTAACCGATACACCGGATTTCTGGAGAAGAGAGAGTGAAAATTATCCCAGCCATGCTGCGAGATTCACCGGTCAACCTGCTTATTTCAGACATATTCTGGGATCGATTAACGAGCTCTTAAATGATGAGGGATACTCGATTAAGGACATAGATTACTTCGTCTTTCATCAGCCTAATGTGAAGTTCCCGTTAGCGGTTGCAAAGGCCTTGAAGCTTGAAAGAGAGAAAGTCTCATCTGGATTGATCTCAGGATTCTTGGGAAATCCTTATAGTGCCACAAGTCTCCTAGGCTTGGTTAGAGTTTTAGATGAGGCAAAGCCTGGAGACGCCATTCTCCTTGCATCATTCGGATCCGGGGCTGGGAGCGACGCATATATTCTTAGAGTCTTAGATGGAATCGAGGAGAAGAGAGATAGAGCGCCTAAACTCAAGGACTTCATCGAGAGGAAGATCTACATAGATTATGCCAGCTATGCTAAATTTAGGGGAAAACTTAGATTGAGGTGAGCATGAAATTGGGAAAAATCTATGTCGCTGGAGTTGGGTTAACGAAGATTGGAGAACATTGGGATAGAGGATTAGAGCAATTAATGGTTGAAGCAGCTCTAAAAGCCTTAGAGGATTCTGGCTTAACTCGGGTAAACTCGATCTATGTCGGAAACATGGCTGGAGAATTTCTACAAGAGCAAGCCCATCTGGGAGCGATAATCGCAGAGGATCTCGGAATGGTTGGAACTCCAGCATATAGAGTTGAGGCAGCGAACGCCTCTGGAGCCGCCGCAATTCACGCCGGAGCCCTGGAGATCGCTTCTGGAAAAGCTGATGCAGTCTTGATCGTTGGAGGTGAGAAACTCTCAGATGGATTGGCTGAGGAGGTTTCATCGGCTCTCCTGATGGGTGAGAGGCAGGAGTATGAAGGATTCATAGGTGCGGATTTCTACTCGATCAATGCATTACTCTATAAACTATACATGAAGCATTATGGGGTTAAAGATGATATGATCGCGGTTTTCCCGATGCTAAGCCATAAACACGCCAAGGGAGTCGCCCATGCACAATATCCATTCGAGGTGAGCTTAGAGAAAATCCTATCATCACCATATATCTCCGAGCCTCTTAGAAGATTCGAGGTAAGCGGTGTTGGAGATGGGGCAGCGGCGATAGTCTTAATTGGCGAGAAGCTTAAGTCAAAGATCAAGGCTCCGAAGACAGAACTTTACATCTCCTCCGCCACAGACTTCATGACGCCGTTTGAGCGAGAGGATCCGTTAAGATTTCAATCTCTCGGTGTGGCCGTGAATAAGGTTTTAGATGAAGCGAAGGTTGATCGAGGGGATGTAGATTTGATAGAGGTACATGATGCAACTTCAATAATGGCCGCGATCTCCTTGGAATCGAGTGGATTCGCGGAGCCGGGTGAATCAGGTAAACTCGCGATAAATGGAGAATTTGACTTAGGTGGAAGACTACCATACAACACCTTTGGAGGATTAAAGGCTAGAGGAAACCCATTCGGGGCCACAGGAGTCTATCAAGTAGTTGAACTCCATCTACAGCTCACGGGGAGAGCTGGAAAGAATCAAGTAGATTCTCCTAAGGTCGGCATGGCTCAGTCGCTGGGAGGTGTTGGGGCGACGGCGATAGTAACTCTATTGAAGGCTCTCTAGGAGGGGATCAAGAGATGAGAGTTCCAAGATATTGGAGGAATAAGCTGTTCAGGTATAGGCTTGTTGGATGGAGATGTATTAACTGCGGAGCATTCCATCACTTCAAGCCTCTCGTATGTAAGAGATGTGGATCAAGAGGGTTTAGGGAAGTTGAGCTTCCGAAGACTGGGAAGCTATTGGCCTACACGGTCGTTAAGATTGCTCCAGCGGATTTCAAGGATAAGGCTCCATATTTAATAGGATTGGTGGAACTCGATGATGGAACGAGAATACTCGCCCAGCTAACCGATTTCAGCCAAGATGAGCTTAAGGATGGAGCTAGGGTTGAAGCCGTTCTCAGAAAGATTAGGGAAGATGGAGAAAGTGGGATAATAGAGTATGGATACAAGTTTAGGCCGCTAGTCGGATAACCCTTTACTCGGTGCTCGTCGGCTGCTTCTCTCTCCACTGCTTCCATAGATATATCGTCGCATATTCTCTCGGAATCCCCTCACGCTGAGCTATCTCGCCTATAAGATACCTCACCCGCATATCCGCTTCCTCGCCCCATCTGCTATACCCCACCTCGATGATCTGACCCAGCAACTTCTCAGACAATTCTTTGTATGATGTCTCATCGTATATGTTATCTGCTATGTGTCTGAGCTCATCCATCTTCTTTTCAATTTCCTTAATCTTTCTATCGATCTCAGCCATCTTCTCCCTGAGAGCTGGGATCAGGTTCTCAAGCTCCTCCTTCTTCGAAACTGAGATGGGTTTTCCCTGTTCCTCGCGTTGGTGTAAGACATCGAGTTCAACTTGATTCTCGTATAATTCCTCCTCTATAGATGAGAATCTCTCCTCTAGAAGAGACTTCAGTCTCCCATACTTCTCTAGAGCTTCTTGGATATTCTTAATTAAATCCTCTCTAAGTGCATCCCACTTCTGGATCAGTTTCTTTAAGATCGATAAGGTCATGTCTGGATGCTGCATAAATCTCTGTTGAGTCACCTTCTCCCTGATCTTGAGTTCATCTATCTTATCCATGACCGTCTCATAGGCTGCCTCGGCTTCAACCGATGCTTCCTCGAGAATTCTCTCCTTCTCGGTGATCGACGGCCTCACCGTAGCCTCCTTAGCCTCTTCTTTAACCGTCTCTTCCACCGGCTCTATTATTAGCTCCTTCTTCCCCTCCTCCTCTTCATCCGATGGCTCCTTAATCACGACGCGCTTGGGCATCTCATAACACTGAGATAAATTTGGTCTTAAGATATTTATCACTATTTCTCTTCTCATGGAAGGGAGTTCTCCTTAAAGGCTCATATTAGAGTATTTCAACGTTTTTGAGCGATCATCTATGGCCATAATTGACTTAAAATCCACGAGGAGAAGCTGAAGGGAAAAGATTTTATCATATCAAGTATTGGGCTTGGCTTGGATTGAGAATTCTTAGATTCGGCGACAGGCTGCCTTCATCGGAAGAATGTGGCTGCGGATTCGAGCATGATAGAACCCTAAAGGAGGTTATTATCGGACCGCTTAGGGAATTGCTGGAATACGTCTTGGAACAAGAAGTTGAGGAGCCCTTCGCAATCTTCTATGATAAGGTGACATACGAGGTCGCCGGAAAATTCGTTCAAAAAATCCTGAAGGGTGGAGGGTTCTTCGTCAAAGGACCAACCTATGAGGAAGCTGAGGAGAAGTCTCAGAGAGTTAAAGGGTTTAAGACCATAGTTGGGGTTGGGGGAGGAACAGTCATAGATGTCGCAAAATACGCGGCGTTTAAGTCTGGAGCAACCTTCATCTCGATCCCAACCTCGCCATCTCATGATGGAATAGCTTCCCCAACAGTCTCCCTATTCAGCGGCAGAAAGAGGATCTCGAAGAGGACGAGGCCGCCGATAATCTCCTTGATCGATCCATCAATCTTATCGAATGCTCCGAGATTCTTGAAGGCTTCAGGATTCGGGGACTTAATCGCAAAGATAGTCTCCTTAAAGGATTGGCAGCTTGGGAGAGATGAACTCGGCGAACCATATTGTAAGACCGCTGAATCATTCATCCTCAAATCGCTTAGATTGATAGTTGAGGCACTTGAGATACATGATGCATTTGAGAAGATTGAACGCCTAGCCGAGGGATTGGTATATTCTGGAGTCGCCATGATGCTCGTCGGATCATCGAGGCCGGCGTCTGGAAGTGAGCACCTCATCAGCCATTATCTCGACATGAACTTGAAGAGAAGGGTGCCTCATGGAATTCAATGCGCTTTAGGAGCTTTACCCATGGCCCTCCATCATGAGAGATATAATGAGAATTGGTGGAAGGGTGAATATGATTGGATGAAGATCAAGATCCTGATGGAGAGAGCTGGAATACCCTTAACCCTCAAAGACGCCGAGATACCCGAGGATTTAATGGTTCAAGCGATGGTCGAGGCTTGGAAGATCAGGCCGAATAGATATACCATACTTCATAAGCGGAAGCTCGATCCAATTGAGGCGAGAAAGCTCTTGATAGACGTCCAGCTAATATGATGCTTTTTATAGCCGATTAAACCTCATCACCACATGCTCACGATAGGGGTCATCGGAGCCGGGCAGATAGGATCCGCGATTGCAAAAGTCTTAGCGGAAACTGGAAAATACAAAATCATAGCCTCGAGGAGGAAAATTGAGAAGGTTAGGGATCTCGAAAAACTTGGAGTTAAACTGACTAGGATGAATAGGGAGGTTGCTAAAGAATCGGATGTAATCTTCATCTCGGTTAAGCCATATAAGGTTCCGGAAATCTTGAACGAGGTCTCAGATCTCTTAAGAAATAAGTTATTGATCTCGGTTGCGGCCGCGATCTCCATTTCAAAACTTCAGAAGCTTGCTCCAGAGGCAAAGATCGTGAGAGCGATGCCCAACATAGCTTTGAAGGTTAAGACCGGATTCATAGCATATTCGAGAGGGCCTAAAATCACGGAGGAGGACATCAATCTTGTTCGAGAACTCTTCAGCGAGATGGGATATTGCATGGAGGTAGATGAGAGTTTAATGGACGCCGTCACGGCCTTAAGTGGAAGCGGACCAGCTTACGTCGCAATCATGATCGAGGCCATGGCCCATGCTGGGTTGAAGGTTGGGTTACCGAGAGACCTCGCCTACATATCCTCAGCATACACGATTTATGGAACTGCAAAGATGATCTTAGATACAGAGCTTCATCCAGCCATGATTAAGGAGATGGTTCTAACGCCTGGGGGAACGACGATCGAGGGTATCTTCTATCTCGAGGAGGGAGGCATTAGGACTGCTATGATGAAGGCGGTTGAGGCGGCCACGAGGAGGGCAAGGGAGATCGCGGAGAAGCTTAACCAGTCTTGATCCCAGCTCCCTTTAACCATTTGAACAATCTCAGATAACATGAAGTCTCAGCTTTAAGCTCTCCACCACTCAAACAACAAATACCCTATCTTACCAGAACTTGAATCGGCGACAGCGACTGTGAAGTGCTTTCTAACCGTTGTTGCCAATCTTCCAGACCTAACTATCTCTAGGGCTGAGATATTTTCAGATGGAGTCTTAACTTGAACTATGAATGGGGCGTGCTCTAAGCCTGGTCCAAGCTTATAGACGGCGAAATCGCTTCCAAACTTTATTCCAGGAGTTACCACGAATCCCCTCTCCCTCAGATCTTTATAGACTAGATATCTCTCCTTGAATCTTTCATAATTTTTCTCAGCATATTCCATGAGCTCCTCGAGGCTTAGCCTTTTTTCATTTCGATAAACTTCAATTCTTCCCTTCTCCACCAAGTAGACCGCCTCAATTATGTCTAGGATTAATGGAGCGTCGAAATCCGCCGTCTTCGGCTTAGCTATTCCCAATGGTTTTCCATAAAATCCCTCTCTGTAAAGCTCTCTGCCATCCTCTATATTCCAGACTATTATTGTGTCTTGGACAATCTCCGCCTTAATTATGTTCGAGAGTGACATGGCCTTCTCCTTAGAAGACGGTTATGGAGATCGCTCGCAGGATATCGACGATCCTCTCAGCCCTATCTGCGATATCTTCGATTAGTTCAACGACCTCTCTGCTCAATAAGAGCGGAGCTATCTTCAGATTGCTTTGAAGCAGTTCCAAGTCGATCACTCTGTAAAGTTCATCCGCCTTCTTCTCATATTCCTCAGCTTCCTTAATCTTTTGATGGAAGGTCGCCTCATCCAGAGTTGATGCGAGGAGAGCCTCTCTAGCCCTTAGAAGAGCTGTTAGAACTATTTCGCCGAGCTGGAGGAATTTCTGGGTTAAACTCTTCCCGAACTTCGCCTTCATCTTGCTGAGGCTGAGGAGCCTAAATGCCGCTCCCTCAGTTATGTCCGAAACCCTATCTATCTCCGTCATGAGCCTAATGTATCCTTCTCTATCGGTTAGGAGGGCTCCAACATTATTTATCTCACGCTCGATCATTAGACTCGTCTCCTTCGCAGATTCATCGTTCTTCAATATCTTGTCGTAATATTCTTCTAATTTCTCAGTTTTCGCGCCGTCGGTGAAGTCTTCCAACATGTTTAATAGAGTCCTATATCCATCAACCACCTTCCTCATCTGATCTTGTATTAGAGTTAAGATCGTAACTCTGAAATCTTCCTCTCTATCGCGAGGCAATGCCATAAGCTAATCCACCAATAAATTATGGAGTAGCTCTTATAAGTATTTTCATCCAACTTTGAGATGATCTCTTAGGAAATTCCTCAAATCGCTCTCTCGAACTCTGAGCTGAATCGTTGAATCCCTAAACCTAATCGTGACAGTTTTATCTTCTAGGGTTTGATGATCTATCGTTATATCCATTGGAACCCCGACTTCATCATATCTCGCATACCTTCTCCCAATACTTCCAGACTCGTCATAAACCACGTCGAAATCCTGCTTTAATGAGCGGTAAACACTCATGGCCTCATCGGTGAAAGGTTCTCTCGATAAGAGCGGCAAGACCGCTGCTTGAATAGGTGCGAGATATGGAGGAAGTTTTAGGACTATTCTATCGTTAACGAGGTGTAGGGAGTTCTCCAAGATGCAGTAGAGGCTTCTATCTATTCCCATTGAGAGTTCAAAGACGTTTGGCAAAACCCTCTCGCCGTCATCGAGAACGGTCATCTCTTGACCGCTCAACTTCTCATGACCTCCCAGATCATGTTCGCCTCGATTATTACATGCGACGAGTTCTATCCAGCCTAAACTCGTCTCGACTTCGAGATCCCAAGCCTCAGCTGCGTAGAATGCCCTCTCGTCTTCATCCAGTTCTCTGAGTCTAATCTTTTCCCTGGGAATTCCTGCCTTCTCATAAAATTGCTGGATTAGGGCCAGATAATATGCGACGAGTTTACTCGAAATCAATCCAGAGTTCAAAGCATCCCTACACGATATGTCTTTAACAGAATCTTCTCCAATCGGCTGCAGTCTAAGCTTATAATCTAGGATGGGATCCGCTTTCGCAAAGACATTCGCCTTTTTTGGGTTGAAGAATACCTCTATCTCAGCTTGATAGAATTCTCTCATTCGTAGAAGCCCCTGTCTGGGCGAGATCTCATTTCTAAAGCTCTTTCCAACTTGAGCTATCGCGAATGGGAGCTTTCTCCTCATGGTCTTATAGATTCTCATGAAATCTATGAAGATGCTTTGACATGTCTCAGGTCTCAAATATGCATCCAACTCGGCCACGCCGACTCCGATCCTGAACATCATGTTGAAATGAGAGAAGTCTGTTAACTCGCCTCCACATCTACCACACCTTATTCCATGTTCCTCAATTATCTTTTTCATGTCTTCTAGGCTTGCTCGCTCAGGGACGTGGATTCCAGTCTTCTCTTCGATCAACTTGTCCAATCTGTAGATCGCCCTACATTTACTACATTTAGCGATCGGATCTACAAAGCTCTCGAGATGACCTGATGCCTTAAACACGCTTTTAGAGAGTATTTGAGCGCCATCTATCTCAAGCATATCATCCCTCTTAACGAGTTCTCTTCTCCAAAGTTCTATGAATCTATTCTTTAAGGAGACTCCGAGTGGGCCATAGTCCCAGAATCCCGCTGGAGCATCTCCATAGATTTCGGATGATGGCATGAAGAAGCCTCTCTCAAGCGCGAGCCTCATGACCAGCTCATATTTACTTCTCTGGCTCATCGCTCCACGCACCATTCAATTTTCATGCTACATCAAAATATATGCTAACTCACGACGACCGCTTTACAGATCGGGCAAGTCCCATTAAGACTCATCCAAGCTTCAATACATCCTCTATGAAATACAGCGTCACAGTTCGCGCACCTCATGGCCTCTCCCACCGGTATAGGCTCATAACATATACTGCAGACAGCTTCTTCAAGATCTGGAGCCGGCAGAATTCTGGTAGTCGCCCCTCTACCCCTTCCAGAGGGAGCTCTTGGAATCGGAGGCTGAGCTGGGGCTGGTGTGACCGCTGGAACCGGAGCCGGGGCTGGCGGTTGAGAAATGGGCACGACTTCTTCTTTGATCGGCGTTAAGAGGGCTAAAGATCCTATGCCGAGCTGAATTATTCCTGTGAAGATCGCGGCGAAGAATCCCATGGTTGGATAACCTTTGATCCCTAAGGCCAAGATTCGTTCAAGATAGACGTAGATTGGGGATGAGATCGCCATCAATCCACCGATCACGGTGAGAACTCCAATCGAATACTTGATGGATTTAAGCTTCTTGAGTATATGGCCTACCAATAGACCTATTCCAGCCATCAATCCGCCAATAAGCGATAACATCAACGACTCTGGAAAAACGTATCCAGCAAGCTCGGTTATGGAGCCTGCATCGGTTTGAACGTACCAAGCAAGTAATAGGGTTAGGATATGTATTGCTCCGATCGCCGCCGCAGTCGATCCAACCTTATAGAATCTGGCCATAACCTCCTCTTGGCTGACTATCACTCTCTCATCTCCACCTCTCTAGAAGGGTTTCTACACGGCTTTTTATAAGAGTTCCATTAAACTCCATAAGGAAACAGTTTTTATATTTCATAATCTAGGATTTGAGGGAAGATGAGTCTCTTCACGAAGAAGGACAAGTTTGAGGAGCTTGAGAAGTCGATTTCCGAGAAGATCGGTGGGCTGGAGGAGTCGTTATCTTCAAAGCTCGATGAATCTCTCTCAAGGATCGAGGATAAGCTTGTGAACTTACTCAATCTAACTCAAGAAGTCGCAGCTCAGCCGGAGATAATTAAGTCAAAGCTAGAGACATTCCTCAATAGCGCGGAGAAGGTTGCGGAAGAATTGACTATAGTTAGATATTATGAAAACACGTTGCTCTCAGTTCAAGAGGGAATCAAGGACATAGTCGATAACTTGAGCAGGGAGAGAGATGAAGTTAGACGTCAGATCGAGGCTTTGAGAAAGGAGAGAGATGAATTGATGATAATGCGCGAGGAGATAAAGAAGTGGAGAGATGAACTTGAGAAAAAAGAGAGAGAACTGGATCTAAGGGAGGCTGAGCTTAGAGACCTTGAAAATAAAAGAATGGAGCTTGAAAGTAAGATCAACGAGCTTTCGGAGCGTTACCTAAAGGGACTTGAAGAGATGAAGAACAAGTTTGAGGAGGTAGCCAAAGGAATATTGAGGGACTTCAGACTAAGAGAGATAAGACTGGAAAGACTTGTCAGGAGAGAAGCGGAGCTGAAGGACGCCATCGCAAAACTCAAAGAAAGGGAGATGGAAGCTGAAAAGCTTGAAAAAGAGGTTACCAGACTGCGGGGAGAATTGAATGTCTTAACCGAGAGAAAGCGTAGACTTGAAGCTGAGATAAAGGAGCTCGAGGAGAGGAGAGGAAATCTTGAGAGGATCTTAGCGGATATGCGTCGAGCCTTTCTCAGCCCCTAGCTAAAACATCCTCTAATCTCTCAACCTTCTCTGCAAGCTCATGAAAAGCGTCTATCAACGCTGAAAGCTTATCTGATATATCTCCGAGATCTAATTCAAGCCTCCTTTCAAGCTCGTCGAGAGACTTCTCCATATTACTGAGCCTAGATTCAAATTCTTGGAATATCTTGGCCGCTTCCTCCAACTTATTCACCCTCTCCTCAAGCTTACTGAGATCATCCTCATACATTATCTTTATGGCCTTCGCCAAGCTCATTGCAAACTCGTAAGTCGCTACCCTTTTCCCGCCTGGAGTCTCCAAATAGCTTGGTCGAATCTCTATCTCCTCTTCCTCCCCCATCCCTCATCACCAATTTTTAATGAAAATTCTAACGCTTAAGTATAATTCAGGGTAAGGGTCTGCCGCAAACTGGGCATACGTTGCCCTTAACTCTTACCCAATTCTCAAGACAGCTTTTATGCATCGGGTTCCCGCAGTGTGGACATTCTATGTAGGGAACGCCTTCCTCTATCTCGGATAAGCATATCTGGCATACTCTTTCGGGTCTACGTCTCTCCGGAGGCTTTAGGACCTGTTCATCGGCTTGCCATGGATCCCAGAAGCCCTTGCAGACCGGTTCTCTAAGGATGAGCCTTCTCACCAATCTCGCATCAATTCGATATGATCTCAACCATTATATTAATCGTTTACTCTCTCTTCAACCTCTATCCTAAGTGGGAGAGGCGTATATCTTCTACTGGTCTCGACATAGATCACGTCCCCGGACTTGATTCCAAGCTCAGAGACCTTCTTCTCATCGCTTAGCTTCCACTTCTTATATAATAGTTCTGGATCTGGGAAGCCGAATCTCTCAGCTATCCTCTTCTTCAGCTCCATGATCGTGTCTTCAAGCCTTACCTTGAACTCCACTCCTTTCTCCATGACATAATCTCCGCATACAAAGCAGTCTTCTCTCCTCTCAAGCTCGACGATTGTGAACTTGGAGTTGAATCCATCATAAACAAGTAAACCATTAAGAATTTCTCCTAGAGATTCTCCATGGAGGATCTTGATTATCTCTGTTGATGCTATTCCAGCGACCGTGGAAGCGATGCTTTGAAGCGCCGGCATCTTAGGCTTAAGTTTCTCCTGAAGATCCATGACAACATTTCTTAAATCATCGTCAAGTTTTTCGAGTATATCCGCTTGAGAATACTTTATGTCAAATATGGTCTTTATGCCGTAATCGAATAGCTTCTTAACAGTCTCAAGGCTGAGATCTATTCCCTCGGATTTTAAATCCTTAAGCAAATCTTCAGGCTTCCTTCTCCTCAAGGTACATTCAGCGAGCTGAACCTCTTTCGGTATAAGCTCCTCTCCATGACATTCGAGACAAGCGGTCTTCCCCGGGATGACTATCTGGAGATTCGCATACATTCCATCCATGGCCGTGTCGACGAATGGTTTATTGAGCTCAACGGCGAGCGAGTTCAACCATCTCCTAGTGGGCCAGTTATCGAGGCATGATACGAGGACGTTTGAGTCTTCGAAGAACTTTAGATCGAACTCTCTAACATCCCTATAGTATGATTCAACTTTCACCCATGGATTCATGGTCTTGAGCTTTTCAGCCGCTACCTCAGCCTTAGGTTTCCCAATATCTGAATCTGTAAAGAGCATCTGCCTATTCAGATTCGATAACTCGATTACATCATTATCCACCAAGACTATTTTTCCAACACCCATTAACGTGAGATTCTTGGCCAATTCACATCCTATCGCTCCCACGCCAACTATAATCACCTCAGAATCCATCAGCTTTTTCTGATCCCATCCCTTAAGCCTAAGTTGTCTATCATATCGCTCCAGCAATTCACCAGTGAGCTCAGCCTCATTGGAACCCGACATTCGACTAGATTTCATGAAGCCATCTATTTTACTTTATTAACGATTTTTCAGGTCTTGCATAGAGCTCAATATATTGCCTAACCCTTGCCTTAAATATGTCTGGCCTAAACTTCATCTCCATCGCCGCTATCGTGTTTAATGGATCGTCTGGATTCGGATTATTCAAGAGATTTCTCAAAGCCCCTATAACCGTTATCAGGTGGAGAGGGGGCTTCCAATCATCCTTAAAGATGGATTCGCAGATCCTCGCCGGAACCTCATCGGTGAAGTTCGGATGCCATATCCTAGTCCACCAGATGACTTTCGGCGGAACGAATGGAAAGCTCCTCGATAGAATTATCTCAACTCTAAAATATCCACCTTCATAGAGCCCTGAGCCTATTAGAACCCCCTCATAGTGCGTTAAATCACCTTCAACTATATCGAATAATGGTTCATGCTCATGTATCAGCTTATACTCGATCGCGAGCCTCTTATACCATAGCGGCTCAGGGAGTTCTGCCAGCAAAGCCATTAGATAGAGGTTCAAAACCGGGTAATTAACCTTAACCTAAAGGATCGTTAATGATCATTCTCACGAAATATTCACGTAATCTTTGTTTGGAGATATATCTTCCCTAAAAATATTTTTGAGTGAATCTATGTTGATGTAGCCTAGCCTCCAACAGTTCTCGTTATCAATACAAGCTTGTCTCCATCCTGTACTCCGAGAGATGCTAGAGTTTCAACATCTTTTAGCGCTCTACCCCTATAAGTTAATCTGGTGGTGTCCGGTGGAAGCCTCTTCATGGCGCATACCTTCGCCCTTATCGCGCCTATCGTGGTCGTTGGGGAAACTTCAAGCTCTATTGGACTGCCTCCACCGATTGCGGGGACAACCTTTATCTTCATACGCTCTACACCAATCCGTCTTAAACCCTTTGATACACTCTATATAAGTATTAAGTGTAAGGCAGTCTACAAGAATCCTGGAGAAATCTTCGATAAGATACCATGAGATTACTTGGTAAACCCTCGTTGAATGGGATAGGTAACATTAAATCCATCCTCATGAGAGTTTAACATAAGTTGAGATGAGGGCGAGGATTTATCCACTTGCAATCGGGAAAGTGATCAAACACACCTTGAGCAACCTTGAGAGAGAAGTCGCTGGACTCCTAATAGGAAAATATCTTAAGAAAAATGACATCTTAGAGATATGGGATGCTGTAACTGGAGCGCAGAGAGCCACCTCTGGATTCGTCTATCTAGATGAAAATACGATAGCTGCCGCAGCGGATTGGGTTTTGAGAAATAGACCTGGATTATACATAGTTGGATGGTATCACTCTCATCCGGGATTCAGCTTATTTCTATCGGCGATAGACATCGAGACTCAGAAGAGGTATCAGATGATGTTCCCGAAGGCCGTCGCATTAGTCGTGGATCCAGTAAGCTATGCGAAGACTAGGAAGCTTAGAGATCTAAAGTTTAAGGTCTTTAGACTTGATAGAAGAGGAAGAGTGGTTCAGGTCAGAACCACGATAGGGATCCATAGGAGGAAAGTCTTAGAAAGCACCATCCAGGGAATGGAGCTCGTCGAACTCAAATATTTGGGAACTCCTAGGAGAATTGAGGAAGTCGAGATCGATGAAGAGAACTTACTACCACCCTCATTAAGCTCGGTCATCAAGAAGTTTAAGGAGAAACTTGCGAGAAGCTGAGCGGATGCTCTGTTCTTAAAGCTTTTTAAATCGCCTATACCTTAAAAATGGTTGGGAATGCCGAAATCAAAGGGATTTAGGTATAAGTCTAGGGACGTGTTGACGAAGCCGAAGGGCTCGAGGCAAGGCCCTAATCCGGAGATTTATCTAAGAGAATTTAAGGTGGGAGATAAGGTCGCCATAAAGATAAATCCAGCGGTTCATAAGGGAATGCCTCATCGAAGATATCATGGGAAGATAGGCGAGATCCTCGGAAAGAGGGGAAGAGCCTATGTCGTAGGAGTTAGGCTTGGAAATAAGCAGAAGATTCTCACAATTCTGCCAGATCATCTATCGAGCTGGGGTGGCTGAGAAGAATGGTTAAGAAGATCTTATCCCAAACCCCGCTCTCATTACCGGAAGTTAAACGGTTGATGGAGAAGAGGGAAGAAGAGTTAAACTCCATGCAGCTCAGAGTCTTAAACTATGTTAGGAAGTACTCGAAGCTTCCAAGCGAGGCAGCCGAGAAACTCATCAAGGAACTCATGGAGAAGTTCGAGCTTACGAGGGAAGAAGCTGTCCAAATAGTCGATATATGTCCGACGCACATCGAGGAACTCAGGGCCATACTCAGCGGATATAAGAGGCTCGTCTCATTCCTGCTCTTCTCAGAGGAGAAGATGCGGGCGATAATCGACTTGATCAAGAAGTATTTAGAGATGGGTGGAGAAGAATAAACTGATCTGAGCTGTGGAGTTGTTGGCCTTTGGTTAGACAGAAGAAATATGAAGATTTTGCATACGTTTTAGACATCTATCCAGCTTCTGAGCTTAAGGCAAAACTCCCAAACATAACCCTTTCACGAGGAGAACTCATAATTCAGCTCTTAGGTGAAGACTTCTTCACTCTGCTTGAAGCCGCCGTCTCGCCTAAACATAAGCCCCCAATAGGGACTAGGATCTATGTAGGCAAGGATGTCCCGAGAAGCATCTTGAGGATCATTAGGAGGATAAATTACGAGGATTTGACTCAAAATGCGAAGAATGAGCTTGAGAACGCCGTCAGAAAGATAGTTGAGTCGAATGAGAAGAGATTTGTGGAATTCTTCAATAAATGCACTCCCGTAACTCCTAGAATGCACGCGTTAGAACTTATGCCCGGTATAGGTAAGAAGATAGCCTTGAAGATCATTGCTGAGAGAGAAATGAAGCCGTTCGAAAGCTATGAAGACTTGAAGAAGAGGGGTAAGATTCAGGATCCTGTCAGGATACTCGTCCAGAGAATCCTCCAAGAGCTCACGAATCATGAGGAGAGGCATAGGCTATTCGTGAGGGAGCCCATCAGAAGAGCGAGCCCACCAATATGAGGAGAAAACTCGGCCAACACTTCCTAATAGATGAGAAAATTCTCGATAGAATGGTTCAATACGGCGAGGTCGCGGAGAATGACGTAGTTTTGGATGTTGGAGCTGGGAGAGGAGAACTCACGGTAAAACTCGCCGAGAAAGCTGGTAAAGTAATAGCGGTTGAACTCGATCGAGAATTGGCGAATGAAGCGAGAAAGAGGCTGAAGGATTATGATAATGTTGAGCTCTTGGTCGGAGACATTCTCAAGCTTAAGCCAAGCGGCTTCAATAAAGTGGTCTCAAATCCTCCATACAGCATCTCGACTAAGCTCCTTGAATGGCTGATCTATGAAGGTGTTGAGAGAATTGTTTTAACGCTTCAAAAGGAGTTTGCATCAAAGCTCATGGCCAAGCCGGGCTCCATGAAATATCTATACATATCATTCCTCTCAAACCTATTCTATGACTCAAGCATCGTCGAATTCATCCCCCGAAACCTGTTCAGGCCTATGCCTAAAGTCGACTCAGTAATAGTCTTGATGAAGAGGAAGAAAAATGTTCAGAAACTCGATGAAGAGGTTAAGAAGTTCATCAAATTCCTCTTCACGAGGAGAAGACAAGGGTTAAGGCACATCTTGAGAGATCTCGTGAAAAAGAAGGGTTTGGCCGCCGATTTATTCGAAGTCTTTGGAAATGAACTTCTGTCGAAGAGGGTTTACCAATTAACACCATCCCAATTACTCTCCATCTCGGAGAAGTTCCTAGAGTTGAAGGCTAAATAGGTGCTGTGATCAGATCTTTGAGGGGAGATTGAGATGAAGGCGAAGAATTGGAGGGCTGCTGAGAGGCCATATACTAGAGAGGATTATATTCATGGAGCTCCTCAGCCTAGGATAGCGAAATACACGATGGGCGCCTATAAAGAGGACTATACCCATGAGCTGCTGTTGATCGCCGAGGAAGACCTGCAGGTCAGGGATGTGGCGCTTGAATCGGCTAGAGTCACGATAGGTAAGCAGCTTACATCGAAGCTCGGCGGAGACAATTTCTTCCTAGAGCTTAAAGCCCATCCACACCACGTTCTGAGAGAGAATAAGATGATCTTCGGAGCCCACGCGGACAGGCTTCAGGAAGGAATGAGGAGAGCCTTTGGAAAACCCGTTGGTAGAGCTGCGAGAGTTAGGAAGGGATCACCTGTATTCAGAGTCCTAACATACAGCAATGGGGTTGAGGAAGCGAAGAAGGCTTTGAGGACCGCGGCGAAGAAGCTTCCGAAGAGATATAGGGTCTTAATCAGAGAGCTTGCGGCGAGTAAGGCGGCTTGAAGACTCTGAAGATATTTTTCGATGGATCTTCACATGGAAATCCTGGGCCATCAGGTATTGGAATAATAATCTTGGACGAGCTTGGGAGAGTTTTGGATAAGCTCTCAAAGTTTATCGGTTTTGGAACGAATAATGAAGCCGAGTATCACGCCTTAATCGAGGCTTTGAGAAGAGCCATACAGCTGGATGCAGAGAAAGTTGAGTTATACTCTGATAGCGAACTGGTAGTGAAGCAAGTTAAGGGAATATATTCTGTTAGGGATGAAAAGCTTAAGAGGCTTCACCTAGAATGCGTTAAGCTTCTCAAAAACTTCAAGGAATTTGAGATAAAATATGTTCCAAGAGAACTTAACGCTGAAGCTGATGAACTCGCGAACGAAGCCATAGTAAAGCATCTTAAAGAGATGGAGAAATAGAAACTTCTATAAGCCACCTAAGCGAAGATCAGCTACATGTCAAGTGAGAGAACTTCAATCGATCAAAGCAATCTCCTCTTCATCGAGTTGAACGGCTTGAAGATACGAGTATATGATTCGTCGAAGAGATACAGCTATCAAACTCCATTAACGATCATCTTCCTCCATGGATCACCTGGACAGATCTCAAACTGGAAATATCAAATAAGTTATTTTGAGGGAAAGTATAGGGTGATTGCATATGATCAGCGGGGATACGGAGAATCCGATAAACCTATTGAGGTGACGTTGAAGGATTATCTCGATGACCTTACATCTCTCATGAGCAAGCTCGATATCTCGGCCGAGGATGCAGTTTTAATTGGTCACAGCTTTGGAGGCATGGTCGCTCAAGCATATGCTAGGGATCACGTCATTAAGGGATTAGTCTTGATAGGCTCTCTAGTCAAGATTAAACCTGACATCATCGACAAGATAATCTGGCATCTTCCGCCGATATTTTGGAGGAGATTATTCTTCACAGAGAATCCATTTACGAGGAAGATGTATAGAGACTTATTCTTCAGTCCATCGACATCGGATGAAATATTTGGGGAATTCCTTGAAGATAACAAAGAATATCTTGAGAGCCTTCCAGCTCATGTATTCAGATATATGAAGTTCTTCAAAGATTATGATGCATCTAACTGGCTTTCAGAGGTTAATGCTCCAACCTTGATAATTGTGGGAGAAGATGATAAGGTAACGCCGAAGGATGAGAGCATTAAAATCCATGAGCTACTGCCAAATTCGAGGCTTGTAATCTTGGAGAAAGCGGGCCACTTAGTACTCTATGAGAGAGCGAGTGATCTGAATAAGCTTATCGACGAATTTATTAAAGAGCTGTAAGATTGGGATAATCCTAGATTTAGACCCCGAAATATTCGATAGGGAGGGACGCGTGGAAGGATTTTAAGCTAGAACTTACACAATTTACGAGGGTAGGAGAAGACATGAGTAAGGTTGAGAGACCGATATTAATGGTTCCAGGGCCATCGGAGGTTCCAACGGGAGTCTTGACAGCCGTATCCCTGCATCCCATGCCGTATTATGGAAGAAGATGGGGGAAGATATTCGAAGAAGTTAGGGAGATGGCGAAGAAGCCGTTCGGGTCATCTGGAGAGATCCTCCTGATACCTGCTCCATATTCAGCTGCTCTGGAGATGGGGATCGCGAACCTTGTTCCACCTGATGGAAAATTACTTGTGATCGTTAATGGATTCTGCGGAGAGAGAATCGTGGATATAGCTCATCACCTTGGCCGCGAGGTGGTTACAGTTGAGGCGGATTATGGTCAAATAGTTAAGCCATCTGAGCTAAAGTCTGCTCTCCAAGAGAATCCAGATGTAAATCTGGTCGCAACCATGCATAGCGAGACATCCACCGGAGTTCGAAACCCTGTTAAGACCTATGGAAAAGTCGTTCAAGAGAATAGTAATGCTCTCTTCATGGTCGACGCCTCATCCTCATACGGCGGAATGGATCTGAGAGTTGATGAATGGTCCATAGATTACTGCGTAGGCCACTGCGGAATGGCGATCTCAGGCTTAACAGGGATAACTCCTGTGGCCGTGAGCCCCAGAGCTGAGAGAATCATAGAAGATAGAAAGTGGAAGGTTGCGGCATGGTTCCTAGACCTAAAAGTCTGGAAGGAATCAATCGATAAATGGAGCGTGCTCGGCAGACCTTATCCAACCGAGGTTCCAACCCATACAATCCTAGCATTCAGGGAGGCATTAAAGATAGTCTTGAGTGAGGGACTTGAAAAAAGATATGAGAGGCATATAAAGATGGCCGCGGCCTTCAGGGAGGCTGTAAGGGCGATGGGGTTGGAGACCGTTGCGCCAGATGAATATGCTTCATCGACAATAACTGTGATTAAAGTTCCATCTGGTATGCCTAAAAAATTGATTCAAGAAATGCTTCATAGATTCAACATACTCTTGGCGAGGGGGATGGGTAAGCTTGAGAACACGACCGTCAGAGTTGGACATATGGGAATGACGGCGAACATACCATACCTAGTCTACACGATAACAGGTCTGGCATATACGCTTAGAAAACTGGGCTTCGAAGCAGATGAAGGAACGGCGCTTGAAGCCTTCTACTCCTCCTTGGGAACGCTTCCATGAAAATCAAAATTCTGAAATTTTCGATTCACTCCGCGAAGCTCGCTGGGAAGATAATCAGAGAAGGAGGAGTAATCGTCTTTCCAACAGACACCGTTTATGGAATTGGATGCGACCCCTTTAACGACAAATCGGTTAAACGCGTCTATGAAATTAAGAGGAGATCTGGGAAACCCATGCCCATCCTCGCCAAAGACCTTAACGATATCAAGAAGATCGCTGAGATGAATGAGGTCGAATTCAAGATCGCTTCAAAGCTTTGGCCTGGGCAATTAACCATTTTATTAAACGCGAAGCCGAGTTTTAGAAGTTCAAGGCTCGTGTCTGAAGATGGAATGGTTGGAGTTGGGAGACCTGCATGGTTTAAAACTCTAATCATAATCGAGGAATCAGGAGGGCTCTTGGTCGGGACGAGCGCAAACATCTCTGGACTATCTCCACCTCAAAGTATCCAAGAATTGAACGAGGAGATATTGAACTCTGTAGATTTGGTGATTGATGGTGGAAGATGTTTAACCGGTAAACCTTCAACCGTGATAAAACTCGTGAACGATGATAGACTAAAGATTCTGAGACTAGGCTCGATAACTATTGAGAGACTTAAAGAGGTTTGCGAAGAGCTGGATTTAACGCTTGATATCGAGAGTCGCTATCCTCTCAAGGATTAAGAGGAGGGCAGCTTGAAGCCGTGAACCTGCTTGAACATTCTCGAGCTCCAATTCATCTATCTCATAGAACCTAAGGGCGCTCCCTATTCTATCCTCTGCTCCAAGCTCAGTGTCTGTGAGAGCTTCTCCGCCGAGAATCCTAAGCGCCGCCTTCCCAACCTCAATCACCTTTTCCCTATTATCTGCGAAGATGCAGAATCCAACCTCCTTTGAATTAGGCTTAACACCGATCTTCTCTAAAGCTCTATCAATTTGAGTATCAGCGGCAAGTCTCAAGAGAAACTCTATCTCAAGTCTTTTAGATATGTTGACCCCCGCCTTAAATGAGAGGTAGGCCGCAACCGCAGCTGCATGTATCTGCCTTAGCGAGATTATGGGCTCCGCGTCGAAGATTTGAGCTGAGAAGTCTTCTCCCAACGCTTTGAGATCTTCGAGAATTTTTAAGGGATCTCTTAAGACTTCTCCTCGAACCCCTCGACAAACTCCTGCCATAACCCACTTATCCCCAAAGCATGTGAGGCTCAACATTTAGCCTCCGTGAATTATCGGTATTAAAACTATCTCATCTCCAGCTCCAACCCTAATCTTCTCGAGATCGCCGAAACTCGTAACCTCGACTCCATTAACCAAGATTAAGATCCTTGGAGACGGCTCTCCCAGCTTATCTAAGACTTCCCTTTTAAGCCCCTCTGGAAGCCTGTTTAAGACTTGTAGAAGCCCAAGCTCGCCTTCAACCTCGATCTCCAAGGAATTCGTTCCAACAAGATCTCCTAGGAGACCGATCAACCTTATCGAGATAGAGCCATTCATCCTCAAACCCTCAGGGAGGTGCATCCTCCTCATATATGCTCCGCGCAGGTCATCCTCATCATCGGGCAATCGATCATCCGTAATCCCCATATTTAAGCGGTTACCTCTTCGGCTTCCCGCTTCTCGGCCTCAAGCTTTTTAGCGAGAGCCGTTAGATATCCCGCCACCTTATTCCTGAGCTTTTTCGAGACCCTTCCAACCAAGACTTCGCCGACGAGCTTCTTATTAAGCTCAAAATCGGTTGTAACCCTATCTGGAAATGTCTTTAAGATCTCCCTAGCCAGCACCTTTACCTTCCTAGTCCTAACTCTTCCCATCTCTAGGCTTAAATCCAATCGATAGGGAGCGCAATAAAAAGGTTTCCCAGAATCCTTTAAAGCTGGTTCTCCAAAAATCATAACCTTTTTTTATCAATAATTTTTATATATCAATCTCCCCACCATATAGGAGGCGAGCGGAGATGTTAAAGGCAAAGAGTCATCTGAGGAAGAAGATTCATGTAAGTGGTAACGAATATTATTACATTCACATACCGGCCAAACTCGCACATGATAGTCAATTTCCGTTTAAGGAGGGGGATGAGCTCGCGATATCGGTTGACGTAAATAATTCTCGGATGATAATTGAGAAGATTTCAAAGAGATCTACAAGAGGCAGAAGGAAGAGATGAGTTCATGGATCCAGTTTTATGGGCTTAATGCGAACTTTATCCGAGACTTCATCGATTATTTGATCGAAATCTCTATCAATCTCATATAAATGCGAGATACATTTGCAATCAGTTGATCCAAAGCCCTTGATGGGTTTGAACATCATACTCCTTAGCATATCTGCAAGCATGCACTCATATTTTTTCGGTAAATCGTATGCCGCCGCTTCTATGACTTTGACGTCGCTGTTCGTCGTTAAGTAGTCTATATGCCACTTAACCTTCTTGATTTTTCTCTTGTGTCTTTGAATCCTCTTCTCGAGATTCATTTGACCTGATCCGACATAGATGTAGTAACCTTTCTTAAACTCGATGACTCCTAAAGATCCAACCCGTATTCTCAGATCGCGTCCAACCGTTAACAATAGTAGGTAAACTCCCTTCAAGATCGTCGATAATCGGGTCTCCGAGGATTTAAATGATCCTCGAATCAAAAGCCTTATATGGTCTGCTAAAGATGTTGAAACGAGATGAGAATATGAAAGTCACTGGAGCGCCTGCGAGGCTCTTCGAGAGGATTGGAGATAAGGTGGTCATGTGTAAGGCTTGTCCAAGATATTGTAGGCTTAAGCCCGGCCAAGTTGGATTTTGCGGTGTTAGGATGAATGTGGATGGAACCCTTTACCTGCTCGTTTATGGAAAGATAATCACCGCCCACGTAGATCCAATTGAGAAGAAGCCCTTAGTCCACTTTGCGCCTGGATCCAAGGTCTTCTCCATAGCTACTACTGGATGTAATTGGGCATGCCAATATTGTCAAAACTATGATATCAGTCAGAGGAGGAAGGTTGAGGGCGTGGATGTCACCCCTGAGATGATCGTTAAGATGGCTAAGAAGCATGGAAGTCATGGAATCGCATACACCTATAATGAGCCGACGATCTTCATGGAATTCGCTCACGATGTCGGAGTCATAGCGAGAAGAGAAGGCTTGGTAAATGTATTCGTCACAAATGGTTACTGGACACCTGAATCAGTTAATGAGGCGAAAGATTTCCTCGACGCCGCGACCGTGGACTTTAAGGGAAATGCTGATAGAGATTTCTTGAGAAGGTTTGCTGGTGTTCCAAGCCCTGAGCCGATATTCCAGACGCTTCTTGAGATAAGGGATAAGACGAATATCCACATTGAGATAACGGATTTGGTCGTTCCGAGAATCGGAGACGATTTGAATGCTGCGAGAAAGCTCGTGAAATGGATCTATGACAATCTTGGCCCAGATATTCCGATCCACTTCCTCAGATTTCATCCAGATTATAAGCTTCTAGATCTCCCGGTAACCCCCGTTAAGACTCTTGAGAAGCATTATGAGATCGCTAAGGAAGAAGGCATGAAATATGTCTATATCGGAAATGTTCCAGGCCATCCATATGAGAGCACATATTGCCCTGAATGCGGTAAGGTGGTGGTTGAGAGACATGGATTCGACATCCTCTCATGGAATCTAGATGATAAGAATAGGTGTAAGTTCTGCGGATACCCGATAGCGATCTACGGTAGACCTCCGCCCGGATTCATGAGCGACTATAGATTCGTTCCAGTTAGCTGGGGACTATAATCCAGCCTCAGCAAGTCCTAGTAAGGCGATATTCCCTATATTCACATTCTTCAAATATCTCTTCGCAGCTCTATAGCAGTTCTCAACCTGTTCTTTCGGAGTCACCGTCACATCATTCATCATGAAGTCTGGGTGAAATATTAGAAGACTGTATGGTATCTCTGGATCTAGGCTCGCTATGAATTCAGCTATCCTTGAAACCTCATACTCATCAACATAATGTGGGACGAGGAGAGTCGTGGCGGCCAAAACTGGAACATCCCTCCTCTTCTCATAAAATTCTCGATAGATTAATTCGAAGTTCTCAAATGTCCGTTTATTATCTCTTCCAGTTAAGGCCATGTGAACACTTGGAGTGAAAGCTTTTAAATCGAATTTTATGTTTCCTCCGCTCTCAAATGATAGTTCAGCCGCCTTCTTAACGAGACTCGGGTTTCCAGACCCATTCCATTCAAAGCATATTCTCATGATCCTATTCCTTGGTTTCTCTTCTAGGATGAGTCTCGAAGCATTTATCGCGAATGGAAGTTGGGGTTCAGGAGTCCCACCGAACCAGCACCAGCAAGTTATCCTCCCATCTCTCAGGGTTAGATCCACGATCTCCCTCACATGAACCTTCTCCGCATCCTTCAAATTCTTATGACTCCAATTTTGGCAGAAGAGGCAGTCAAAGCTGCATCCATAGAAGAATAGGGCAAGATTATAGTAGCCATATTCAGGGCCGTCTCTAACGGCATAATTCGGGTATCCGGATCCGGTTCCAGCTGGGCAAAACCAGGCATTACAGCAGTTCGTGACATGGGGATCGAGGTAGTAGTGGAGTAATGCGTTTTCGGCGTCAACCATTGAGAATAGCCTTCCACCCCTATTTTCCCTTAATCCGCAATAGCTTCTCTCGCCTTCCCCTATCATACACTCAGCACTGCATAGATTGCATTTGACGCCATCTTTCGATCTAGGGGGACTTGGCGGAAGCCCGAATCTTCTCCTAATCTCTTCATGAGTTTTCATCGAATACATTAACGATTTTTCAGGTTTCTCCCTCAAGCAGTCAACGCACACCTTGATGGAGTTTGAGATAAGCTTTGATCTCCTGCCACAGACGACGCACTCCTTCTCCGAAACTCTTCTAGGAAGTCTTATGAGCATCTCCAGGCTATCTTTGTCATGAGAATATTTCAAAGTTCCTCGATGAGCTACGGATTTAGCTTAGAGTTTTGAGCGAAATTCCCTAAATAGTGTGATATGAATCTCCAATTCATGGGTTTGAGCCAAGAGCTCTTGGCCGCACTTCTAGCGGGCTTGATCCAAGGAGTAACCGAGTGGCTTCCAGTCAGCAGCAAAACCCTCATCCTCCTAATACTCCTTACTTATGGATTTGAAGCCTCAACCGCATATCTCATGGGGCTGGCGATAAATGGTGCAACCGCGGTGGCCGCAATAATCTATTTCAGGAGAGAGATCCTTGAAATAATCTCATCGATAAGATCTCCGAAGAGATCTCGAGAGGGATTTGCTCTTCTCAAGTTTCTCGTAATCTCCACTGTAGTTACTGGGTTGGTCGCTGTTCCGCTAGCACAGGTATCGAGAGAACTCATATCATTTGATGAGAACGCCGCGATGATCGCCATGGGATTCCTTTTCCTCTTAACCACGATCTTCACTTGGCTTAGAGTTAGAATGGGTGGAGGAGTTGATGAAGTAAAAGAGATGAAGGTGGATCTCATGGATGCGATGTTGGCGGGATTTGCGCAAGGGTTCTCAGCTCTCCCAGGGATAAGTAGAAGCGGGATAACGATCTTTACTCTCATCCTCTTGGGCCATGGTTCGAGAGACTCCTTAAAGCTGAGCTTCTTAATGGGAATACCTGCAACGATCGGCGGGATAATCTACTCATATGCCGCCATGCCGATTCTCATGGAGTCGAACATAATCGTCTTGACTATATCCTCATTCACAGCGGTAATCGTATCGTTATTTATGATATCAAGTCTCCTAAAACTATCAGAGAGGTTAAAGACTTATCTATTCACCCTGATCTTAGCCGCGGTCACGATCGCGATCGGAGTATTGGGAATTATAACACCGCATTAGAGGAAATCATCGAATAACTTGAACCTGAAACGTATATGTTTTGTATCTTAGGAAGTCTCTTCCACTCCATCTCGAATCGGGTGGATTCTCAACGGGATCTTCAGGCGGATCCCTAGCATAGTAATGTTCCTTATTTTTGTCTACGGGGTTCCAAACCTCATCATCTTCGTCGATTATCCAGCCCCTAAATCTTATCTGAATTATACTTGTATCCTCATTCACGGTTACATTCAGTTTCACCATCTTCTTGGCCCAGCCGTCAATATGTCTAGAGAGGACTTCAATTATCCTCGAGCCAATCGGGTTGACTAGTTCGCCTTCTTCCGTTACTCCTATTATGCTATTGAATCCCTCTAGCTCATATCCTGTAATCCTGCCTCCATTCAATATGATCAACGCTCCAGAGGCTGTTTCAACATCTCTGACGCTGGGCTCGCTGCTATTGTTTAACAGGATCACGATTAGCTGAAAAACTCGTTTAACCATGCATGGGGTTCGAGAACTATTACCTCTCACGATCATGTATGATCCATCAGCACACTCTATCTGAAGCTCGACCACAGGATTTGGATGGATTCCATCAGGCCTCTTAAAGAACTTCATAAAGACTGGAAAACCGTTAACAAGTAAGATATAGAGCATTAAGATCGTCATAGCCAACAGGATGAATTTACCCAACCTTAACCGCATCCAAGAAACTGTGCAGAAAAGCGCATTTAAACATAAATCATAAAGACCCAATAAAGGCATTTGCTCAAATGCTCTCTTATTGAATGATTAGATTCATAAAAATCACATCGATCCTCATGCTCACAAAATTTCTTGGATGAGCCCCGGGCGGGCTTTGAACCCGCGGCCTGCGGCTTACGAGGCCGCCGCTCTACCCGCTGAGCTACCGGGGCTTCGTTTTTAACGATTTCTCGGTATTATATTATTTTTAAATTGTGTTTTATCCTTGAGCTTATCGTGGTGGTCGTCGTCATCCCAACCTATATGGAGGCGGAGAATGTTAGATGGCTTCTTCCAAGGCTTTTGGATTCTTTGGAGAAGGCGGGTTGGAGAGCTTTGGCGCTGATAGTTGACGATTCGAGTCCTGATGGAACGGCGGAAGTTGCGGAAGAGATCGGGTCTAAGAGAGGCGGTGGAGTCGAGGTCCTTAGGAGGCCGAAGAAGCTCGGCATAGGGTCGGCATATATAGATGGATTCAGACATGCCCTCATGAGACATCCATGGGCAAAGTACATCTGTGAAATGGATGCGGATGGTAGTCATCCGCCTGAAACGCTTGTCAAAATGCTTGAATATGCTGAGAGGCTTGGAGCAGACGTGGTGGTGGCTTCAAGATATATTGAGGGCGGAGGATGGGTTGATGGATCTTTGACCCGAGTTCTGATAAGTAGATCTGCGAATCTTCTCGCAAGAATTTCAACTGGAATCAAGCTAAGTGATTTAACTTCAGGATTTAGGGCGATTAGGGCGGAGTCATTGAGAAAAGTTGTTGATAAGTTAACCGAACTCAGATCTGGATACGTCTTTCAAGTTCAATTACTTTATCTATTGAGTAGGGCGGACTGCAAGATAGTCGAGTATCCGTTAAAGTTCATGCCGAGGAGAAGCGGTGAATCGAAGCTCGGTAAAAACGAGATCATCTCCTATGCCGAATGGTGTGTAAAGACTTTCTTCAGGAGGCTTCTCGATTGAGGAGTTTAGGAGATCTCGGCGAGAGATATATTCTAAAGTATGTGATTGATAGGCTTGAGCAGCTCAACGGCTCCCTCCTACCGCCGGGAGACGATACCGTCGACATGATCTTAAGCAATAGGATAATATTTTCATCCGATATGCTCTTAGAATCAACCGATATTCCACCTGGGATGAGTTTCAGAGATGTTGGATATAAGGCTGTGACCGCGACTACAAGCGATATAGCCGCCAAGGGTGGGAAGCCGATAGCCTATCTCATATCCCTGGCACTTCCATCAAAGATGCTCTTCGATGAGTTCGAAGAACTCTGGAAGGGAATCGAGGAAGCGGCTAAAGGTTATGGTGGAAAGATAGTCGGCGGAGACACAAATGAGGGAAAGGAGCTTGTAATAGATGTCATATGCTTGGCAGAGGCCATGAACCCTGTTCCGAGAATCGGGATGAGGCCTGGAGATATAGTCGCCGTTACGGGGAGATTTGGAGCTCAAGCCGCTGGACTTCACGCGCTCCTCAACAACTTTAGAGGGGAAGCGGTGGCAGAGAAGGTTATCGAGAAGTTTCTGAGACCAAGAGCTAGAGTTGAGGAAGGAATCGCCCTCGCGATGTCCAGTGCGTTAACCGCTTCCATGGATTCGAGTGATGGCCTCTCTGAGACTCTCCACACCTTAATGGATCTAAATGGATATGGATTTAGGATCGATGATCCGCCGATCGATGACGACGCGAGAAGATATGCTGAAAGATTCGATGTAGATCTATTTGATCTAGTCTTTCATGGAGGAGAGGAATATGAGCTGGTAGTCACAGTTAAGCCGAAGATGTTTAAAGATGCGTTAAAATCCGTTGAGAGCGTCGGGGGAAGTCTGATCCCAATAGGGAGGGTGATTGAGGAGAAGATTATCGAGGTGAAATGGTTTGGAGAATATGTAACAGTGGAGAGGAGAGGTTATGAACATTTCAGATGAAAAATGGAAGAATTCATAGCGTTACTCTTCTATATGCTCAGGTTTAAACACGACGAGCCTCGACGAAGATGAGGTAGTATAAGATCGCCGCTATCGTCTTAGAGTCTCTAATCTTTCCATCCTTGATTCCTTCCAGTACTTGATCAAAGGTCATCTCAATAACCGAAATATTCTCATCTATTTCAAGGGCTTGAACCCCTTTCCTCAGATCCTTTGCTAAATAGATGTGTAAGATCTCGCTACTATAACCTGGAGTGGGATATATCGTGACTAGATGAATGAGCTTCTCAGCGCGATAACCCGTCTCCTCTTCGAGCTCCCTGGCCGCACATGTCATCGGATCTTCGCCGGGTTTAAGGGTTCCAGCAGGGATCTCTAGGAGAACTTCACCGACTGGATGTCTATACTGTTTCACCATGAGGATCTTTCCAGGCTTTATTATCGGTAAGATCGCGGATGCTCCAGGATGGATTACTATCTCCCTCCTAACTTTCCTCCCGTTTGATAATAGAATTTCATCCAACCTCAGATCGAGGAGTCTTCCCCTATAAAGCGTCTTACTGGAGACTATCTTCTCCATCTTTCTTCAATCAGAGAACTTTCACCCCTTAATGAGGATAAAGCTATACAAGGTTCATCATGTTTAACGCTGTATAGATCGCCGTTAAAGCCGCTGGAGCCGCGACCTCCGTTGGAAGAGTTATCGCTGGAGCTAGATCTATGACTAGATCAGCTAGCCTGTATATGCCTTTAGGTATCCCTTCCCTAGATCCGAAGAGAAAACTCACCCTCCTAGATCTCAATATAATCTCCTTGAGCTTGATCGCGGCGTCTCTCAGCTGAAGACCTTCAGGCTCGAAGACTATGATCGGCTCTCCCCTCCTCTCCCTTACGAGTTGATACAAGTCTTGAACATAGACCTCGATTCTCTTAACAATCCTACCGTAACTCCTCTTTTGAATCTTAAATCTCGACTCTATCCCTTCCCATACTCCATTGATAAAGGAGGCGAGCTCGAAGGCATTTACAGGCTTATTTGGGGCTATGACCAGCTCCTTAACTTCATAGGCTTGAACAGCTCTCCCAATCCTCCTTCCAATCTCCTTTGCACCTTCCATGGATCCAAGATATGGCATCTGGACGATTGAGATCCTCTCGAAGAATTTTGTTGAAGGCCTCTTCCCGAACCCCATCTTTCTCCACTCAGAGCTGCCATCAAGGATCGCTAAAGCAGCTTTATTGAAAATTATTTCAACTTGAATTATCTTATCTGGGTCGTCGAGGTCGACGGGCGAGCCCACAGCCTCTTGAACTGCTGCTCCAACCCTAATATTCACATCCACGCTCCTAAAGTCATGGCTACCCCTCCTAACGGTTCTAACGGCGAAACTCTGATCAGATCTCAATCTCTCGATGGCCAACCTCTTAGCAGCCTCTTCAATCTCATCCATCTTCGCTTCTACCTCTGCTTCGACCGGGATGACCTTCTCGACTTCGGGGACTTCGTCGAGAATCTTCTCCATGAGCTTAGATCTATCAGGACATGACTCGATTATTATCAGCCCTCCAAGTCCTTTAGGCTTAACCGCGAGCCTAGCGTCTGGTTCGAGTTCAAGCACCCTAGACGCAGCAACCTCTTCAAGGCCAAGAGGCGTCTTTACTATAAGCTCCATTCCACCACATGATGAATTATCGAAAAGCCCATTAAAATAGTAGAAAAATGTTCGTCTCTGGAGCGAAAACTAAACCTTTTTATTAAATGACCCACTCCATTTTATCAGATATGGAGGCTGCCGCTAAGGTAGTTAAGGCCTTAATGGAATGTGGGCCCTCCTATTCGGAGATCTCTAGGAGGACAAAGGTCCCCATTCCGACCGTGAGGTATATATTAAAGAAGAGGTTGCCGAAACTAGGATTCACAATAGCGGTCGCGATAAATCATGGGGTTCTTGGGCTTCAGAGATATATGGTGATCTTGGAAAGCCGTCTCTCACCGAGATATATGAGTGGATTATTAAGCATGTTCGGGGAATTATTTTACCTAAGATATTATACTTACCTAATGAAAGAAAGAAAATTCTTAGCGATCTTCACAGTGCCCCCGAAATATTCGGATGATTTTATCGCATTTCTTGACAGCCTTAAATCCGTAAAGATCATAGACGATTACTCCGTAAAGAAGCTTCTATATATGAGAGTTCTTCCCTTCAGAGTCGATAGCTTCGACTTTAAGAGAGGTGTATGGAAGCAGAATTGGTTTGAAAAGAAGTTCTCGATCCCAGAGATTTATGAAGACGTAAACCCATTATCCAGGATAGATAAGATAGACCTCCTAATACTCAAAGAACTTGAGAAGGACGCCTTCATCAAGTATATAGATCTGGCGAGAAAGCTTAAGTTAACGAGGCAAACCGTAAAGAGGCATTTTGAACATATTGCAAAAGCCATCTACATGTATTCAGTGATGTGGGTTCCCCGCTGGAATCCAGATCTGATTTCAGCCCCAATACTTGTAAAAGCTCTGGATGTCGAGGATGCTAGGTCGGCGATCATTAATGTGCCATTCACCTACGCTGAGATTCGAACGATGGAGGATGAATATCTCGGATTGGCGCTAGCTCCATCCATAGGATTGTACAAAATGATTAGGTATATTAGTGAGAGAGTGAAGGTTGAATGCCTCGATTTCCTAGATATGGAGAACACCCTAAGCTTCACCGTTCCCCACAATCTATTTAATGCGAGAATCGGCTGGCTAAATCCCTACGAGCTTGGTATAGAAAAAATAATGGAGAAGATTCAATTATTCGGCGGCAGGGTTTAATGAGGAAGCTTATCGAGCGGCTCCGTCTTCCCTATCCCTAGAGCTAGAAAGACTCCGACGATCGCTGCTTGGATCAGTATTAGGATCAGCTCTTCCTTGGTCAACCCGATCTTTAGGGCAAATTCCCTAACGCTCATGCCTTAATATGGGCGATACTAGTATTTAACATTTTTATAAAAAATCTGGGCATTTTTTAAACAATGTCGCATAGAGGCTAATATTTGACGAAGCAAGAATATGTTGAATAATGCTTGAAACTGGTCAATCATCCAGCGACTCGGACCTTAGCGTCGGCGAGAGCCAGATCGTCGAGGGCACTCCGAGAGATTCTATGCCTGCGTGCGAGATCTGCGGGTCAACCGATGTGAGCGACGCGGTGTGTATAGAGCATTTATCTTGTGGATATACAGCATCCATCACCACATTTGAGTTTAACAACTTCATGTGTCCAAGATGTGGTAGAAAGCTCATGAAGGAACAAGTGGATTATCGGAAAGTCATTATAAGAGTTTGTCATAATTGTGGACATATAGCGAGAATCAAAGAAGTTACATCTAAGAGAATTGAAAGAAGTGTTCAAATTGAACGAGAGCTTCCACCACCCATAAACCTAAACTCTTGGATAGACCACACCGACGACACGCTTAGAAAACTTGGATTAAGATATGTAAGAGATTATAAGGTGAAGGGCGCCTCTGGAGCGGTTCATCGCTGGGACTTCGCGGTGTGGTTGTCTGAGGAGGAAAAGCCTGAGATAATCATCAAATTTAGCTTGACGAATTCATCTAAACCGTTCTTGAGACCAATAGACTATATCTCCGACATACTCTCAATCGCCGTCAAAAAGGTGGATTCAGGGATACCGCACTTAATCTTAGTCATGAATTACGAGAAAGCTGATTATCTATCGAAGACCTGCGAAGAACTCGACATAAAACTGGTTTCAGCCCACCGCAAAAAGTTATTCGCAGAAACCCTTGAACATCTAGTAAAAACAATCCACGGATCCAAAATCTAACTAAAAAATTACGGAAGTATTCGGGCCCGCCGGGATTTGAACCCGGGTTCTCCGGCTCCGGAGGCCGGCGCCTTATCCATGCTAGGCCACGGGCCCATTTATTCATCAGTTTTTGATCCTTAATTTCTTTTGTATTTGGTTTGTATCTTGTTGTCGGATTTTCTAGGTATGATTTCGACGTTTTTCGAGCTGTAAGGCTTATCTTTAACCAAATCGTTAACTGACCTGAATCATGGCGAAAGTATTTAAAAGAACCAATAGGTTGATCCTCAACCTTGAGGAGGAGGGGCGGCTAATAGCGGTGGATCTTCTCAAAATCTTAAAGACCAAGTATAATTATAGGAAGCTCTCAACCATTACGGGATTCCCGGTCTCCACCTTAACAAGATATTTAACCGGAAAGACCATACCGAAACGGAGTAGGACTGAGAAGCTCTTGAAGAATCTTTTAGCGAATATAAATATCTCATCTTTAATAGCCCAGAATATTGGGGGTGGAAAAGATTATTCAGATCTCTCTCGCGTGATGTTGGATCCCAATATAATTAAGGTTCTTGGAGCTCATGTCCTCAACGAGTTCATGGGAATGAAGGTGACATCCTTTCTCTCCCTAGATCTATTAAGCATACCATTAGCATCATATCTCTCAACCATGACTTCAAGGCCGCTTCACATAATAGCGAACGAACCCATCGCATTTAACGGAGAATCCATACCAATAATCTTCACAGATCATGGAGGGATGCATGCAAAATCGTATTGGCTTGTATTGAGGAGGAATCGGAGGAAGGAGAGCATCCTCGCGATCGCTTCTCATTCTCCAACTCCTCAATTCTTCAACTCTTTAATGGAGATCTTAACGAGATTGAGGCATGAGCTAGTAGGGATATTCATGGTTTCAGCGAGAGAAGATTACCTTAAGAAGATGAATCTACCCCCAACCCTGAAGAGATCATATATCCTATTATGCTAATCGTATTCCCTCCAAGTATATCCGCATTTCGTGCATCTAAAGAATCTGGTCATGGGCTCGTCGGCAGACCTCGTTTGAACCGCCCAATAATACGCTTCTCTATTTCCGCATTTCGGACATATAACATCGGTCGTCGTCGGTAAGACCTTGCTCTCCTCACCTTCCTCTATAACTGTTATCTCCTCAACCTTCTTCTTCGGAACCTTGGTGTATATCACCTTATCTTTGACGGGTTTCTGATATCCGCATCTAGGGCACACTAAGACGATCTTTTCAGATTTCTTCTTCAGGACCATGACCTTGCCGCATTTAGGGCAGAACTCCATCCTCCCCTACCACCCACTAATCGCTGGGAGAGCCGGTTAATTAACTCTCTCTCTATTTATATTGGAGTGACAGGCTTTTATGGAGATCATTTAAGAAACCTCCCTCTCATGATCTTAAGCATGAGCCTGGCGTTCTGAAGCATCCAGTGGTCATTATTGAAGAAGACGTAGATCTTCATAGGCTGATAGGCGGTCATCTCTTCCACGATCTTCTCCAATTCAAGCCTAGAGTAATCATGAGCATACCAATCAGTCCTGCCATGCATCCTCAAGTAGATTATACCATTACTCGAGGAGATCCACGTGATTATCGGGGAATCAACGGAAACATATACTGCTCCGAGATTCGAGATGAATTCTGATAATTCTGGCTTAAACCAGGTTGGATGCCTGAACTCTATCGCGAATCTCCTCCCAAGATTTGTCATCTTTATGAAGTTGGAGACTCTATCTAGGTTTGCATCCGTTGCGGAGAAGTTTGGAGGCATTTGGAAGAGATAGAAGTCTATGTGCTCATCTAGTGGGTTGAAGAGCTTACTAAACTTTCTCCAAGTCTCGACGGCTTTTTCCGAAAGCTTTCTCATATGAGTTATGGACCTGTGAACCTTCACAGACCACCTTAATCTTCGACTTCTCCTAGCCCAGCCCAATACTTGAGATGGATATGGGAACCTATAGAATGATGCGTTTAGTTCGACCGCGTTGAGCTTAGAGTTTTCGACATACCAGGTAAATGACCCACCTCTATTCCAATCATACATCCAACCCGATGTTCCAACGAACACCTCGGTCATCCAATAATCTTTAAAGATCTCACATTATAACATTAGATGCTCTTAAAACGGCTCTATGACTAAAGCTTCTCGAAGGCCTCTCTAAGCTCTTCAGAGATCCCCTTTAGCTCTTGAATCGATCTCTTTACCGCGTCCACAGCCTTTATCTTTGAGGGATTCGTTTTGACGCGCATGATTATCTTCTTCGTTAATGGATGCTCTATCGTTATCCCAGCATACTCCACTCCATCCAGTTTTTGAATTAGCTCGCTTAGGGAATCGAAGAAGGCTGGATCTTCCTCCAGGGCTTCAAGCTCCAAGAAGTCATCCCTAACTCTTATTATCCTGAGCTCCATCTCCTCACCCCATTATGGAGATTAAGTATGCTATGCTACCGTATTGTGGAACTATTTTACGTTTCTCCCCTTTCCCACATCTCACGCAGATTAACCTCTTCCTAACCTTCTTTAGCATTCCGGAGCACTTGTTACATCTCGCCAACACCACTCCTAGGTCCTGCCTCCATATAGACAGTCCTATGATTCCCATAAAGGTCGTCACCACCGAGGCCACAACTAGATCCCCTATCCCAACATATTGATCCATGGTCTTCTTCATCCCCGGATTTGGAAGGATGACCGCCGTCTTCGGATGCTTGACAAGTCTTCCATTAATCGATAATATGTTAGCTATCGCTATCTTATCTTGAACTTCCTTGACCTCCACTAATACTTTATCGCCGACCTTAAGCTTCTCAACGAGCTTAAGAGGCTCAACTCTCACAATCCTTCTTTCATGATCATAGCTCACTTTACCCCTGAGGATCGAGACCACGACTCCTCCCTTATCGAGCCTCACATTCTCTCCAGGCATATACTCTTCTGTAACGCATATGGGCTCTCCAGGGGATGCCAGTTCGCCGTCCTTTAAGAATACCATCTCACTTCAAGATATCTTCAACACTTTCTATCTATAAGCTATTCCCCCAATCGTGATCTAATTTTCTTCCGCCATAACGTGAAGCTATAAAGGTATCTCCATGGCCATATATCTTGGAGTTCGGATCATCTCTTCCCAACTCGCCTTATTAAGAGCAACGGCCACCTCCATGGGTAGCAGGATAGGCTTCCTCAATCTCTCCTGATCCTCTATCGAGAGCCTTGGGCAAGCGGTGTTCACGAAGGCCTCATGTGGGAGATCCAGTAGATAATCTTCCCTTACGTCATCCACCACCACGATCTCCGAGATCTTATCAGCCTCTTCAATTATCTTCTTGAGCTCCACGGCTAATTTAACTCTCTTTTGACCAGGCTTAACGCTTAATAGCACTCCAATTCGCCGTGCTCTCTTGAATTCTTGAATATAGCTATATCTGGATTTTAAGAGACTTTTAACGCTCTCCTCGAGATTTACGACTCTTTGAGTGTGCGGGTCTCCTGCATAGGTGGGTTTTCTCGTTTGGATCGCCAGCCCAAGGCCATGAAATATGCTTCCAATCACTAGATAGCAGTCCACCAGCTCTTCAAGCTTTAAAAGAGAGTGATAGCTACATCCCAGCACCTGTCCCCTATATCTCAAGACTCCTACAGGTTCGCCGATATATGGCTCGAATCCGAGATTCCGTAACCTCATTAGAAGCTCGTCTAGGAAGTCGAGCCATTGAACGGTTAAGCCCACCCCTATTCTCTTACATCCACTTAACCGATCTTTGATCTCTCCTAGCAGTGATTTAAGCGGCTCCGGATCCACATATCTACATTCGAGATAATAGGTTGGGACTTCATCTCTTTCCAAGAACCTCGAATGCCCCATGTGGATTATCGCGTCGAGTCCCAAAGACTTGGCTTCGAGATACGCTACATCACATCCGCCCCAACAGCTACCTCCATGAATTATCGCCTCAATACCATTTTTCTTTAGAAATTCCGAGACCTTCACCGCCTCTGGCCATAAGCCTGGAGGAGCTTGGATCAAGATCTTCCTAAATCCCTTGGCCTTAATCCACTCCTCGATTTTTTCAAGATCTATCCTATACCTACTCAACCATGAAAGGAGTTGGTTACGAGGCTAAAAAATTGTTGGTGGAAAAATTTATAGAGTGACAGCCATCGGATATGGTCTGTGGCTAGGCAGTGATCTCTAGTCTTAGATTTAAGAGAGCTGCCGGGTTTGAAGAGGCTAAAAAGATTAGGAAGAATGAGACCGAGGACATTGTTGGAAGATTCGGAGTGATAAGCCCCAATAGGATAACCATTCACAACTATCCTGTAAGTCATCCGATAACCTCCTTCAACGCAAGCGTGGTCTACGAGGAAAAGGATGAGACTCTAAAGCTCTATGCTAGAATGATCCTCGGATACTACATGTATGTCAGCAGCATAATTGAGGTTGAGGTCCCGCTCCACGACCTCTTCAACGGATACGTCAACATGAATAGCTATGTCGGGAGAATAGTCATCTATCCATCGACGAAGTATGATATTTGGGGAACTGAGGATCCAAGAGTCTACAAGGTCCGCGGCAAGCTGTATATGACTTATACCGGTAGATCGATAAACTACTTCTCCCCAATCAGGGTGAATAGGACTGTGCCCGTGACGGCGGTCTATGATGAGGATCTCAAGAATTGGATTAAGCGCTTCGTACTCATACCGTCTGCGAAGGTCTTCGGCAGAATAATAACGGATAAAGACGCCTTTCTTCATGAGATGGGGGATGGAAAACTCTACTTCCTCCATAGACCTCATTTAATCGATGACACCACGAGGCTCATGATAAGCAAGCTCGATCCAAAGATTTTATCAATGGGCGGAATGAAAGTCGAAGAAGTAGAGATCGATAATGCCGTCGAGGTACTTGACTTAATGCCATTTGAGGGTAAGCTTGGATGGGCCACCCCGCTCGTAAACATCGGAGATAAGAAGCTCATAACCCTGATCCACGCCACCGATAAAGAACAGTTAGCGTATAGGGTCTTTGCAGCTCAGCTTTCATTATCGGATCATGAAGTCGTCTTAGAAGCGGTCACTCCCAGATATATAATGGAGCCGACCACGCCTTACGAATTGATCGGGGATAGGCCTCTAACGATCTTTCCATGTGGAGCAGTTAAGATAAGCAAGGATGAAATAGTGATAAGCTATGGCGCGGCGGACTATATGATCGGGCTGGGAATACTCTCATTAAACAACTTGATGGCGGAGCTCGATAAGGGTAGAATCTACTGATATCAAACTCCTAAAGATTTAATCAGGTTCAAAAACTTCTTAGCGACAAAATCATCACTATATCTTTTGGCGTATTCCCTCGCCATCTTTGAAATCCTTCTCCTGAGATCATCGTCTTCCATCAAGATCGACAACTTCCTCTCAAGATCATGAGTGTCTCCAATCCTGTATTTCACTACCGGGCCAAATCCGTTCTCGTCAACAGGTATAAGCTCAAAGTGCCGTGTATCTGGGACGACTATGGGAACTCCGGAGTAAATCGTTTGAGCGAGAGTTGAGGAGATAACAACGGCCCTAGTATCGCCTTTTGGAAGAAGATGAACATCCGAGCCTCTTAGATATCGATGTATCATCTTCATCTCAGGCCTCTCGCATCTCTGAATTATCCACCTATCTCTAAATGGCAGTCCACGATCACTCCTAATAATCAGATATTTGAAATCGTATTTCTCGGAGAGTCTTCTTAAAGCGCGAACATAGTCGAGATATTCCCTTACAGGCTGTCTACCAAATGTGAAGAAGAGGAAAACATCTTCTAAAGATTTTAGCCTAATTGGCTTCACGTCGTCAAAGATTGGGCATGGATAAGGGATCTCAACTATCTTCTCCTCAACTCTTCGTCCATAAGTCGAGAGTATCTCTTTGACATATCTGCTGTCGAAGACCACAATTTTATCCCAATCTATCTCCATAAATGGATCCACATCCCGTATATATCCGAGATGCATCACAAGTATTAGCGGAGCCTTCTTCTTGATCTTTGACGCGATTCTCTTAAACTCGTTAACGGGAAATCTGACGACCGATTCGAGGATGAATGCGTCGTAATCATCTTCGAGGAGCTCTTCCGATCTTATACTCCCTCCAGCTGGATAGAGATATTCATCGGTCTCCTCGAAAACTCTATGCACCCACGGTTCATCGATTACATCTATATGCCTATGATGCCAATCGGTGTCCGCGGATTCGAGGGTTGGAGCATAGACTATGATGTCGTGTCCGAGTTCTCTGAATTTTCTACCGATGATCTCCGCGTGAAGGCTTACGCCACACGTCGCATTCCATCTGCTCATTATCGCTATCTTCATATCATCAAATACTTGGGCTGAGGAGCTCATAAGGATTTACTAAGATAAATATGGATTCATTAAATGATTTTGTGAAGATGGAGCGGAATGAGATACTCGAAGAATTCTTCATAGATTTACAGAAGGCTATTGGAAGAACTTTAAAGATTGAGAAAAGATTAAGACCCGATGACCTTGAAAACATAGTTTCCGTAGATGCAGCATATCGAGGAGAGTTGATGGCCGTGGCCGCCGTTAAGTGGAGCCTCAGGAGAGGCGAAGTCATGGATGAAAAGACCATGATATGCAAGCCTCCATATCCATATGTTCCTGGACTATTATTCCTTAGAGAGGGGCCGCCGATGCTTAAACTTGTTAAAGAGTTTGAAGATTGGCAGCTATTGCTCGTTGACGCTCATGGAATTCTCCATCCGAGAAGGATGGGGCTCGCGGTCTTCCTAGGATTCATCTTAGATAAGCCGGCGATAGGCTTAGCTAAATCTCTTCTAGTGGGCGAGGAAGAACTTGGAGAAATATTTGGAAGGGTATTTGTTAGGGGAGAGGCTCTCGGATACTGGTTTAAGCCTAAAGGTTCGAGGAAGTTCTACGCCAGTCCGGGATACATGGTTGATGTGGATCAGATTCCTGAGATAGTCTCCATTCTTGGATTAAGATATCCTGAAGCATTGAGAAGAGCTGATATGCTATCAAAGAAAGCGTTGAGAGATTTCACTAAACAGTCCTAAGTTCATCTTCTCTCCTCCCTCTTTGAGACGCCACCGCGCTCGCTTCAGCCAGAATCTTTTCAGCGTCTCCGCTTAAAGTTCTCTCAGGAATATAGACATCGCTCATAGTTCCAAGCTCATATGAGAGGGATTCAACGGAGTCTATTATGTTTGAGATCGACTGCGAGATCGTTGGAGCGATTCCCCTCAGGTTTCCTCTTATGCTCATCAAGACCTCTCTAACGGGGGCTATCACATCTCCAACCTCATCCAACTCTCTAATTATCTGAATCCTGTTTATGACTCCTTCGAGGAGTAGGTCGCTGTAAATGGTTCTCTTCAGCATGTTTCTCAACTCGGATAACTCGTTGGCATAGATCTTAGCCTTCTCAAGATCATTTTCCATCTTCGCCTTAACCGTCAGCTCAAAGAGTTCCCTATCCCTGAGCTTAAGCTCATCTATCCTTCTCTTAAGCCTCATTCTTATGTTCTCAAGTCTTACGGTTAACTCATCTATCCTCCTAGGCAAAGGCTTTACAACCTTCACTTCATCTCTCTTCCAAAACTTCCATCGCACGATCTCCAAGCCGTGTTGCATCTCAATAAATTCTCCTCTTTTAGACTCAAGGCATATATTCTTGGAGAGTCTTCACGAGTTACTCAGAGAACTTGACTTCTAGAGTAGGATTTAAGAGGTCGATCTGGAATCGAGTCATGGTAAGAATGCTCGAAAAAATTCTAGCAGCGCTCCTCTACATTCTCCCCGTATACGTGGCTAATGCTACACCTGTTCCATTTTCCAGAATTCTGAAGAAGACAACCCCGATAGATGGGCGTAGATTTGCATGGGATGGGAGGAGGATCTTAGGAGATGGAAAGACATGGGAAGGCCTTTTCTCCGGGATAGCTGGAGGAACTCTAATCGGAGTGATCTTGTATTTAGCTGGAAATCTTGGAGGGTTTAGATCCATCTCTGAGCCTATAATCTTGAGTATGGGCGCGATGATCGGAGATATCTTCGGCTCATTCCTCAAGAGGAGAATTGGATTGAAGAGGGGGGATCCGGCTCCTGGATTGGATCAACTCGGCTTCCTCATAATCGCCCTAATAATATCAGCGGCCATTTATGGAGTTCCAGATTGGTTTAACCCTGTAAGCCTGGCCTGCATCCTAGTCATCACGGCGATACTTCACTTATCCACGAACTTCATTGCATATCTGCTTAAGCTTAAGGATAGACCTTATTAGTGAATCATCGTCCTAAGCACGATCACAATTAAAAGAGAACCTATCATCACAGCATACATTATCCAGAGTATCTTCTTCACCCTCTCCTCCCTCATCCTCGCCCGTTCATACTTCTTCCTACATTCCTCTGAGCAAAACTCCTTATCAGGTGGAATCGCCTTACCGCATGTCAAGCAGTGTCTATGATCGACTATCTTCAACTTGACAGCTTTTTTACGGCTCAATCCTCAGAATCTAAAGGACTTCAACCTTATATCTCCTTCCCCAGCAATTTGATGACCCCTCTGAGGGAGCTGGCCGCCTTCGAATCAGGATGAGCCTTTACTATGAGTTCTCCGGCGATATAGCTTCGCACAATTAAGTCATCGTATGGTATGGTAGTCCAAGCTATCCCATTTTCCTCAAGAAATCTCCTCGTCTCCTGATCGGAGCCGCCGGGTAGGCCATACTTGTTGATGATCACCATGAATCTCTTTCTACCATGAAAGAACTTCTGATACAGTCTATAGATCTTCTTAAGATCCATGAGACCTAAGGGCGTCGGCTCGGTCACGGCCAAGATAGTCTCAGAATAATCCATTATCGAGTATATTCCTGCATCCGCTCCGGGAGGCGCGTCCATGACGATATACTCGTATTTTTCTATGAGGTCCTTCACGACATTCAGGGTTTTCAAGATCATCACCGGACTTCTCCTGCAGGTTGGCTGAAGCTCTCCGACGACTAGATCAATTCCATCTTCGGTCTCATATCCCTTAACGACTCCTCCTTCAATCCATGATTCCTCGATCGCGTTAAAGGGACATACAAGTCTACACACTCCGCATCCAGCGCACAGCTCTTCAACCAACATCACCTGTTTTCCCGGAATCATTACTAAGGCGTGTTCTGGACAGTTTCTTACACATATTCCGCAGAGCTTGCATAGATCTTGGTTTATCTTCGGCCTGAACTCTAACACCTTTTTCTCCCATAGTTGCCTCACCTCGAAGAAGGATCTCGTGCAAGGGTTATCGACGTCGACGTCAACTAGGAGAGTTCTGCGATCCTGATTTAACATGTATGCTAAGTTGACTGCGACTAGTGTTTTTCCTGTTCCACCTTTCCCGCCTGCGACTGAGATTATCTCGGTCAAGTTATCCAGCTCCCTAAGCTCTCAAATACCTCTTTTAACGCTCTTCCAGCTCTCGTATCCATTCCATATATCGCCATCGGCCTCATCATCGAGTATGATGATGGAACTTCTGAATCGTATGGTATCTTCCCAACACATTCTAATCCAAGCTCGGAGTCTATCGTCTTGAGGAACTCTTCATTTAGATCAAATTTATTCACGACGTAGGTTACCTTCATCTTAAACGATTCAGCGACCTTTAACAGCCTCTTAGCTCCCGTGAGGGACTGCGGGGTCGGCTCGACCACGATTATCAATAGATCTGCTCCGGATAGGCTTGAGATCACGGGACATCCTATTCCAGGAGCGCTATCTATGATTATATTCTTCACGTGATCTTTTCTCGCGAACTCCTTCGCTTCCTCTCTAACGAGGTAGACGAGTTCTCCAGTATTTCTTCCACCTATTTCTAGATCTCCTGTGGTGGTCTTCACGCCGGCCATGGTTTCAACAGAGTAAATTCTACCGGTTTTAGCCTTCCTGAAGCTTATCGCATTCACTGGACATACGTGGGCACATGCTCCACATCCCTCGCAGAATTCTTCGACGATCTTAGGCTTGCCATCGACTAATCTTATTGCATCAAACATGCATACATCAATGCACTTCAAACACCTATTGCAGAGTTCGTAGTTTATGGATGCCTTCATGGACTCCCAGATCTCCCTACTCTTTAAGAGCCTCTTCTCTCCTCCCATTGCCAGGATTAGATCTGGCGCTTCCACATCTGCGTCCGCGGCCACGACTCCATCGAGCTTCTCATCGATCAATATGGCCAAGTTTGATGCTAGGAATGTCTTGCCGGTTCCACCCTTTCCGCTGGCGACAACGATCTCCATGACTATCTTATGAATCCAGCTCTTCTCAAAGCTTCTGACAAGGGAATTAAGGGCTCAGTCGAGTGAACTCTTAGACCTGCCTGCGAGAAGACCATTGAGACATTCGGTCCAAGATATGGCGCGATTACATCGGTTGCTTGAGCAGAGATAACCCATTGGGCGACACTTATTCCAGCTCCTGTTGGGAGATTAGCTGCTTGATTTGGAATTATGTTAACGGCCTTGACTTCTCCATCCGCGACATCGACGAACGCCATGAAAGGCGCCCTACCAAACCTTGAAGAGATCCTAGAATCTAATCCATTATTATCCTCGACGGCGGCGACAACTCTTTTGACTCCAGATCTTAATGGAGGTAGCTGAGGCATCTGAGGTGCAGCTGCTGGAGGCATAGCTCCCCATCCTCTACCCATCCCTCTACCCCAACCCATCCTACGGCCCCAACCCATGCCATAGCCCGGTCCAGGCATATACATTGGCTGATACTCCATTCCATATCCAGGCATGGGAGCTGGCTGATAAGCTGGAGGATAGGTTGGTGAAGGTTGCTGGACTTCGGGAGGCATGGATTCGATCTCTTTCTTCAATCTCTCAATCTCCTCCTCAACCCTCTTAATCTCTTCCTTAATACGGTTTATCTCATCCTCTAGCCCTCGTTTATAGGACTCAAGCCAATCCAATTCCTGTTCAGGCGATAGAGGCCGAGTTATAGGCGGTGTTCTCCAATAGCCTGGGTAGCCCCACCACACTCCTATTCCACCTCAGAATCAGTAGTACGGCCATAGATAAGCATATGGCGAATAGCCGTACATCATCCATGGATAATAACCGTATGCAGTCCATGGGTAGTAGCGATAGGCTGTCCACGGGTATGGCCACCAGTAGCTATACCACGGATAATATCCATAGATCCATGGCAGCCACCATCTTAGCCCCCATGGAGCGCCGAATAGCCACCAGCATGCTCCTCTCCCGAAGAGCCAGCCTGGTCTAAGCCATGGTGGTAGGTAGCTGAATGGTCCTCTTCCAGGCCAGGGAGACCACCATCCCCAACCTCTACCTCTCCAACCCCATCCCATCTTCTCTCACCATTTTTGTGATATTGCTCAAAATTTAACCTTTATCCCTTTTGGCCAAGCGTCTTCCGCAGCTCCTCAATCCTAGCCTCAACGCTCTTAAGCTCTTCCTCAAGATCCTTGAGTTCAGCCTCGAGTTCGCGCTTGTAGTCTTCCAGCATTCTAAGCTCATCTTCTGGGCTTGGCGGATATGGCGGCATGAACGGCGGATAGAGTGGCATCGGGTAAAATGGGTATCTCCAATATCTCCTGTATGGGTATCCCACTAGCATTCACCCCAAGTTAAGACATCGAAGGTGGCTTTAAGTTTTGTGCGATCGCACATTAGTATGATTCACTTTATAAACTCCAAATAAGAGATTTTATCTTGAATGCCAAGGTGGCGTTGGAGAGTTCATGGAAGAGGCAGACCCCCTAAAGATAGATTTATTCGAATAGGGTTGGGAAAGCTCTTCTTCGCACCACTAGACGATTTGGGAAATCCGCTTCCATCTCCGCCAATCTATCTTAGACCAGATGAGTTCGAGGCCTTGAGACTGGTCTATCTTGAGAGAAGAACTCAGGAGGAAGCAGCTAAGCTCATGAAGATCTCACGTGGAACTCTTTGGAGAGCTCTAGATAGCGGTAGGAGAAAACTCATCCAAGCACTAGTTGAACGTAGACCGATAATACTGACGGGATAAAAGGGGGTTCGGCATCTTCAAATTCTACCCCTTTAGCGGTCTCAATAGGTTGATTTGAGCACGGAGAGTTTCACCAGCGCATTATCGGCTGCAGGCTTCTCAACCCTTGCATATCTCTTAGCCGAATGTAGTACATGGCTTTGGTATTCTCTCTTTGGAAAGTATCTGATCAAGGATCTCATGCTCAGCGGCGAGGTTCTCGGAGTTATAATGACTCTATATAATTTGTCTTATGCTGTCAGCGTCCTCCCGGCTGGAAGACTATCCGATAGATTCGGTAGAAGGAAAGTCATGGCCTTCGGCCTGATATTGATGGGATTCTCCGTGATCATAATGGCTTATACGAGAGATCCAATAATCCTTTCAGTTGCATGCTTCATCTCTGGAATGGGTTATGGATCATTCATAGTCTCAGTTACGGCTTATACCGTTGAAAAGGGAGGCGTTAAGAGAGCAGGAGTTGTCTATGGAATAGCCTTATCCGGAGGATTACTCGGAGACGTAATAGGATCTTTTGTAGGCGGATCGGTTAAGGAATTATTCGGGAGCAACATATTATTTCTCCTATCATCTATAATGTCGTTCTTAGCCATCATACCAACGATTCTACTCAAAGGCGATCAAAGCTCAACCGATTCCCCAGGCAGCTCTCTAAGCATAAAAAGTCTTCTAGTAGAGGATGAGAACTTCAGATCCCTATCGATAGGCTTGATATTTCACGCCATGGGCTTCAACATACTCTTCCCATTTATCTCTGTTCACGCAAGTGATCTGGGGCTAAGCGACTATGGAATAGGTATCGTCAACTCCACCTGGACTTTATCAATGGTCTTCACCACAGTTCTCTGGGGCATTTTAACCGATAAAATTGGAGGGAAAGGAATCTTGACATGGCATCTTATAACATCCTTCGCTTCATGGATGTTCTACGCATACTCATGGAACTTTGCGATAATAATCGTCTCAGCGATCTTCATGGGTATCGTAAGCTCGATGGATATGCCGGCCAGGAGGAAGATCTTGGCCGAGATCGCGAATGGAAGAGGGGTTGGGGCGATAATAGGATCACTGGATCTTATAACGAGCATAATTAGCATTCCAGGCCCCATGATCGCCGGAATCCTCTACAATTACGTGGAGGTTTTAGGCATCTTCTGGATAGGTTCTTTAATAAACCTAATCGGAGTTCTATTCCTCCTGAAGATTAGGAGTTAAAGTTCTCGTTCAAGTATATGTCTTATCTTTCTCATCAGTTTCCAAATCTTATCATTTACATGGTGAATATTTTTCGCCACCTTCCCTCTCTCCATGGCCTTACACTCCTCAAGCCCTACTAGGGTGATAGCCACGGCCAACGGCTTAAGATTTCTCTCATCTCTAACGACCACCAAATCGCCTTCATCAAATTCTCCTCTAAACTCTTTAATTCCCGGCCTCATCACATCTGCTCCATTAACTATGTGTGGAACTGCTCCCATATCCACTATTATTGCGGGTAACTTGTTTAATACCTCCTGATTTCTCTCATGGATTACCGGATAGAGTTTATCATTAATCTCCCCGATTATGAGCTCGCCTATCCTGTAAAGCTTTATCCCATTTTCCCTTATCTCTACAGCATTCCTTATCTTTCCTCTCAATACGTCACCCCAATACAGTGATCTTATCCTATTGGCCAGCAGTGAGGTTTCCTTCTTACTGAGATAGTTAACTCTCATCCCTTAAGCCCCCTGAGGATCTCGGAGACTTGACTAAGTGATTTTATCCTCCTAACGTGAACGTTTTCCTGAATCTGCCTATTCCATGGCCTATCATAGAGTATGAGCAGCTTTCTTCTCCTCATGCATCCATCAACTATTAGGGGAGAATCATCGATGTAGACATCATAGTTTAGACTCGGCTTCTCTCGACAACTCCTAATCCAAACATATTCATCATATGGGATCTCATGAAGTCTTAACCAGTTCAGAACATATCTCTCAGTCACCCTAGGTCTCGCAGTAACTATGTCGACTTTCCCAAACTTCTTGATCTCCTTCACCTTCTCTGAGAGCGAGTTTTCAGTTGGTGGCATAATCTTCCAAAGCTTCCATGCATCATTCATCACATCCATGAACTCTCCCTCACTTATCCCAAGTCTTTTCCAGAAGTCCCATTCATCTAGATCCTCAAATTCTATTATCTGCCCAGTTCTACGCTTCCACAGTTTAATCCATAGCCTCATCGTATCCGCCAAGACCCCGTCGAGATCTAGGGCGATCTTAAGCAAGTTCCACCCCTAAGCCCATACCTATAGAGTAGCGCGGTATATAGAGGCTTCAGCGCAATCCCTCAAGGAGTTTGGAGATAAATGAATCTCGAGACCAAATCGTTTAATAGAACTCTTAAATCCTCATTTCGGGATCGGGATGCCGACGAATGTCAGGATAAAGCTCACGAGCACGGACTTAGAGAAGATCGAGAGAGTATGCTCTGAGATCAAGGAGATAGCGTTAAAGACTGGGACGAAGATCTCGGGTCCAATACCCCTTCCTAGGAGGAGATTAATAGTTCCGGTTAGGAAGTCTCCATGCGGCGAGGGAACTCACACGTGGAGAAAGCATGAACTCAGAATTCATAGAAGATTAATAGATCTCCAGATAACGGATCAAAGGGTTATGAGGCAGATAATGAGGATCCAGATCCCCGAAGATGTCTCGGTCGAGATGACCGTTAAGTGATCGCGCCGATGGTCAGCATCTGATAGAAAATGTATGATATGAAGAATAATATGAGTATGACTAGGGCGGCCACGGTTCCGCTGAGCCTTCTACCATAGGCGGTTAAGGCCGTCAGGAACGGTAAACTTATTCCCTGAGCAATTATCAGGAGGGCATCTCTAACCTGATAGTATAATGGCGTCCCCTTGGGCGGGATTATGGAGAGGTGGAAGAGCTTATCAACGGAGAGTATCGCTGGATAGAACATTAGGGGGAGGAGGGCGACGAAGAGCGAGAGCAAAAACTTCAACTCGTCTTGGACTGATGCCAGAGCAACCAGCCTCACCCTATCAGCCAACGATTCCCCTTCAGATCTCCGAAACAGGGTTCCCGAAAATAGTATGGATAGAATGGTGATTAAGCCGTATAGGATGAATACGTTTAGCAGATATGATCCAATTATCTCGAGCGGATTTGGAGCTGTCTCATAGAAGTGCAGGAGAAATGTCCTACGCCTACTATAGATCAGGAGGGTTGAGGAGAGGATGAAGGAGAGGGTTGGGAGAAGTATTGTGACCCCGATCCGCTCATAGAGTGGGCTGTAGAGCCATAGGGGGAAGAAGATCCCTTGAAGGATCTTCATGAATATTCCTTGAGGTTTCTCGCTGATGAGATCGGATGATGATATCGTGCCCTTCTCCTTCAACACCTTATAGACCTTTAATCCTTCTTCTGTGAGGATATAATTTCTATCATTATCTTGGGTTACAAATCTCCTAAGCTGTCTCAGATTGTAATAAAGGGATCCAGTGCTTATCTTCAAGCTATCTCTGAGAGCCGTCGCATTAATCTTCCCAGCATCACCTATGGCCAAGATAATCTTCCTCCTAGTCTTATATCTGAGAAGCCAGAGTAATTCATCCTCGGATCGCGCGTCGATCGATGCCAAGAGCAAGGTTCAGCCCTCTCTGAAAATTTCCTTAACTCCTGGTTTTAAAGGCTTTACCTTATGAGTCGGGAATCCAAGCTTAAATACGTGTCTCTATTGAATAAGATTTGGAGAGGATTTAGGTAAGATGAGCTGGATTGAGGATACCGTAGTCTTTAGAGGTGCGATAAGGCGGAGCGGAAACAGCCTCGTGATAACGATACCAGCGGAGCTCAGTCAAAGATTCCTCCTAAGAGAGGGCCAGGAATTATTGATCTATGGAATATCGAGAAGAGGGCCGGAATTTGAAGGAGGTCTTCAAATCTATCTAGGATACTTCGTGGTCCATGAAAAGCTTCCATCTGTGAGATTTAGGGTTAAAGCAGAAGATTTGACTAAGCTCCAAATGATCCTTAAGGAAATTGAGAGAGAATATCTACCGTCAAGAGTTTTACACAAGAGGGTTGAAGATAGAATAGTTGAATTACAATTCATGTTCGGGGCGATAACCGAGAAAGGAATTAGAAGAGTTAGGAGTAAGGAAGAGGTTGAGGAGATAGCATCCTCGATAGAATTCAAGCTAAGTTCTGAGGGATTCACGGTTCTTGAGAAGAGTGTAGAGGAGAAGATAATCGAGTGGAGAAATATGGATCCAGCCCTAATCTCTAGAGCGGCATATAGGCTTGCGAAGGTTGTTAGATGGAGTTGGGAGATCTAGGAGGATGGAAAGAGGATTGAAGATAATCGCAGACCTACACATACATAGCAAGTATTCTGGAGCAACCTCGCAGAGAATGAATATACCAGAGCTCACGAGCTTCGCTCAACTTAAAGGACTAAATCTTCTCGGAACAGGAGATGCTCTTCATCCAAGCTGGCTCAAGGAACTCAAGAGAGATTTGGAGCCTATCGGTGAGACGGGATTCTATAAGCCTAAGATGGGTGGAGAGGTTTACTTCATCGCTCAAACCGAGGTAGCGACAATTCACGAATACATGGGAAAGGCTAGGAGAATTCATCACGTAATCTTGATGCCGAACCTCGAAGTCGCGGAACAGCTCTCAGACAGGTTGAGCAGATTTGGGAACGTCTCGGCTGATGGGAGACCTCTCCTAAACATGAGACCATCCGAACTCGTCGAGATCGTAATAGAACTTGATTGGAGGAATCTGATATTCCCAGCTCACATCTGGACGCCTTGGTGGAGCATGCTTGGAGCAAGGGGAGGTGTTGACAGCTTAGAGGAATGTTATGAAGATCAGGTTAAGCACATCTATGCTATCGAGACCGGTCTTAGTAGCGATCCACCGATGAATTGGAGGGTAAGCTGGCTAAACAACTTAACTATTCTAAGCTCATCGGATTCACATAGCCCGTATCCATATAGGCTTGGGAGAGAGGCCGTGATCTTCAATCTTAGAAAGCCGAATTACATGGAGCTATATGAGGCGATAGTCTGGGGAGATCAAGAAAGCAAGGTCTTGATGACGATAGAGGTTCCGCCAGCCTATGGAAAATATCATTGGTCAGGTCACAGAAACTGTAACTTTGGCCCAATTCCACCCGAAGAGGCTAGAAAGCTAAATTATAAGTGCCCAGTTTGTGGAAGAACTTTAACGAAGGGAGTTGACGATAGGGTTGAGGAACTCGCGGATAAGCCTAGAGGATATAGGCCGAGTAACGCCAAGGACTTCATCCACCTAATACCACTTCAGGAGATAATAGCTCAAAGCCTGGGGCTGAGTGGTGGAAGTGAGACGAGGTTGAACTCGAAGAAGATCTGGAACATCTACGATAAGCTGGTAAGCAGGTTTGGAACAGAGTTTCATGTTCTCTTAGAGGCGGATCCAAGGGAGATAGCTAAGACAGCGAACCTCAAGGTCGCGGAACTGATCATGAAAATGAGGACTGGGAGATTAAAGATCATCCCTGGATATGATGGAGTTTATGGGAGAATGGTATCGGAGGAAGAATATGAGAGATTATTGAAGAGAAAGTATCCCCATCTCGAAGACTACCTTTAACGCTCGCAACGAGACTCCGGTATCGCCGATAAACACACAAACGATCTCTCATCGATTTCCTCAGATGGTTCTTCTATTATGGGCTCATCTTCAGGAGTATAGCTGAGGGTCGCATAGATCTTCTCGATGGATAACTTCACGGAGCTTAACATTTCCCTAATCTCATCAATTGTATAGAAATTGACGTAACGATAGAAGTCATGTCCTTTCTCCTTAAGCATCTCGTAATGTCTTCCCCAACTGGAATTCCTCAAGATCACGCAGATTATAATTTTCCCAGAATCCTTCATGCATCTTCTCGCCTCCCTCAAGACGCTCATCGGATTATCGAAGAAGCAGATGCTTAAGGCGATCAATATGTAGTCAAAGCACTTATCTCTAAACGGCAGATATTCTCCCATCGCTTGAATCACCTCGACGCCCCTGCTCTTAGCGAGCTTAAGCGGATTCAAGGCGGGATCTATTCCAAACTCCGCTCCGATCTCGCTTGCGAAGACGCCTGTCCCAACTCCGAGATCTAATCCTCTTCCACTCGGCTTCAACATCTTGAGAGCCTTGAGCTCGCATTCGAAGATCACGCGATTTCTCTTATACCATTCGTCATATCTCAGATAGAGTTCATCGAAGATCCTAAAACTCACATATTGACGTAAAATCGGGCTCGATAAAAACCTATGATTCATGGTGAAAGGTAGGTCGGGTGGCTGAGAGTTTTTATCTTAGAGTTCTAGAGAATTACGACATGGTTGATGATTCCAAGTATAAAGTCGTCCACATATCGGAGGTAGAAGCCTCAGAGGTAAAGGAAGGAGGAGCGGAAAAGACTTGGGTGAAATGGCTTATATCTAAAGATGATGGGGCGCCGAATTTTGCCATGAGGCTCTTTGAGATTGAGCCTGGAGGGAGAACGCCTCTACATGATCATCCATGGGAGCATGAGGTGTTCATTTTAGATGGAAAATGCAAGCTCGTTCTCGGAGATGAAGAGAAAATCCTCGAAGCAGGTTACGCGATCTATGTCCCGCCAAACTTAAGGCATTCATTTATCAACGTTGGTGAAAGAACTTTGAGATTTCTCTGCCTCATCCCTATTCGAAAGAGCTGATCACTCATCATCCTCGGATTCTCTGTACTCGAACAGGTCTTCTATCTTAACGTTGAATGCTTTGGCGAGCTTGAAGGCGAGCTTCAGAGATGGGAGATATTTCCCATTCTCGATCGCGATTATCGTCTGTCTCGTAACCCCAACGCTTCTCGCAAGCTCCTCTTGAGTCATCCTATACCTAGCTCTGAACTCCCTGAGCCTGTTCCTAACTATCATCCCGAAGACTCAGCCCTCCACGCTCCTAAACTTGGAGTAATAAACGTAGGCAGCATAATACGCTAACACGAGTATCGCTAATGCGAGCCCCGTGCCGGGAAGCAACGCGTTAAAGATGTTGGCGAGCTGCTGGCTGCGGAGGATGTACGCGGAAATCCATGGAGATAGAAGCATTAAGCAGAGCAGGGTAACTGTGGCCCTAAAAGCGAGGCTTCCGGACTTCTCTCGAATCTTGAAGTATCGTTCATCGTAGAGAACCATCTCTCCCCTAGCAGCCTCCCTCCTGATCGCTCTGTTCAATAGGATGAGGACGGCCGCTCCGAAGACAGAGCTGAGCAGAGCTGAGAACAGGTCGCCCAACGCGGCGAAAGCCCCCACAAATGCGCCCATAAGAACTATCGCAAGATAATACGCAAACCAGAGGAGTCTGATCCTCTCCACCCCTATCACCTGTAAAGAATACTTTACATCTTGTATATAACCCTTTACATACATGCGCCGGTTCTAAGAGTCGAACTAACCGTTCAAAAGCATAGCATTAACTTCAAGAGCCTCGCCTTATCGAGTGATGAGGGCGAGGTGGACTTTACTCATCGTTCTGCTGATAACCTTATCAACAATCTCAATCCTCTACCTAGGCTTAACCCAATCACCAACCAGCCAGCCGCCTTCGGAAACCAGCAGTGTAAGCCGGATGAGCTCCCAAGAAGCCCGCGAAGATGTAGCTGGCTTCCTAGATGTTGGAGAAATCTACGAGGAGCTCGGCTATCCGAGGATGAGCTGGAACCCTCAAAGCCCAAACTACACGGTATCCTATCATTATCTCGGCGACCACCCCATCCACTACCGGCTAGGCTATCTTAAGATGCCCGCGATAGATCTAGAGGAAGCCCTAGAGATCGCCTCCAAGGCCGCGAATATAACTCCGCAAAACTATAAGCTCGTCAGCGCATATTTCAGCCCAGGCCACGTAGTCAATGGAAGCCTACTGATTGAGCCGACTTGGTCCCTCCATTTCGTCAGGACATTTAAGGGATATTGGATCTGGGGAGGCTTTGGAGACTACTCGGATATCGAGGTAACCGTGGACGCTTTCAAAGGCGTAGCAAGGCAGGTATCTAAGTATGAGGAGGATCTCCCGCCAAGTAACGCGAGCTTCAACCTAAGAATAAACTCATCCCAAGCCATAGAGATCCTGAGATCATCGAATATCCCAAATATCCCAGTCCAGCTTCTCAGGAAAGGCGCAGTCAGGTTAATAGATCTCAGGATAGCGAGGATAAGCCCGGACGCGAAGAACCTATTATTACAAAGCCCAGTCGATCCGAAATTCATCAACAAGTATAGGCTCTATTGGTTCATTATACTCTCTGGGGAAAATATCAGAAATGGAAACCTGACATATCCTGTTGGAAGCTTTCTCGTGGATGCCGAGACGGGCGAAGTGGCGGCCGCAACCTACTACACAACGCTACCGAGTATGAAGTGGCAAACGGTCTTCGCCAGATTAAACTACAGCTCGGCGGAGAATCTGGAGGTCGAAAACATGACGATCACGGTATGCCCTAAGTTCGCATACGAGTTCCCTCCACCTGAAGACTCTTTGATCAAGCCTATAATACGGCTCTCATGCTTCCCGCTGATAATCGAAAACGTCGTCATCGTTAAGCCCGGGGAGTCCGGTAAGATAGATCTAGAGATTAAACCAATCAACATCGTCTCCGACGTTATTCTGAGCTTTGAGGTAGTTGATCCGCTTGGAGATCAAGGCATTCCAAAGGAGCTGGTATCTCCCCCTTCCGAGGCGGTAGCTAAAAATGGTTCATCGATCAACGTGCCATTATCGATTAAAGCCCCTCAAAATGCTGATCAAAGAACATATCTAGTCGAACTCGACGTCTACTGGAGGATGCCGGACTGGAATCATAGCATGCTAACTAGAACCTTCATCCTCCTAAGCATCTGGGATGGAAGAGGTGAATGGCCTCATCCACCAAGCCAGCTACTGACAGGACTAAAACCCTAAAGAAGAAGTTAAGTGGGCCCGCGGGGATTTGAACCCCGGACCTCCGGCTCCGAAGGCCGGCGCCATATCCAAACTAGGCTACGGGCCCTCTTCTTCGGCTAAAGTTTATCGTTGTTAAATTATAGTCTTGCTTTGCTTAAATATGGCCCTCGATTCATTTGGTTTGAGCGCTTTGGGTGATGGATTGAATGGAGACTAGGTCTCCAATAGATTATGAGGAGAAGTGGATTAAGAGATGGAAGGAGGCGAAGATCTTCGAAGCAGATCCAGACCCATCTAAGCCGAAATACTTCATCTGCGTCCCCTACTCATATCAGAATGGACCACTCCACCTAGGCCATGGATTCACCTATACGAGGGGAGACGCCTATGCGAGATTCAAGCGGATGCAAGGCTATAATGTGCTGTTTCCATGGGCTTGGCATTGGACTGGAGAGGCTGTGGCCGGGACTTCTGAGAGATTGAAGCGGGGAGACGAATCCATCAGGAGAATGCTCATTGAGATAGATGGCGTCCCAGAGGAGCTTTTGGAAAAATTCACCGACCCAGTCTTCGTGACAAAATACTACACAGAAGAGAATAAGGTTGTAGTCGACGCCATGGGATTCTCCGTTGACTGGAGGAGAGAATTCTACACAACAGACCTACATCCATATTATAGCAGATTCATTCAATGGCAATTCATAACCTTGAAGAATCGCGGATACGTAGCCATCGGCAAGCATCCAGTGGTTTGGTGTCCGAACTGTAAGAGCGCGACCGGAGACCATGATAGACTCATTGGAGAAGGTGTGTCGCCTGAAGAATATGTATTAGTCCTCTTCAAGTTTAACGACGCATATCTAGCAGCCGCAACTCTTAGACCTGAAACAGTCTTCGGAGTGACGAACATCTGGATCAATCCAAATCATGAATACGCATTAGCGGAAGTTGATGGAAAGAAGTATATTGTCTCGAAGAGGGCTGCCGAGAAATTGAGGGAACAAAAGAATGTAAAGATCTTGGGATCCGTGAAGCCCGAGGATCTCATCGGAAAGTATGCGGAAGCCCCTTTAATCGGAAAGCCCGTTCCAATACTTCCAGCAGATTTAGTTGACCCGAACTTTGGAACCGGAGTTGTTTACAGCGTTCCAGCCCACGCCCCCTACGATTACGCCGGAGTTATAGCGTTGAGATCCAATGAGGAGAGATTGAGGAGATATGGATTAAAGGAAATCGTTGAGAAGATTAAGCCTATCTCGATAATCAGGGTTCCAGGATACGGTGATTATCCGGCGGTTGAGGAAGTTGAGAGACTTGGAATAAAGACCGATACCGATTCGAGGCTTGAGGAGGCGACCAAGACCATATACTCTAAAGAATTCCATGAAGGAATCATGAAGGAAAATTGCGGAGAATATTCCGGGAAGAGTGTGAATGAGGCCAGAGACCTGGTGAAGGCCAAGCTAATAGAGTTGGGATTAGGGGATATTATGTGGGAGCTTCCAGAGAAGGTTGTATGTAGATGTGGAACCGAGAACGTGGTTAAGATAGTGGAGAATCAATGGTTTCTAAGATATTCCGATCCAGAATGGAAGGAAAAGGTAAGAAAACATCTGATGAAGATGGAGATCTATCCAGAGGAAGCTAGACAATGGTTCCTCAACGTGGTCGATTGGCTTAGAGATTGGGCGTGTACGAGAAAGACGGGATTGGGAACTAGGCTTCCATGGGATCCGGAATGGATCGTCGAAACCTTGAGCGACTCAACGCTCTATCCAGCCCTTTACACGATAAGCAAATATCCAAATCTAAATCTCATCAAGCCGGATCAATTAACCTTAGATGTCCTAAACTATGTCTTCCTAGGACTAGGCAATGTAGAGGAAGTCGCGAAGAAAGTCGGCGTTGATGTAGATTTGTTGAAGAAGATGAGGGAGGAATTCCTATACTGGTATCCAGTTGATATGAGAATTTCGGCGAAAGAACTCGTTCCAAACCACCTAACCTTCTACATATTCAATCACGTCGCGATCTTCGAGGAAAGACATTGGCCAAGGGGCGTGGGAGTTAATGGAATGGTGAACATCGAGGGTGAAAAGATGTCTAAGAGCAGGGGAAACTTCATCCCATTAAAGAAGGCGATAATGAAGTATGGCGCAGACGTGACGAGAGCAACCCTACTCCTAGCCGCAGAAGATCTCGACGATCCAGATTGGAGGGAGAGAAATGCGATAGAAATAAAGAATATGATAAATCAGCTTTTGAGAATCGTTAGAGAGGTTGCCTCGGCTGAACTCGTCGAAGAAAATGCGGTTGATTCATGGCTTATGTCAAGACTTCAGAGAAGAATCGAGAACATAACCGAGTGGATGGAGAACCTCAAAACGAGGAAAGCCTTCCACGACGCCCTCTACGGCCTATATAACGATTGGAGATGGTATATCAGGAGAACCGGCGGCTCAATCAGTAAGATTGGGAGAGAATTCATCGAGACATGGATAAAACTTCTAGCACCATTCATCCCCTTCACGGCGGAGGAAGCTTGGAGCATCCTCGGAAAAAGTGGATTCGTCTCGGTTGAGAAATGGCCAGCTCCGAGGGGAGAACTGATCAATCCTGAAGCTGAGCTAGCTGAAGAACTCATCATGAGATTAATGGAAGATATTAGAAGCATAATCAACGTGATTAAGGAGAAGCCCAAAAAAGTATACATCTATGTAGCGTCAGACTGGAAGCGCGGTCTACTCGAAAGAACCCTAAATCTGTTAAAAGAGGGAAGAAGCAGAGAGATCGGAGAGCTGATTAAGTGGATCATCTCGAATAAGCCGGAGCTCAAGAAGATCGCCGCAAATCTCGCGAAGCTCATGATCGAAAACATTTCATCACTAATCCAGAATTATCGATTTGAAGATCTCATGGCCGCGGCTGAAAGGGAACTTGACATCTACAAGTCCGCGTCAGAGTTCTTGACGAGCGAGTTGGGTATAGAATTCGAGGTGCACTCCGAGGATGAAGAAGGCCTCTATGATCCTAAGAAGAAGGCTTCATCGGCCTTGCCGCTTAGACCAGGGATATATGCGGAATGAACACAATTTCGCTTGAGAGACTTAAGATTTTAGCCGAGGCTGGAGGAGATCTAAGATACCTACTCGATAGAGGATATAACAGATCTTCGTCACTTAAGCTTGTGGGAGACAAATATAGGTTGAATAGGGCTGAGAGATCCATCCTCTATAGATCGATATACTCGTCCAGCGATGTGGAAAAAATAACTTCGAAGAGATTGATGGCCAAGGATCTAAGGAAGGAGCACGTCTTGATCGATGGATTCAACGTGATGAACACGATTGAGACCATGCTTAGAGGTGAGCCACTGATCCTGTGCGATGACGGAGTTCTCAGAGACTTCTCAGAGATCCATGGAAAATACAAGCTCACAGAGAAAACCGATGAAGCATTAAAGCTACTCCTCAAAGCGTTAAAGGAATTGGAGATTGCATCCGCGAAGATATTATTTGAAAGTCAGATAAGTAGAAGCGGTGAGATAGCTGGCCACATGAGACGACTCTTTGGGAAAGTGGGATTAGCCGGAAACGCCGAGACAACGAAAAACGTTGATTCACAGCTCCAGAGATTTAAGCAAGTGGTCATGACCAGCGACTCAGCAATACTCCTCAGATGCGTCAAATTCTACGACCTCCCAGCATACATCTTAAGATGGATACCGAGAACGGAGATCATAAGCTTAAAAATACATGAGGAAAAATCAACAAGGTAAAAATATAAGGTGAATCAGCTTAAGATCTAATGGGCCCGTGGCCTAGCATGGATAAGGCGGCGGCCTCCTAAGCCGCAGATCGTGGGTTCAAATCCCACCGGGCCCGCTTTTTGAAAATTAATAACTTCCTTCTAAAATGTATCAGCTCTAAGGGAGTGTGTTGATGCCGCGATGGTCTCACCATCTCTAGATGAGATCAAGGATAAACTCACGGGAGAGATAGGGAACTTTAATGAGAAGTTATGGGATAGGCTTGTGAAGAAGATCAAGAAAGAGTATGGAATCACGATATTCGCCAGAATAGGTTATCGTGGGCCTAGTAGGACACAGCTCTACGTCTTCAGCCAAGAGCTGAGCAAGGATGAGGCGAGGGAGTTTTTGAGAAGGGTTGACGAATTCTTCTCGAAGATGGAGAAATTGTTGGCTCGATGCTATTCTAGGGATATGGTTATATAAGTCCTAGAATCTATTTGTCTTGAGGTGTATTCGTGTTATGAGTTGGGATAGGTGGAGGAGGCGTTCACCATTCTCAAGGATCTTCGAGGAGATGGAGCGGATGATGAGGGAGCTCGACGAGATGTTCTCAAAGTCTTTTGAGGATCTTGAGCGAGAGCTTCCAAAGAGCTTGATCAGGGAAAGGAGAACCGATAGGGGAATAGTCAGAGAGTTTGGGCCAATAGTCTATGGATATTCGATAAGGATTGGGCCTGATGGCAAGCCTATCATAAGGGAGTTCGGGAACATTAGACCTCCTAGAGGAAGACCTGAGATGGTTGAATTAACCGAGGCTAGGGAGCCGTTGGTCGATGTATATGAGGAAGAGGATGTGGTGAAGGTGGTCGCAGAGGTTCCAGGGGTTGAGAAGAAGGACATAAACCTCAACGCAACCGAGGATAGATTGATAATCTCAGTCGATACACCGCAGAGGAAATATTACAAGGAAGTTGATCTACCTGCGAAGGTCGATCCGAAGAGCGCTAAGGCATCCTATAAGAATGGAGTTTTAGAAGTCGTCTTGAAGAAGGCTGGAGAAGAAAGGAAGGGATTCAAGGTTCAGATAGAGTAAATCTACATCTCCTCCATCAATGGAATTCCGAGAAGCCTCAAAACATTAGCCAACGTTACCTTAAACGCCATGACTATTCCGAGCCTAAATCTTCTAACATCTTTTGAAGCCTTGAGAACCGGAGCCTTCTCATAGAAGTCGTTGAAATCTGATGCAAGCCTATATGCATAATTTGCTATGGGCTTAATCAATAGATTCTCATCGAACTCCAATAATATCTTTGGAAGAATCGCCATCCTCCTCAATAATCTCTTCTCAGCCTCGAGAGGCTCCGCTGGAGGTTTAGTCGACGGCTCATCTTCGGATTTCTCCAGAATTCTACAAGCCCTGGCATAGGAGTATTGGAGGTATGGGCCTGTATCTCCTTCAAGTCTTAGGATCTCATCGGTGTCTAAGACTATCAATTTATCGATGTCGGGTTTTATCAATGCGTATCTCAATGCTCCGACCGCTATCTTCTCCGCAACAGATATCATCTTTTCCATGCTCCAGTCTTCATGCCTCTTCTTCACTTCTTCTAGAGCTCTATCCTTTAACATGTTGAGCATTTCTTCGACCTTGATGTATAATCCCTTTCTCCCACTCATATGAACGACCTTTTCTCCACGTTCAACACAATATCCAAGTCTCTCAGCATCTTTCCTACTGAGGGCCACGATCTCATACGCGTAATGGACGTATTTCTCAGATCTCAATCCGAGTAGTTTTAACGCGTATTTCACGATCTCTTGAGGCCTCTTCTGCCTAACATCTATGACGTTGATCACTCGGTCGACTTCTCCCATCTTGAGTTCAATATCTCCAGCTTCATCGGTTATGTAGATCTTCCCGCCATCTGGATTCGCTCCCCAGATAGAGTACTTGAAGTCCTTACTCGTTCCGCCGAGCTTCCAAGCGGCATAAGCTATATCTCTGGCGACGTAAGTCGTCGTCCCATCACTTCTAACCAAGACTTCATCACCTTCCTTTGAGAGGATTGGATGTTTAGAGAGATCTAGAAGCCAGCATCCAGCTTTCGCCCCGCTTTCGGCGCGATAAACGAGCTTCTTCTCCTTGAGTTTGTCGAAGATCTCATTCCAGATATTGAGCGATATTATCTGGCTCTCCATGTTCAGTATATTGTAGGTTGCGCCTAATCTCCAACAAGTCTTAATCTGATCCCTCAAAACTCTTTCGACAACCTTCTTATTCAATTCATAGCATCTTCCCCTCCCAGACTCTATCTCTTCCACAATCTTCCTCCTCCTCTCCGCGAGATTCTCATCTTCTTCAACCTTCTTCGAAACCTCAACATAGACGATGTCTCCACAGTATTCGTCGAACCTCATCTCTTCCGGTGGGTCTAGAGGATATCCGAGCTCTGTGAATCCTAGGATTAGATCCGCCATCTGAGCTCCACTGTCATCTACGTAATTCAAGACGATTACGTCGTATCCTATGAATCTCAGAATTCTAGCTAGGGAATCCCCCAAACACGTATTTCTCGCATGTCCAACGTGAAGAGGTTTATTCGGATTCACGCTCGTGTGCTCGATTATGATCTTCCTCCCAGCTCCTATCTCGGTCGATCCATATCTCTCACCCTTCTCTAAGATCTCCTTCAAGATCTCCTCTGAGTATTTTATCCAATTGGCCTTGAAGTTGATATATCCTCTAACAGCTTCAACATCTTTCACGAGCTCCATTTGCTCGGATCTAATTCTATCGACGATCTCTGATGCTACTTCATTCGGAGACTTCTTGAGCTTTTTCGCGAGCTCGAATGCCGCTAGAGATGAGATCTCCCCATATCTGGGATCTCTCGAGAGCTCTATCTTAGGCTCCTCTACTCCCGCCGATCTTAAGAGCTTCTCAGCCTCTTCCATCAGTTTTCTTAACGCCATCCCCGACTTCGAAGAAACATCGCTAGATGTTAAAGATTATCATGTTTAAAATTAGTCGAAGAAATTTGCGCGGCTCAGCCCTAAAGTTATATTCATGGCAGACATATTCGACTTGAGCTGAGATGGGCGAGGGCGAGTTTAAGGAAAGAGTCTTTAAAGATTTTCATAAAGAGGAGGTCGTTGAGCTCGCTTCAAGGCTCATCAAGATTCCCAGCGTGAATCCACCTGGAGACACGAGTAAGATTGCAGCGTTCGTGAAGAATTATCTCGAAGAAGAGGGTGTAACCGTCGAATTATGCGAGCCGGCTGAGAAGAAGGTGAACCTCATAGCGGAGATAGGTGAGAAGGGATCTGATAGAGTTCTCGTCTTGAATGGCCACCTCGATGTGGTTCCGATAGGGGATAGATCTAGGTGGAGCTTTGATCCATTCTCAGGAGAGGTTCGAGATGGATATCTATATGGGAGAGGGGCGTCTGACATGAAGGGCGGATTAGCTGGAATAATCTACGCGTTCAAGAAGCTCGTCAAGTTTGAGGATCGATTGAAGGGGAGATTGAAGCTCGTATGCGTCGCGGATGAAGAGACTGGAGGAACCCATGGAGCCGCTTACCTAGTCGAGAAAGGAAAAGCCTTGGGATCATCGGTCTTGATCGCCGAGCCAACTGGGATGGATCTGATAAATATTGGAGAGAAGGGAGCAATCTGGGCTAAGATAATCGTCAAGGGTATTCCCGGTCATGGAAGCCTATCACCGTTCATCGGGGACAACGCGATAGTGAAGTCCGTGAACCTGATCCGCGAACTCATGAAGATAACGGAGATGAAGGCGGAGCTTCCGAAAGATCTACTTGATGTGGCCGAGTATTCGAGGAATCTATTGGAGAAATCCGTGTCGCGTGAAGCGAGTAAGGCGATAGATCACCCGACCATAAACTTCGGGATAATTAAAGGCGGAACAAAGGTGAATATCATTCCAGATAGATGTGAGTTGGAGATAGATGTTAGAGTCCCGATAGGGCTATCGGCGGCTGAGATCACATCAAAGATAAGGGAGATCGTCGAGAAATATGGAGAGGTAGAGTTCGCCAGCGCCGGTGAACCGAACTACACCGCGCCGAGTTCAGAGATCGTAAAAGTGGTCGAGAAGAATGTTAAAGAGATCATTGGAATTGATCCAAAACCGTTCTTGGAGTGGGCTTCAAGCGACGCTAGACACTTTAGGAAAGCAGATATTCCCACAATCCATTATGGTCCGGCGGAGATGGAGGGAATTCATGGCTATAATGAGAGGGTGAAGGTCGAGGACTTGATAAACGCTGCGAAAGTATATCTCGGCGCGGCGATAGATTATCTAACCTAGGGATTCATCCATTTATCTTAGAATTGTAATGAGTTAATTGGGATGCCGGCGAACCTCCCAGCCGAGGCTCAAAAGGCTTTAGCTAAGTATCAGGCTGCGAAGACTATTGAGGGTAAGATCAAAGCATTAGAAGAAGCACTTAGCCTAATTCCAGCCCATAAGGGAACTGAGAAGCTCAGAGGTAGAATTAGGAGGAGGATCTCAGAGCTTAGGAGAATGGCTGAGCGGAAGGCGGCGGCGAAACCAAGTAGAAGAGACTACTTCTCCATACCTAAGGAGGGTGCGGCTCAAATAGCTCTCATAGGCGCGGCAAATTCGGGTAAATCCAGCATCTTGAAGGCCTTGACGAACGCTAAGCCTTTGGTGGCGCCATATCAATTGACGACCACGAAGCCTACTCCTGGGATGATGCTGTATGAGGATGTTGAGCTTCAGCTGGTTGAGCTTCCAGCGATACTTACCGAGGAGCTTGAAGAAACATCCTTCACTGGGAGATCGATTGGTTTCGCGAAGAACTCTGATCTAATCTTGATCGTGATAGACTCCTCTAGAGATCCGATAGCTCAATTCAAGAAGATTATCGAGTTGTTTGACGAGTTCGGCGTAACGATCAAGCCTAAGAGCTGTCGCATTGAGGTTGAGAAAAAAGATAGCGGTGGAATAAGATTGATAGTATTTGGGAAGCTCAAGACAAGCTACCGCGAAGCCTCAGACCTGCTGAAATCCATGGGGATACGGAACGCGGTAGTGAAGATTTGGGGGGAGGCGGATCTAAGCGATCTGGAGGACTCCATTCTAAGAGAATTGGTCTTCAAGAAGGCGATAGTCGTCTTCAATAAGATAGACATGGCGAATAGGAAGAATTTAGCGATCCTTGAGAAATTTTTGGAGAATAATCGAATATCATTCGTGGAAACCTCAGCGGAGAATGGATTGGGGACAGAGACATTGAAGAAGATGATCTTTAGCACACTCGGATTGATCAGAATCTATACGCAGAGAGACGGCGTTAAAGCTGAGAAGCCGATCGTGGTCGAGAGGGGATGCACTGTGAAGGAAATTGCGAGGATAATCCATCGAGAATTAGCCGAGAGGATGAAATATGCGAGGGTTTGGGGTAAATCCGTTAAGATTCAAGGCCAACAAGTGGGACCTGAACACATATTGGAAGATGGAGACGTGATAGAGATCTATACGTGAAATATGGCCATGCGATTCAAATGCTTCGCAACCACCGTGATGGGGCTTGAAGAATATGCGGCGCGAGAATGTAAAGAACTCATAGATGTGGAAGTTAAGCCTGATATCGGCAAGATAATTTTCGAGGCGAGTCAAGAACAGCTGATAAAGTTGAATCTGGCTTCGAGGATGCTTCATAAGATATTCATAATGCTGGCGAGAATAAACGTGGAAACTCTAGACGACATCTACCGTTGCGCCAGAAATATAGATTACAGCGAGCTCATAGAGCCCGATCAAAGCTTTGCCGTTAAGGCGGAGAGGCACTCGAAGAACTATCCGTTCACGAGTTTAGATATAGCATCAACGGTTGGAAGAGCGATTATAGAGAGCTTTCGAGAAAGTCAGGGTAGGAGACTTAAGGTAAATCTCGATCAACCAGACATAGAGTTTTACTGTCTCCTTAGAGACTCGGAGTTTTTCATGGGACTAAATACAACGGGAAAATCCCTCCATCATAGATTTTACAGAGTCTATCATCATAGAGCAGCTCTCCACCCAACCATAGCCACCGGGATGATCAAAATAGCTGGATGGAATCCAAGCATGAGTTTACTCGATCCGATGTGCGGCGGTGGAACTATTCCAATAGAGGCTGGATTGATGGGGTTGAATGTTCCCGTGGGTTTAAGGAGAGGTGAATTAAAGATCTCAAGTCTAAGATTCATCGATAAGGAGTTGATCGAGAAGTTGTCGAGAGATCTTGAGAGATCCATTAAACCGGGATTAGAATTGAGCATTCTTGGAACCGATGCATCTCCAAAGAGCATAGAAGGCGCAAAGAAGAATGCCGAAAAAGCGGGATTAATCGATAAACTAGAATTCTCGGTCGCAGACATCTTCAAAATCAGAGAATGGCTCCGACACACATTCGATCACATAATCTTCAACCCACCCTATGGTATAAGGATGGGAATAAGGAATATCAAGGAATTCTATAGAAGAATTTGTAGAAGCTTGGCTCAAGCCTCCCCAACCTCAACCTTAACGGTGATCGTATCAAAGCCCACGCTCTTCTCAAGATCCTTAGCTGAAGCCGGATATGATGTAAGGCAGAGAATTGAAGTTATGTATGGTAGAATTCGGGCTACGATAATCTCGGCGGCGAGGTAAAATCTATGGCCATACCTATGAAAAGAAGCTCTTAGAATATCAATAAATCATGGCCAAAGCAGTTTAGATTAATCTTGTGGATTTTAGGCGAGCAACTAGAATGGATAGATTTGAGAGAGACGTCGAGTTCATGGCCGAGAGACTCAAAAAGCATTACGGTCGAGAGATTTGGAGCAGGATAGATGAGATGAAGGATAGGTTGATAACCTTACATAAGTTGAATAGGGTTAAGATCAATCACTCGATAATGGAGTTCGTCATGGGAGCATATCTAATCGAGAAAGGCTATAGAGTGTCATTAGAGCATCCATTGGAAAACGATCTAGTCGCGGATATAATGGCTTGGAAAAATGGGAGGAGTATGATAGTCGAGGTTGAGACCGGTTTCACATCGCCTGAAAACGCCTTAGATCCGCAAAGCTACCTAACGGCGAGAATAATCAGCAAGATAGCCAGATACAGCATATTCGCAGACAAGTTCAGCCTCGCAACTCCACTGCATAATATCCTCCAAATACCAATAATCCTCTTAAGACCCAGGAGAAGAAAAAATGAGATAAAGCTCCTGAAAAATCTCTGCGATAGATATTATTCAACCCCTAAAGTAGATCTTGAAAAACTCGAAGACATAAAACTTCACATGATCTACATCATAAACGTCGACACCCTAGAAGTCAGACCATTAAGGCCGAAAACCTATCTAAAGTTAAACAAAAACTTGATCCCTAAACTAGAAGACATAAAAAATTATCTAAGGAGGCCGACTTTCGGAGCAACGTGACCTACAGGCGCATCCCCCACGGGCTTAACCAAGGATTATGCGCCCTTGAGTCACACCACACGCCCAGTCTGGTTACCGCCGAAGCGGCGCCCGCAGCTGGGCGCGTGATGCACTCGCAGGCTACGCTTGCTGAGGCTTCCCCCAGCAGGCCTCGCCTGCTGATGCGCTGCTCCTCTTCCGGTCGGCCTCCATCTATATTCTTCTTAGGGTCTCAGAAAAGCGTTTCGCCTTCGCCGGAGACTGGTATGACGTGGAACTCTTCATGGTCGTAAGCGGTCCACGATAAGTTTTTATCGGAGACCGACCTCAACCATTATGGAGGCCACGGCGCGACGGCGGTACCGCCCAGGAAAATTGGAGAGGCCCTCCATGAGATGAATGGGCGGCCTCCTCCCGTGGCCACATGATGGGGACCTAAGCAAACCCAAGGACGCTTAGGTCTTACGCGGGCCCCCGCGAAACCTCGAAGCCTACTCCCCAGGCTTAGACTCCGGTTGATCCTGCCGGACCCCACTGCTATCGGGGTGGGACTAAGCCATGCAAGTCGAAGGTCCCCGGCTCCGGGGGCCTGGCAGACAGCTCAGTAACACGTGGCCAACCTACCCTAGGGAGGGGGACAACCCCGGGAAACTGGGGTCAAACCCCCATAGGCGATGGGTTCTGGAAGGACCCATCGCTGAAAGTGGTGCATGGGGATGCTCCATGCACCAGCCCTAGGATGGGGCTGCGGCCCATCATGGTTGTTGGTGGGGTAACGGCCCACCAAGCCTATAACGGGTACGGGCCCTGGGAGGGGGAGCCCGGAGATGGGCTCTGAGACAAGAGCCCAGGCCCTACGGGGCGCAGCAGGCGCGAAACCTCCCCAATGCCCGAAAGGGTGAGGGGGTCACCCCGAGTGCCACCCTCGTGGTGGCTTTTGCCGGGTCTAAAAAGCCCGGCGAATAAGGGGAGGGCAAGACGGGTGTCAGCCGCCGCGGTAATACCCGCTCCCCGAGTGGTGGGGACTATTACTGGGCTTAAAGCGCCCGTAGCCGGCCGGGTGTGTCCTCCGTTAAATCCACGGGCCTAACCCGTGGGCTGCGGAGGATACTACCCGGCTTGGGGGTGGGAGAGGGCGGCGGTATTCCCGGGGTAGGGGTAAAATCCTCTGATCCCGGGAGGACCACCAGTGGCGAAGGCGGCCGCCCAGAACACGCCCGACGGTGAGGGGCGAAAGCTGGGGGAGCAAACGGGATTAGATACCCCGGTAGTCCCAGCCGTAAACGATGCGGGCTAGGTGTCGGGTGGGCTACGGGCTCACCCGGTGCCGAAGGGAAACCATTAAGCCCGCCGCCTGGGGAGTACGGCCGCAAGGCTGAAATCCCAAGACCGCCCATAAGCCTGTGGAGAAGAACCTTGAAGAAACCAAGCCCTGAGTTACTTTACCTCTTAGCGGCGCTTAGAGATGGTTCAGTATATTATGATAAGGCTGCGAGAAATTATGTAGTCGCCTTTTATCAGAAGAACAGGGAATGGCTTGAGAGGACATTAAAACCTATGATAACAATAGCGTTCCACAAGAAGCCGATGATAGATGAATATAAGCCCGGCCATTATCGACTGAGAATTTATAGTAAGAATGTCTATGACCTCATAAAACGAGTTTATGGCTTCCCTGAAGACCGTTGTGGACAGGCCTTCTGGGGAGTTCCCGAAAAACTAAGGAGCCTAAATCCCGAAGACCTAATACCCTTCATCCGCGGGTTCTTTGACGCAGAAGGAGATGTTGGATTGAGTGAAAAGTCGCCTTACATAGGTTTCAGTCAAAAGAACCGTGAAGTTCTTCTTTTTCTCAAAGAAAACCTCGAGAGACTTGATATCAAAACAGGGGACATTCATATTATCGATTCACGCTCCCACACTTATCGTTTTGTAATAGCCTCTAAGGAGGGACTTAAGAGGTTCATCAAATTAGTTGGAAGTTCACATCCCGAGAAGATTGTTAAACTCCACAGGCTTGGGCGTATCTTGGGACAGCAGACTTAAAGGAATTGGCGGGGGAGCACCACAAGGGGTGGACGTTGCGGCTTAATTG
>JAGGRY010000001.1 GCA_021159365.1 Nitrososphaerota archaeon | reverse complement strand
TTGAGCGGAAGATCTCCGACAACCTCGCGTATAATTGCCAAGACGTTTGGATCGACTTCACTCTTAAAGAGTACTTCGAAGCCCTCATCCGTGTATCCAAAGCCGATCACTTCTTCCATGTAGCCTTGTGCTGCTAGCCGCGACCAAACCTCGTCGACAATCTGCTGCTTCTCCTGATCACTCAGGGTTACGTATCTTTCCTCGCCTGATGTATGTGGAATATTCGTCATAAAGATTGTGGATAGGAACACTAAGAGCAACGTTGCCGCCGAGGCAAGTATCAAGATCATCCTTCGCTCAAACATCTCCGTGTTATTCGTCAACCTTAATGAAGCATAAGATTTTCCTCGTTCTAAACCGTGGACAGATTAATTTAAGTGTAGAGTATTCATTCTATCGCAATTATTATGCTACTTACGAGGAAGAGAGTTTGGAGAATCTTTTAATGATGTTTAGCCGATGCGAGTTTAACCGCCTCTGATGTAATCTTGTTCTCTAATTCGAGATATAGTGGCTTGTATTCTTGAATAGCTTTCTCTAAGGCTTTCTCATAGGTGATCTCTCCGGACTCGATCATGGCCATGAGCTCTTCAATTCTCCTCCTAGTCTCCGGGGTTACGAGCTTGGGATCTATGGACTCCAAGACCTCGATTAGCTTCACCCCTAGATCCGTGGGCTTAAACACCTTTCCCTTCTTAACCGCGTATCCCCTATCCATAATGAGCTTCGGGAAAGACGCTCTAGTAGCATCAGTCCCTATCCCATATTCTTCCATGAGTTTTAGAAGATCCGATTCGGTGAGCCTCTTCGGAGGCCTTGTTCTTCCCTCATGTAGCTTTAGCGAGATCACAGTAACCTTCTCACCCTTCTCAAGCCTTGGAATTGGATTATCCGACGGTCTAAAATAATCATAGATCTCATAGAATCCTGGCTCCACAAGCTGGGATCCAGCTGCCTTCATCTTTATCCCAGCTAAATCGAGTTCGGCGCTTCTTTCCGTCTTCAAGGCATCTCGATAGAATGCGTTCGCCAAAAATCTCTTAGCAACATATCTCCAAACCTTTAGATGGATTCCAGATCCTTTATAGGCCATGACCGGATATATTGGTGTATGCGCTCCATCATCTCTCCTTCCTTGTCTGGGCTTAGCCTCGATAGAAGGTAAAGTTATTCCAAGTCCTTCAACAGCGGCTTTCAGCGGAGAATTGTAATCAAATCCAGGCCTATACTTGTTTGTCTCTGTTCTCGGATATGAGATAAATCCCTCGGCATACAAGTCTTCAGCCACTTGAAGTATTCTTGCAGCAGATTGCCCGGTGATCTTCGTCAAATCTCTAAGCATGTCATCGGTTCTAAGTGGAGTCGGCCTCAAAATCTTGACAAGCTTCTCATTAAATTTCTGAACAATTCCATGAGAAGTTGATTGGGCTCTTTGATATGCTCTCCTTGCATTCTCAAGACTCCAGAATCTATTACTCTCAGCCTCAAATCTTTCCCCCGAGCTTGTTTGAAAAGTTGCCTTCAATATCCAGAAAGGCTTAGACTTGAAATTCATCCGCTCCCTCTCACGCTTAACCACAAACCATAAGGTTGGAGCTTGACATGATCCCCAACTGATCAATCTCACATCTCGATTATGTCTTCTAGTTGAGAGAGTGAGAAGTCTCGTGAAAGCCGCTCCAGAGATTAAGTCAAATCTCTGCCTAAATAAGGCCTTCATGACCCATCTCCAATTCAAATCGTCTTCTAAATCTCTCCAAGCCCTCCTAAGTTCATCGTAGCTCGTGCTGTTAAATCTCATCCGCTTATATGGTGCATCGCCTTTAACCTCTTTCCAGATCTTTAATATCTCGGCTCCGATGAGCTCTCCTTCAGAGTCATTATCAGTCGCTATTATGAGCAACTCGGCGTTCCTAAAGATCTTTTTAAGCTCCGTGACCGATCTCACATCCCTCACTTCATCTCTGAAGTCTCGGACGTCGAAGAGCTTCGATGGACTACATTCTCTCCAGCCGAAGCCTTCGGGGAACTCTGAGTCGAAGATATGACCTCTAACAGCCGTAACTAAAATATTCTCGGCCTTAATCGCTCCCCTGATCCTTCTAGCCACGCTGGGCTTCTCAGCAACTATCACCGAAACCATTCTAAGAGTCCTTTCATAACCGGTTACATCCGCTATTTTAGCTAACCTCCAACATAGATCTCTCCGACACAATTCCATCTGAAGAAATAAATCATTAAGTTGAAGTCGCTTTCTCAAAATATCCGAAAATACTTTGCCGTAAACCACGAACTTCAGAAAACTCCCCCTTGAAAAGTTTAATACGGCTCCTCAATTCAATATTTCTGGAGTAGGGGGGCGTGGCCCAGCCAACTCATGAAGAATGGGGCTGAAGGTCTACGGCGCCGGGCTCCAGATCCCTTGTAAGCTGGTCGGAGCAGAGACCCGGAGATCCCCGGTTCAAATCCGGGCGCCCCCACAGCTATATCCTTGTCTTAATAATGGAATTTATGCAGAACTGTAAAATCTATGGGTTGACCTCATGCTTTCCTGGGAGTGAGAGATATTAGGGAAACTACGTGAACAAAATTATCTTCATGTCAACACCCTTCTCTCAGACGCTTACCGGCGTTCCTCGAACCATTATGAAGTCTATCAGAATCCCATACTGAAGAAATTAAACGAGCACTCTAATTCTGCTCCTACTCAATTTCAATTTTTATACCGAATCCTCGGAGGAGCTCAAAGCCTTTGTCTGCTGTAACTAGTGTTAGATTCTTTGCTTTTGCGGACGCAGCTATAAGTAGATCCGCATCCGAGATTTTTATTCCTCTTCTTTTCAACGCTTCATAGAGGTTGCAGTATTCTTGTATAACTTCATTATCCAGTGGAATTATTGTATAGATCTCCTCCAGAGCCAGTTTCACTTCGCGGCGTTTATGCGCTGGAACTCCTCTCAAAATTTCAATTAAGGTAATGATGCTGATGTGGCCTTCTCTTAGCTCTCCTCTTCGTAACCATTCAATCAAAATGCTTGTATCAACTAGCTTCATCTAAGCTTGAACTCCTCCCTGAATTTCTTATATTCCTCTAATATTCTCTCTAAATCTTCCTCCGAGAGAGTCCTTCTAAGCTTCTCGAAGGCTTCGCGCCTCCGCTTTTCCTTCGCCTCTGTATATAGCCTTAGGAGATATTCGCCCCAGTCCATGTCTCCTCTATCCTTATCGAGAATCTCCTTGATCTTCCTAGGCAACGATATAGTTGAATAATCACTCAATTATATCACCAAAGGATTAGACTTCAAAGCAGTATATAAGGCTTATAAGAAAAACTTCTCGAAACACAACTTTAGTAGTTTTATGCCTCAAGCGCTCAAACTCGAAGTCTTCTAACCCAACTCTCGGAGATGGAAGATATATTGGAGCGCAGTTCTCGTGTGAAGAAACTCACATTCAAAATCGGGGGCACTCGTAACGTATGTGAAGTTTTAAAGGAGGGCTTGCTGGGCTTTCGATCGATGTTCAACGAATCATTCGCTATTTTAAGCGCCTATTTTCTGAAGCATTTAGCGGCGTCTATCGCTTTCCTGATACCGCTCATCTTCTTATGGTCGGCTGGAAGACGGCGAATAAAATCCAAGGGACTAATTTACGTTTTCTCAGGATTCTTCATAGGTTTCCTTACTCAGCTTATCGGAGGATTCCTCGGTGCATACGTTTATCAACTGCCTCTTCTCCCACTGATATTACGTCAACAAGATATGAGTGCACAGGAGATCGCTAAAACCGTTTCCTTCTATAATACGGTTTTCGACGCAGCATATCTCTCCGCACTCTTCGCATCGCTAATGCTAATAGCCTACGGCACATATAAGCTGCTCAACGACCTCGCAGAAAGTACTCCATGACGCCGTCGTCTTCACCTTTCGTAATGGTGAAATCTTTATCTATCCTGATTTATTGGGTTGTTTTTGAGGCGGCGGAGGTAGATGGGTTCTAAGAGGAATAGGTGTAGGATTTGCGGGAAGACGTTTAAGACGGCTTACGCCCTCAAGCAGCATTTGAAGTCAAGTCATCCAAGATACTATTATGGGACCAGGATCGGCATTCCATGCGCGATCGTCGCCATCGTAATTCTTGCTTCACTATTTTTAGTCTATATAATTCCACATCAACCAGTCCAGACGACTGCAACAAAAATTTCGAGTCCAACCAAGACCTCTATAATTCAAACCACTTCTACTGCCATCACCCCGCCGACCACGAGCACGCAAACTATTCAAAGGACGGAAAAAGTTTGTATGGTTTACTTCACGTTCATCGGTTGTCCAAACTGCGCTGTGACGGATCCAATAGTTTTATCGGAGTGGCCTGTAAAATATAGGAAGTTCGTAATAATAGAATATGGTTGGAGAAGCGGCGACATAGCTCATCCAAATGCGAAAACTCTCGGAAAATATGCCGACATATATCACACTTATGCCGTGGTTCCTCAAATAATCTTAGGTGAGAAAAAGATTTGGCGTGGGAGAGATAATGTTCGAAAAGCGGAGAAGCCTCTGAGCATCCTCGAAGCGAATCCATGTCCATTGATCTCAGACTCCAAGCCCATATCGAAACCATTTGAAGAGATAAAACTTCAGAAGCTTCCAGGATTGCCGAAGATATGGGCGAATGGCAGAATTTTGATCTCACTCGGGAATGGTAGTTGGATATTTGGATGGAATGGAACGCATGTGATGGCGGGCGATGTTGGGGATAAAATTATGGATGAATCACATCTAAAGCAATTATTGTTCGTGGATGATATTAGGGGATGGCTGAGGGGATACAAGTTTGAAGTCTTAGAAGGTGTTAAGGCTCTATTCTCAGGGTCAGCTTTTCCACCAAGCTCAGGATATGTTCCAAACGCATACTTCGAGAATGCGGTGAAGATCTCAGTTAAGGCCTCCGATCCTCCTTCAGATGACCCGAAGAATTCTCCGATAAATCTCCTATTGCTTACGGTCACTATAGCCGGAATGGATAGCTTGAATCCATGCGCCTTCTATATCTTAACATTCCTCCTGAGCATCTTGATCTATGCGAGGTCTAGGAAGAAGATCTTGATCGTTGGAGGCGTCTTCGTGATAACTTCTGGGATATGCTATTTCTTATTCATGACCGCTTGGCTGAACATATTCTTAATCGCAGGCCAATTAACGATCTTAATCTGGATAGTCATGGGATTCGCGATACTCGCAGGAATCTTAAATATAAAAGACTACCTATATCCGAAGCCTATCGAGGCGTCTAGAGGTAGATTGGCGAAGATCGGAACATCCATGAGAGAATTATTGAGAAAGGGGTCAATGCTCGCCTTAATCCTCGGATCATTCGCCCTAGCGTTCACGGTCAACATCTATGAACTGATATGTACGGTGGGTTTCCCCATAATCTACACGGAGATCCTCTCATCCTATAATCTCCCGATGATTATCCACATTCTCTACCTAATCCTCTATAACGTGATCTACATCATCCCATTGGCGGCCATAGTCTTGGCCTTTGCATTCGCCCTCGGCGGAAGGAGACTTACAGAATATCAGGCAAGAGTCTTAAAGCTCGTCTCAGGCTGGCTCATCCTAATTCTCGCCCTAACCGTGCTCCTCAACCCAGTTATGCTGGAGCATCCATTGACCTCTCTCCAAGTCCTGCTCATCGCCCTCGGAGCCTCAGCTCTTACCATGGTCTTGGAGAAAGGAGTTAGGAAGTGGATCTACGCGAGAAGTGGGCGAAGCTCTCTTAAGGCTGATTGAGGAAACCTTATAAGCCCATTTAAGACTTTTAGAACGCCTAAACCCGATTTAGGCAAAAGGATGAGGCTGATCAGATGAGGCTAAGCCTTAGAGAGAGGCTGGAGCTGCTTAGGCAAGGGGTTATAAGAGGCTATATAATTCCAAGCCTCGAAGAACGCGGATACATGGTGAGCACCTGGAAGAGGCCGATATCACTCGAAGACATGATCTTGAGAGAGGATGGATGGAAACCCATCTACACGAGGTTCACGAGCTGGGAGACCTATACCAGAGATTACCCCCTATATTTATATTTCAACACATTTTATGGAGATGTCTATGAAAAGGCGTACAAGAACTGCTTCATCGAATTCCTCTTAAACGTCAAGAACCTCAAGCTAAAGCCTAGGCTTATAGGAACTTTCACCAGGCTGAATCTTCCGGGAGGAGGATATTATTGGAAGCATAGGATGGCTATAAACCTGAACTTCCCTGAAACCTGTGTTAAGGAGATTGACGCAACTTATGACCAATTGATAATTATGTTGGATAAGGAAGGGATGCTTGAAGAACTTAATAAACTCGCATCATGCTAACAATTTATACGTAATCATGCTGAAGGACTCTGAAGGAAATTCCACGTTCATGCCAACTTCTTGAAGAAAACTCTGATGCCGGCCTTCTCTTTTCCATTAATCTCTGACGGAACTATCTCATGAGATGTCAACGACTACTATCGATCGAGGACTTAGGTAAACTTAAATTTGGTTTAATTCTTAGCCGAATTGGGTATAGGAATTGATAATTCCAGCGAAGAAGCTGCTGGTCGTCACTTTAAGAGACAGGGAGGAGGAAGTACTGAGGAGACTCGGCGAACTCGGGGTCATTCAATTGAAGAAGCCGAGTGAAAAAGAACTCCTGAAGCTTACCGCGGAAGAGGAAAGGAGATTGAAGGAGCTTGAGAAACTTTATGAGAGATTCATGGAGATCTGGAGAACTCTTGCACCAGAGGTCGCTGAAACTCCTGAAGAGAAGGCAGAACAAGAAGCCTACCAAAGATATAACTCTCTTAGGCGAAGGCTGACTCACCTTGAAGCTGAGGAAAAGGAGCTTAAGAGAAAGTTGGCCATAGTTAGAGCTTTAATCAAGATAGGGGAGAAAAGAGTTCCTGAAACGGGAAAATTTCAAGACATATTCTCAATAGTTGGCATCATCTCCAAGAATGTCTTAAACGATCTTAAGAGAAAGATCTCTGGAAGATCGACGATCCTAAAGTACGCGCCCATCTCTAATTCTGAAGTCCTCATCCATATAATAGGGATAATCGACTCATGGAATGAAGTAATCAGCTTACTGAATAAGTTTGGATTTGAGACGCTATCCTTAAAGGATTTTTCAGGGGATCTTAAGAGAATTGAAGAGAATCTCCGAGAACGGTTGAAGAGCATTAGTGATGAAACACATACGGTGAAACAAGAATTGGAAAATATTAAAACATCATTCATAGGCTTTAGTCCGGAGGAAGAAAGTAGGCTTAAGAGAGTCAAAGAACTACATGAGAGATTTATGGAACTTAGGAAGATTCTCTCACTAGAAGCTCCAGAAACTGAAGGAGAAGTCGAGATGGAGATGGATGAAGCTGAGAGAGTCGTCAATGAAATCTATGAGAGATACAATATTCTAAGCGCGAAGTTAAGGGAAATCGAAGAGATAGAGAGAGATCTCAAAGAGGCAAAGGAGTTGATCAATATACTTGAAGAAGCCGGGGTTGAAGAACTTCCAGAAACCGGCGAATACGAGAACCTGACATCATTTGCCGGAATAATCGCATCAGAGTCTATAAATGGCTTAAAGAGGTTTGCTGCTGGGAAGCCCATCGCCTATGATGTGAAGAAGATCGATGAAAACTTGGCCTTCATTCATGTAGTCTGCTTAAGAGATTTTGCCAGAGACGTTAGAACCACGCTCTCATCCCTAGACTTTAGAGAGGTTAAGGCGTTAACAGGGCTTCCAAAGAAGGTCGATGAAGCCCGATCTATGATCGAAGAGAAGATTAGAGAACTCGATGTCAAGAGAAGCTCGATCAATAAAGAGATTCAGGATCTAAGGGAGAGATTTCGATCAAAGGCTGGAGCGATCTCAAGATTCCTATTCATCAGGCTGAGGCTCGATGAAGCGCTTCTACAGACCATGAAAAGTGAGACCATGAGGGTGATTCAAGGATGGATTCCAGAGGATAGAGTTGAGAGCATGGGCGGATTCCTCGAATCCCTTAAAGACGAACTCGATGGAAAGCTCCTATATGAGTTCAGAGATCCAAGTCCAGATGAAGAGGTGCCTACTATCCTCAAAAACCCGAAGATCTTCAAGATATTCGAGACGTTAGTCAGGCAATATGGCTGGCCTGGGCACCTTGAGAGCGATCCGACCATAATCTCAGGAATCTTATGGACTATCATGTTCGGGATGATGTTTCCGGATCTAGGTCACGGCATAACGATAGCCGCCCTCGGAATAATATTCTCGCGTTTCTTAAAGAAGATCATCCTAGGATTAAACTTTAGGAAACTTGGAAAACTCATGATAGGCCTCGGAATCTCATCCGCGATCTTCGGAGTATTGATGGGAGAATTCTTCTTAACAGAGATTCAACCTCTCTTCCCAACCCTTAGAGCTGGATGGCTTGAAAATCCATCTGGAGTTGTTTGGCTTATCAAGATAGCGGTGTTCTTCGGGATAGCCCAAATAATATTAGCCCTATCCATAAGTACGAGAAATCATCTAAGAAATGGTGAACTCGCGGAAGCAATACTCAGCGAGAAGGGCGTCGCCGGAATCCTGCTCCTTCTCGGATTAGCTTTAACTGCGTTTAACTTCTTCGGGATAACTGTGATACCTGGGATCTTAGAGTTTCCGGAGCTTAGAATGAAGGCCTTGATGAGCTGGCCATTCTTTACCCTAATAGCTGGGCTTATCATGATCTTGGTCAAGCCGTTCTTTACAAGAGAGGAGAAGGTGATTGGAATAGGCTTAATGCTGGAGACCTTCATCTCCTTCCTCGCGAACATGTTTTCATACATGAGGATAGCTGGATTCGCGATAGTCCACGCAGCCTTGGCCATGGTGGTCTTTAGACTCATGCAAGCAAATCCTTTAATGGGAATTGGAGTCGGGATAATCTTCTTAAACATGTTCGCCCTCACGATAGAGTTTCTCGTATGTATGATACAGGCCTTAAGGCTCCTCTACTATGAGTTCATGACAAAGTTCTATCAAGGAACTGGAATCCCATACACTCCATGGAAGCTCTAAGTTATAGCTTAAATATGCGAAATAAACATACGTCAATAGGTGAATGTGATGAGAGCTGGAACTAAGGCAACTTTACTGACTCTCACGATGCTAATGATGGCTCTGACAGGATTAATCTTACCAATTGCAGCGCAGGGAATCATTAAATCTGTAGAAGTTCAAGCAGCAGAAGTTGCAGCCAAGGCGGAGATCGAGCTTGGAAAGTTCCTAGCGATGGCTCTCTCAGTAAGTATATGTTCGGTTGCAGCAGGCTATGCGGTCGCTAAAATAGGCGTTGCAGCAATAGCAAGCGCATCCGAGAGGCCTGAGGTCTTCGGTAAGACTATAATCTTCGCAGGTCTCGCTGAAGGTATTGCAATTTATGGCTTATTAGTCGCCTTCCTCATATGGATATCGTGAGAAGGTGAAAGTGAAGTTAGGGGCGAGGAAGGCGATAGGCCTCTACTTCTTAATCCTAATATGTATTCAAGTAATAGGCTTACTCCACTTCCTAAATGAGCCTGGATTTCATAAAGGAATAATCTTGGCGATCTTCCTTGGAACTATTCTGCCGGTAATCCTAGGCCTAGCATTCATAAAATTCGTTCAAATTACCTAAGTCCTCGGAAGGATCAACAAACTCCTCCTAATATTTACTGGTAGGTTATGGTATAACGATATGGCTATTGATCTAAGATTTCTGTACTCCACCTCGCAGTCAAGGATATATTTCAAGACATAGAAGAAGTTTATATACTTTGAAATTCTCTTTCCATCAACTTCATCCTTCAAAATCCTAAAATACTCGATCTCAGCCCTCCACTCCTCCCGCCTCATCAACGCCTCGATGAAGACCCTATATCTAGGAAAACTTTCGAGAAGCTCCTCAATACTCCTTAACTCCATCAATAGCCCCTTAGATTTTCCAGCAGGATTATCTATGAGGAGATTTTCAGCGAGCTTCCTGTCATAGTCATAGAGTATAGGAAGTATGCAAACTCTGATGTTATGGAGATCTAACTCTATCCCTAATATTTTCATCACATCGGGTCTATCAGCTCTCGGGATCTTTGAGACTTTGTCGAAAACTCCCTGATAGTAGATCCATCTAAACATGCTCTCAAGTATAAGCGGATTCTCGATATCCATCTTAGAGATGGCCTTGTATCGAGTTCCAGCTAAGAGGTTTATGAACTCATTGAAGTTTTTAGCTCCTATGAATGGATCTAGGTCCATTCCCCCAAGCATCTCCGAGGGTATTATAAGCCTCTTAATGGATTCCGCATGTTCATGGATAAGTTTCATTCTCATAATTCTGATGAGGTTTTGAATCTCGAACCTCCTATAATATTGAATTAAAAATTCCCTGATATTCTCCGGGGATACTCTAAGCAGAGTTGATAATCTATTGATGAACTTCTCCGTTAAAGCGGCTTCAACGTCCCAGATACTCTTGGCCTCCAATAGTCCATCGCCATAAGCGGTCGCGGAGAGCATTTCGATAAAGTCTTCAAGCTTTGAGGCCGATGCGAGCTCTAGGATTAACCTTCTCGGAAGAAGCCTGCTCTCATATACATGGCATTTACATATCAGATATGTTATCAAGTAATTCTCCTCCTTGTCAGGGTCTCCTTTATTAGCTTCAGTCTTATGATCTCTTCAAGCATCTCATCGTCCAATATGTCTTGGATCCTTTTTATAGTCCACTCATAGCTTGGAATCACAACCTTCTCAAGGGCATTGACTCTGATATTCGTCCTCCTAAGATCTTCAGCTAGGTTCTCAATGTAAGCTTCAAGCTCAGCGAGCTTCACCAAATCCTTCATTAAAGCTGAGATCTTCTCGGCTAAGGGTATGATTTGAGGTGGATAAAGGTTTGTGTAGTCTGGGATGTTCACCTCTCTCACCATAGGGGTGACCACGCCTATAACACCTCTTGGAACGATCTTTACATCCATGTTCCCTCTAAGATACGCTGAATAAGTCTCGAGATCCGCGCTTCCAAGTGTTGAGTGGAGGAGTGAAAGTTCTCGATAGACTTCTTCTGCTTCACCCTCGACCTTTCTCCTAAGCTCTTTAAGTTTCTCAAGACCTTCTCTAAGCTTGATTATGAGCTGATCGCGCTTCATCTCGAGAAGTTCATGTGCATCTTTGATGAATTCAAGCCTCCTTCTCAAATCCAGTAGAAAACCCTTAGTATATCTGATCCCGGTCAGAGACATCTTCTTCACCGAGCTTGAAGCCTATACTTCCTATGATATTTCCTGATATGTTCCTCACTTATTCTAATGAGTTCTTCTTCTGGAAGCATGGAGAGCAGATCCCAAGCTATCTCAAGCGTTCTCTCAATAGTTCTATTCTCATAAATCCCCTGATTGATGAATTTTCTCTCAAATTCATCCGCGAACCTCAGATACTTCCTCTCCCTCTCGCTTAGGCCAAGTTCTCCAATAATCCTCGCGAGACTTCTAGCCTTAACGCCCTCAGCATACGCCATGTAGAGCTGACTTGAGACATCCATATGATCTTCTCTAGTCTTCCCCGCTCCAATCCCGTCCTTCATCAATCTCGAGAGCGATGGAAGCGGATTGATCGGCGGATAGATTCCCTTGAGGTGAAGCTCTCTGCTGACTATGAGCTGTCCCTCAGTTATATATCCCGTTAGATCCGGTATCGGGTGAGTTATATCTCCTCCAGGCATGGTCAAGATCGGCATCAAGGTTATTGAACCCTTCTTTCCCTTAATCTTTCCAGCCCTCTCATAAATCGTCGCCAAATCACTATACATATAGCTCGGATAACCCTTCCTAGACGGAACCTCCTCCCTAGCGATCGAGAGCGATCTCAAAGCCTCGCAATTTGAGCTTATTATCCCGTTCTCAACTATTATCGTGTGACTTAATGGTATGGTTAAGTCGTAGAGATATTCATCTCCATCGTCGCATTCCAACTCCTTAACCTCAACCACCTTATCTAAGATGAAGTTGCCGCATGCCATCGATTCCAGCTTCTTAATTTCCGGCAAATTTCCAACCAGCTCTCTTAACCGCTTAACTATTCTTACAGCCGTCTCTCTAGTAATGTTACGTCCATGTTTCTCGATTGGTAGAATGATGCTTTGACATCGTAGATCGCTCAACTTAATGGAGTAACGCTTCCTCAAATCCCTCAGGATCGTTCTAAAGGCTCTCGGCATCAGATCAAATTCCGTCGCTATGCCATTTCCTTCGGAGACTATTCTCTTTATCCGTTGATCCTTATGGCGATCATATAGCTTGACGCCTTTGAATAGCTCCTTAATGTATCGCCGCCCCCATACGATGACATCGTATATCGCGCTCCTCTTAAATCCCGTCCTCCTCTCGGATATCGTTGACGGTATGCCAAGCCTCTTGAGGAGGAGTTGAATTCTCTTCGCCCTAAGCTTGGAGCCTGTTGTAAAGACAACTCTATTATCCCGCGCGTGGCCGTCACCGTCGAAGTATCCGGCCAAGAACTCCCTTATCAGTTCTTCAGGCATTCTGATGATCCGGCTTAGATCTGAATCTACGCTAAGCGATTTGAATATCAGAGCTATGGGTTTACTGTTAACGCGTAAATGCTTTACTCCGAAGGGAGCACTCCATATCCTTATTTTCGTCTCTGGGAATAGCTTATGGAAGAGCGCCTTATAGCTCTCAATAATATCATCCCTCGAGGAGTATATTGCCGCATAGTAAACATGCTTCTTCGGATATATTCCAACAGTTCCATCCGCGGCTATCATCCCAGCTAATCGGAGGAGATCTCTCCCCACCACGCTCCAGCTGAATCTCGTAGAAGACTTCTTTCCACAAGTAATTCTATCAACATGTTTTGAGAGGGTTTGCATAGAGATCCCGAGTCTGGCTGAGATCCGAGCTACATCCTCGATTGTATAACACCTATTTCTAGCGGAGTTAGCCATCCTAGCATAATTCAATTTAAGGACATGGGCGGCTCGCTTCAAGCTCTTGAAAGAGGATTTTAAGGCATTTTCGATTAAGCGGTCCTTGAAGTGCACGTAAATCTTTTCATCGCCGCTCATCCAAAGCAACTCTAACAAACTGGGTCTCCAAGTCCCTCGAAGCTCAAGCTTTTTTATCGAGTAGAGATGATCCCCAGGCTTTAGCTCACGTGCCTCTCTCATCTCCGGCCCTCTCAACCCGTCTACCAGAAGTTTATGATCCGGAGTTATCGTTAGCTCTGCCCCGCTCCTCGTCTTTATGTATATCATCCTTCTATCACGCGGCTTTATGACTTCCGCCAGCGCTACCGGAGATGAAGATATCTTCCAGTTACGCCATGAAAGTATTCTCGACGTATATCCACCTCCTCCATTTAGCATGTGCGAGATCACGTAGCTCCTTATCGGAACTATGTCTCCATCCCCAGTTATTATCTCGGTGTCCCCTGAGAAGCAATAATTCGTCATGTTCGTTAGGATCGTCAAGATGTGCATGTCCAGATCGAATGCTAGGTATTCTGCTATGGTTAACGCGATTCTGGGGGCGATTATCCTCTCGATAACCGGGTCGTCGGCCAAGTTTAGGATCATGATTGATCTATCCAATGCCCCCGTTCTCTCAAACTCTCTCCTAAAGAATTCATATTCCTCATGTCTTATCCCCATGGCGCAGAAGATCACCGCGAATTCCTCACCTTCACCTAAGATCGTTGACTGTCTGGCTATCTGGGCAGCCATGAGATTATGTGGAAGACCTGATTCCGAGAATATCGGCAGCTTTTGTCCTCTTACAAGGGAATTCATCCCATCTATAACCGAGATGCCCGTTTGGATGAACTCGCTTGGAGGCTCTCTTGCAGCCGGATTTATCACGGAGAAAAATATTTCTCTTCTTTCAACGCCTATTGGATCTGGGAGGCCGTCTAGAGGCTTAAAGCTTCCATTAAAGACCCTTCCGAGGAGATCGTCTGAGAGAGGTATTCTCATAACATCCCCGGTGAATCTAACCGTTACTCCGAGCCCCAGTCCCTCAGTCTTTCCAAATACTTGGATTATCGCCTTATCTGAATAGGTGTCCAGCACAGTTCCAATGATCTCAGATCCATCTGGAAGCCTAACCTCGACAACCTCATTATATTTGGCTCCCCTAACTCCCTCGACTAAAAGCAGTGGTCCCCGAACCTCCGTAACGGTTCTGTAAACCATTCCAGCCTTCTCTAATCCCTTCTCATCGAAGCTCATCGTCATGGAGATCTAATTTAAGCCACCTTATATCTCCATCGATCAAGGATCAAACTTCAGTTTTTAGAGAGACGTTATTCTGGATCTTCTGAAAAGCCTTTTCACCTTCTCTCCAAAATCGAGCAAATATCTTTTTATTAATCGTCCTTGTTATGCGTCATTTTTAGCGACTGTACTCTGCCTTAAGCGCCTCCATCTCCTCGACCAGCCTCTTCTCAGCCTCATCTATCTCGTCAAGCTCCCTTCTCTCCTTAAGCCTCAATAACTCGACCAGATTCTTCAATCCTCTAATTCTCTCAACTGGAGCTCCTAATCTGACGAGCTCTGAAGCTCTATTATAGAACTCCACGATAACTCTCAGTATCTTGGCCTGCTTCTCAGGAGGACAGTATCTATCTACTTCGTGGAAAGCGCTTTGAACTAGGAAGCCCTCTCTCAGGATCTCCGAGACTAGAAGTATTAATCTCTGTTCATCTGGTAAAGCTTTCTCCCCGATCACTCTCGCGATTTCCTCTAGCCTAGAGGATTCCTCAAGAAGTCTCAAAGCCTCTTCTCTAAATCTAAGCCAATTCGGATCGTATTTCTCCCAAAACTCTTTTAGGAGATCCACGTATCTGCTGAAGCTTCTAAGCCAATTGATAGCTGGGAAATGTCTTCTAAAAGCGAGCTCTGTGTCGAGAGCCCAAAGAGCTCCAACGAATCTCATAGTTGTCGAGGTGACAGGTTCGCTGAAATCTCCCCCAGGAGGCGAGACCGCTCCCATAATCGTTACCGACCCTATTCTACGCTCACTTCCGAGGGTGACCACTCTTCCAGCCCTCTCATAGAACTTCGCGATCCTCTCAGCCAGGTATGCGGGGTATCCTTCTTCTGCTGGAAGCTCTTCAAGCCTTCCAGATAGATCTCTTAACGCTTCAGCCCATCTTGAAGTTGAATCCACTATTATCCCGACATCATATCCCTGATCTCGATAATATTCCGCCATCGTTATTCCGACATAGATGCTGGCCTCACGGGCTGAGACTGGGAGATTGCTCACATTAGCTATGAAGATCGCTCTCTCGATCAACTTTTCACCGGTTCTAGGATCTTCAAGCTCAGGGAAATGAGTCAAAATATCCGCCATCTCATTACCTCTCTCACCACACCCAACATAGATAATGATATCAGCATCAGACCACTTAGCAATAGATTGAAGGGTAACCGTATTATGATAAATAGATGGTATCTCTCCTCCGACGAAGTTGTGTGTTTCGGGGACGGTTAAATCATAGACTGTGAAGTCTCCTTCAATGACCTGAATGTCTGTGATCCTATCGAAGAAGACATACTCTAATATATTTGACAACTTAACCAATCTCTCTGAGACGCAATCCCCACCTCCATGTATCTGAATTATCTGGGAGATTCTCTGAATCATAGATGCTCCTATCCTCTCTCTAAGATGTACGTAATTTCTCCAATTTATCCCAGACTTCCTTAGCTCTCGGTGAATTCCGATAAATGCCTGTTTTAGGAATCTCGAATTCAGCGAGACGGAGTCTCTCTCAAGTCTATTCGGCTTGGTGCTTTCAACGTATTTTGCCACGGCCTCAAGCTTTGCGTGACTTACATCGCTCCTACATATAGTCTCCACAAATCTCCTCAACTCTTTCAAACCGCTAATTATAAGCCTAGACCTGCTCTCGTTCACCGTATACATTATTCCAAGTCTTGTGAGTAAGTAGCTAAGCCCATGTATCATCTGTTTGGATGCAGAACCTACCTCGATCACGCCCTTCGAGAACGTGCCATCTCCCAGGTAATAGCCTCTTAAGAATGCTGCAATGACGTCGTCTGGAGACTTGAGTATTATCGGCGGGACGAGCGCGTTCCTCGACTTCTTTCTCAGCGGCAAACCCATGGCCTGTAACAACCTTGAGAGAGCTGAGCTGACGACCTCCACGCCGTAAACGGTTCTGAATCTCTTCTCAACGGATTCTAAGCCGAACACCTCTTTGATAAGCTTCGAGAACCTTCTCCTCAACTTCTCATCATTGTTAAAGAATCTAACAGTCTTCTTGGTGAGCATTCCATCTGAAAGTATTAGACCTATTAGCTCCGAGAGCCGCTCATCCACAACCTCCGGAAGTTTTATGGAGGTCTTGCCTCTCATAAGTCCGATGATTCTTGGCCTCTTAGACTTAACTCCGGCCAACCTCGATATCGTTAGAAGGAAGTCTACTGTTGGACGGCTTCTACCAGCTTTATAGCGTATTAGCACATCATAGTTTACTCCGAGTAGCTTCGAGAGCCTCTTTAAGCTCTTAAACTTCTTTCCTACAACCTCTAGACATTCCTTGATGAACTCAAGTGTCTCACGATCTCTTATCCTGAACTCTTTAACCATGTGGAGCGGGATCGGCTGGTAGCCTGCTCTTAAGGAGATCTTTCTAGGCATCAGGAGATAATCTCCAATCCTTAACGATTCTGCAGGAGTCTCTATTATCTCGGCATAGGGGCTGAGCTTATACAATCTATGTTTTGGAGTGACTTCAAGAGTTCTCCCAGATCTGGTCCTTATCCTTATGAGCTTCTTAGACACACCCTTATAGAGATATTTAACATCCTTAACGGATATCCTTTCTCCATCGAATGAGAAGATCTTCAAACCGCTCACGGGTATGAGCGCTTCATCTGAAACCACCTTCCCAACATATCTCTTGAAAAGCTCCTCTATCGCCACGATTTCTCCAGTAGCTAGGAGTATCGGCGTCCCCGGGGGCACGCATTTTCCGGTTCCAAAGCCTCCTGGTATCGCCGCAGTTCCACCTTTTGCTATTGGGAAGAATGTATCTATTACCCTCTGACCTGTGAAGAGTGGCTGAGCTAGTGGAAGCCTCTCTTTATATGGTCTTGGAACTCTAATAGGCCAGGTCTGCATCAACTTTATCTCTCTCTTAACACCGTTTGGAAGCTTTATCTCGGCGACCGGTTCATCGACCTTGAAGTCTCCTTCCTCAATATTTTCAACCACGCCATTTATCCCGATTGGAACCAATATTCTATGCTCGATTATCTTACTCTCTTTAACGACTCCAATTATATCTCCCTCAAGCACTTTATCTCCGGGCTTCACCCTAGGCTTGAAATGCCACCTCTTCTCTCTGTTTAAGGGGATCACTCTATAACCTTTCTTAATGAATGGGCCTGTCCTCTTCCATAATTCTATCTCAGATCGCTCAAGTCCATCAAAGATCCCGCCGATTAATCCCGGTCCAAGCTCGGCGACGAGAGGCATTCCAGCACTTACGACGTGTTCTCCTGGTCTTAGACCGCTTGTATCTTCATAGCATTGTAATGCTACTTCTCTTCCGCTTATCCTCACAACTTCGCCGATTAATCTTAGGTCTCCTACATAGGCTATATCTCCTATCCTAACTCCCTCGAGTCCCTCGGCTATAATGAGAGACCCATTAACCCTCTTAATCTCACCTATCTTCTCCATCAACCTCTACCTCCCTAAACAGCATAGACGCTATCTTCTCTCGGAGAAGTGGTCTTAGACTTTCAAGCCTGCTTTCAATCGTGTTATAGAAGATCCTCTTTCCCTTCGAGTCCATGACCACTACTCCTCCCATGAAGCTTCCCTCCTTAAACTTAAATTTGAGATTATGCTTGAAGATCTCTCCAACTTTTTTCTTGAGAAGCTCTAGATCCCTCTTGTCCACATACACTATGAATTCATCCCCATCGGATGGATTCATGGCCTCAACAGCTTCCTTTAAACATTTTACCAGAAATTTTTCATACTCCTCGCTCTCCCTAAATCTCTTCAGCTTTTCAACAGCTTTAGAGAAAACCTCGTTGATTAAATCATTCCTCGTGAGTATTAGAAGTCTTCTACCATCCATCATCGCCTTACCTATGATCCTCCTCCTCATGATGAGCTTCTCAGGTTCAAGCTTATTCTTCACGAAGTTCTCGGCTTCAGCCTTAGCATTTCTAAGTATTCGCTCAGCCTCGTTTCTCGCATCGTTTAAAATCTTGTCAGCTTTCTCCCGAGCCCTCTTCCAGATCTCTTCTTTAAGCGCCTCAACCGCTTCTGAACTTATGGTCAACCACCTCCTTAACAATGATGTCTGAGGCTTTCTCAAGCAGCTCCTCTGGAACAGATCTTACCCGCTCCGCTTCTCTCCTATACTTTTCAATTATTCTCTCAGCTTCTCTTCGAAGCTCCTCCTCATACTGCTCTAAGATCTCCTTTATTTTCTCCTCATTCGACACTTCCTTCAGAATTCTCTCGGCTTCAGCCTTAGCCTCTTTCAAGATCTCTTCAGCCTTCTTTCTAGCCTCTTCCACGAAGAGCATAGCCTTCTTCTCTTCAACTAGGAGGGATGAAAGACTCATGATCTCACCTAAATCTCAAGCTTGAGCCCTATCGCCAGGCTTATCAGCTCCTTAAGTTCGTTCACTCTTTTATTCAAACCCTTCTCTGGGACGAACGCAAATATAGGCTCTATCTTCCCCTCAGCGACGAGCTTCGATCTAATCTCCTTCGTCAAATCGAGATATCTTTCAGGAACTATTATCATCGAATATTCTCTTCTCCTAATGAGATCTGTGACCGTTGAGAGGAATTCCTCATCAGACTCTACTTTAAACCTATCTGCGCCGATTAGCCCGAAGACCGATACGAAGATCCTGTCTCCGACGGCGGCGACCCTCATCATCTTCACCAAAAGATTAGATTCATCTAGGCTTTAAGGTAAGTGTATATGATATTTAGCTCAGTTTTAATAAAATGGGAAGATTACTTTCTACCCTTCTTCCTTTCCTTCTTCTCCGACTTCTCCTCGCCTGTGTGAAGATATGGCAGGTATGGGTTCACCTGCCTTCCACCCATTAAGATCACCATAGAAGTTTGGGACATCCTCGAATTTAACTATATTCGAGAATCTCTTTCACATGCTTGACGATGTCTTTGAATCCGGGCTTCCATAAAACTGCGAAGCAGTCTCCCCATGCCCTGACTATCTCCATCATCCGTCTGTTCCTGAAGAAAAATGATCTTTTCTCCAGCTCGTCAACATCTCCTATCCAAATCAGACAAACCTTTCTGAAGATCTTTCTTAAGTCTCCGATTCTCTTGAGTAGTTCATCAATCATCTCTCTTGGAGGATCTGCTACGACGACATCATGTTGGCCAAATCTTAAAAAGTTCATGGCATCCGCTTTAATGATCTCAATCTTAATTGTTCTCTTCAGGTTGAGGATCGCAGCCTCCGGATAAAGATCTACATAGGTTATCTTCCTCGCTCCCCTGATATATGCGAGCTTTGATAAAGCTCCACTTCCACCAAACAAGTCTAAAAAACTCTTGGGCTTGACGTGCTTTAAGATTAGATCGAGCGCCTCAATTATCCCTGGGCCTGGACCGTAAATGTATTCGTCGAACATCATCAGCCATCTTATTCCCAGCTTCTCGGAGATCAACGCAGTTGGAGATAATTCTGATAATCTCCCGCTTTTTATCAGCCAACTCAGCCTCACAGGTCTGGGTTTGACCATCATTAAATGAAGACTTCTGGTGTTTAAAATCTATTCACATTTCTCAACGTTTACGGATTGATTGGTTGAATAATGTATTTGATGGCTCAGTCAAATGCCTTCACTTCATCGATTCCGCTTAACTCTGACTCTTCACAGCCAAACACTATCTATCATTGAGACCTTATTTAGATTTAGCTCCAACAGCTTTAGATCTGAAGATCCGATTAGAGTTAGCTATATAGACATGATCGCTGTCGGAGGCGCTCTTAACTCTTTCTGAATCCTATTGGGATTATGTAGAGTGGGGCTTCATCCACCCCCAAGATCTCCTTGACTTGATCATCATGGAATGCTCCTATAACCACGCATCCCAAGCCTAGGCTCACACATTGCAGGTATATGTTTTCGCCGACGTGCCCGACCTCCATGTGAACATATCTGATCCCCCTATCTCCATATCTCCCAGTGGTTCTCTCATAGATCGCCGTGATAACCATGTTCACCGGCGCCGCTTCAACATACTCCTGGTCTAAAGCCGCTTTCCTGAGCTCCTTACTGTAATCACCCCTCTTAATGAGCTCGATCTCATGAGTCTTCGGGAGATAATGATATATTCCAGGTTCAAGTCCTTCAACTCCGCCTTTCTTAACGACCATGTAGACTTCAAGTGGATAAGTCGCTCCAGCCGACGGAGCTGTCTTAAAGCCTCCAGCTCGCAGCCATGGATCCGGTTTCGTCACTCCCTGAGCCGCCCAAAAGAGCTGTGAGACGTGCTTGATCGTTAATGGCTTATCCTCATATTCTCTTATACTCCTTCGCCTCTTCAACGCTTCCTCAATCGAGGTTTCACTCCTATAAGATGGCTGGGGAAGCTTGATCTTCAACTCTATTTTCTTGGATTCCTTCTCGATTTTAAATCTTGTCCAAAATATGCTTAAACCTATCAATCCTACTGCTATGAACGTGGATATGATCAACATTAGAAAATTCCTCCTCCTAATCTTCAAACTCTGTTAGATAACCTGCCATGACTATGATATAAGGAGTCTTGGGAAAGCTTATCTAGATCTGCAGAGAAGCTAGTTCTATGAAGCGGCTTGAGCTAGGAGGTCTATTAAGTGATGGCTTCAGATACGCGACGAACCCATATAGTAGGGCGATCGCCTTGGGAGTCCTATACCTGTTATCGTTCCTGATTGTCCCGATCTTCTTCGCACTCGGATACACGTATAGATGCATTAAGGAAACCATCGACGGGGTTGAGAAACTTCCAGAATACCGTGACTGGGGCGGGATGTTCGTGGACGGGTTAAAGCTCTTCGTGGCCTATCTAATAATAGTGATACCGATAATTGTGATAGTCTTTTTGATAGGCATTCCCCTCAGATTCGGGGCGATCCTCAATCCATACGCCATGATTATGTCAATGTCATCCATCTACGCCGCCTCAATTATAATAGGGATTCTGACGGGCCTCTACCTCTTCATGGCGATACCATACATGATATATGTGGGAAAAGTGGGCTCGGTCTTTAGCTTCAGCGAGATTCTCGAGAGGATCAGGAAAATAGGATACGGAGATTATTTCGCGATCTGCATAGTCACGTTAATCCTCGTCTGGCTCCTAACGCTGATAAGCTCCTTGATTCCGATAATAGGTGTGATCCTCATCACGCCCATCGCCGTGCTCCTCCTCGCGAGAATTCAAGGATTGGTCTTCAAGAGCACAATTAGCTAACCGATAATAGCGCGTTATACCCTACTCCATTTAAGTGAGCGTTTAACGGCTTTCTCCTTTCTTCCGGTAACTTGGGCTTGTAGTTTGCTCACGTAGTCGTCGATAAGAAGAAGGTTAAGAGCTTCGCCCTTCTCTTTGGATGAACCCTAAAAACCCCCATTTTCTATCTAAACTTGAAGGTCATGAGAACTGTAAGAGAAGGAGATAAGATACTGTTCATAACTCAGAAGGGAAAGAAGTATCTCGTATCTGTTAAAAGAGGTGAGAAGTTTCACACCAGCGAGGGATACTTGGATCTCGATGACGTAATCGGGAAGAGATATGGCAGTAGAGTTAGGACGAATATAGGATCCATCTGGATAGCATCGGAGCCAACAATACTCGACCACGTCTTAAATTTCCCAAGAATAACTCAGATCGTTTACCCAAAGGATCTCGGCTATATAATCTTAATGAGCGGCGTTAGATGTGGAAGCAGGGTCGTTGAAGGGGGCACCGGAGCCGCTGTATTAACGACCATTCTCGCATATTATGTTGCGCCGCATGGAAAAGTCTACAGTTATGATATCAACGAGGAGTATCTCAAGAACGCCGAGAAGAGGCTCGAATCCCTAGGGTTGAGGAGTTTTGTGGAGTTGAAGCACGGAGATTTGACGAAGAGAATCGACGAGAGAGAGGTTGACGCCGTGATCCTCGATATACCGACTCCATGGCTCGCCGTTAAAACATCTTATGACGCCTTAAAGGATAGCGGAATATTCATCTCCATAAGTCCAACCATAGAACAGGTAATAGAGACCGTTGAGGCGCTCAAGGAAAACAGCTTCGCCGACATCTCGACGGTTGAGATCCTATTAAGAAATATGAGGATTAAACGTGGAATGACCAGGCCAGAACATCTAATGCATGCTCACACGGTCTACATAACTACCGCTCGCAAATCGGTAGTCAACTCATCCGATCAATAAACGTCTCCTAGGCAACTTTAACCTCTCTCAGCCTCTCTAAATTTCTTCACGACCTCCGCTAAAGCCGATGCAGCTTCCTCAGCATGTTGATATGGATACTTCTGCGGCTCAAGATACTTGAAGCATGCAAAGTAGCAGCAGACATGATTCGCTGCGGCCATCGCCATTTCCCTTCCAAGCTCCTGATGTTCTTGAACATCTTCAATCTTCTCTATCTCTCTAAGCCGCTTCACTCCTTCCTCCGCCTTTAGATCCTTAAGCCTCCTTTGAAGTATGTCTTCAGGTCTAAATTCCAAGACAACTATCGCATCTGGGTTCAAGATCTCGACAACCCTTGAAGGCAAGCCGGGATAATATCCGAAAGAGGTCTTTATCACCGCGTGAGTATCTATTATCAAGTCTCCATCGAGTTTCGCTATTGCTTCAGCTGCCTTCTCCTGAAGAAACTTATAATCCCTTGGCTTCAGCCTTCTCCTCATCTCATCTCTGTCAGAGATCCCGAAACCTTTCTTGGCTTCCTCGAACATGTAGTCCCCGAAGTTCACAACCTTTAAGTCAGGGACTTTCTCGAGGAGCTTCTTTAATATCGTGGTCTTTCCAGCTCCAGGAACCGCGACCACAACTACCCTAACCATGTGAGATTAATTGATTGTTCCTCGACTTAAGGATTCGGTTCCTAAATTTCCATCTGACGCTCGATCTTCTGCTTGGCAGCGAGATATTCTTCTTCTGTTAGTTCCCCAACTTTATATCTAAGCTCTATTTTTTCAAGCTCTCTCTTAAGTTTCTTATGAAGCTCCAATAAATCTTTCAGGGATTCGAGGGTCTCATCGAGATCTGAGACTATCATGTTGACGTCTTCATCGCTTAAGCCCTTCGAGGTTCCCTCAGAGCTTATCCTATCTCTAAACTCCCTTATCTTCGCCTCATACTCTGGAAGATCCACGAGCTTGACGTCGAAGGCGTTGTGAAGTATATTTAGCCTGGGCTTTATCTTGGAGAGCTCCCTATCTATTGAGAGCTTCTCGGTTATGTATTGTTTATCTGGAACCTCGCCTATCTCATGTCTGATCTTAAGCTGTTCAAGCTTCGAGTTCAATTCACTAATCCTGTCTTCAAGCGATTTTATCATCTCAAGCCTCTTAGAGTTAACCGCCTTGATCCTGTTTCTATACTCCTTGTAGATGTCTATGAAGACCTCCGCTGACGCCTCATTATTCAAGAAGAGTTCAAGCAATCTATTCCTCCAATTATACACGTTTGCAAGTTGCTCAACTATCTTACGCTCTTCCGAGATCTCTTGAACCGGGGGCTTTCTCTCCAAGACCTCTTCGCTAACCTTCTCTATCACGATCTTCTCCTCGGTTTTCTTAGATTCCTCTTCTCCTCCTTCAGGCGATTCCATATCCGATGAGTTTAACGGCTTTCCGCAATATTTGCAATATGGCGCTCTATTGGTCAACCTTCCACAATGCGGGCATACAATCTTTTCCTCCCACATCTCTTCAGACCAAATCTACTGCTCGACCTTCTCTAATAAAACTTTCTAAAAATTCCCCTGAAGGATCATCCGAGGGCATATCTCTAAATGCCGTGAGTCATATCATCGGCGACCAAGGACCGTTAATAAACTATTAAATATGTCAAGAGATACGCTATCTTGGTGAACCTGAGCTTGGGCTCGAACGAGCTTTCTCTAGCACCTGTCCACAGGCTGATCAAGAAGGCTGGAGCTGCGAGGGCAAGTGAGGAGGCTGCTGAGGCTCTTCGACAAATCCTCGAGGAACTTGGATTAGCAATAGCGAGAGAAGCTTATAGCTTAGCTCAGTATGCTGGCAGGAGAACTGTGAGAAGAGAGGATATAGAGAGAGCTGCTAGAACCCTCCTACGCGGTTACTACTCCTCACAATAGTAATCATGCCGATTTATGAGAGATATCTGCCTCCGTCAATATCCCCCTAACTTGCATTAAGGAATCGATTTCACCTAAAAATTCTTCATGTCGCCGAGAACCCATTCCAATAGATGAGCATGTGTCCATCTTAATCGTTAGTAAATATGCTGGATTGGTGTCAGCTAAATAAGCATGTGAAAAGGAATGGGTCTAAGGCGTCTGAAAACCTGCCCAGAGAACGCCGATCGCCCGATATTTTCGTGAAAATCAGCATTATTAATTAAGGTTTATATTTGCCTCAACTTCACCATCCTATGGTAATATAGAATTGGATAATGTAATGGAGGTGGAAAGATGGCTTACGTTTCAAGAGCTGGCGGTCAGCCTGTAATAGTCCTGAAAGAGGGAACTACTAGAACTAGGGGAAAAGCCGCTCAGAGAAATAATATAGCCGCTGCGAAGATAATCTCCGAGATCGTTCGGACGACCTTAGGGCCTAAGGGGATGGACAAGATACTTGTGGACACCATCGGAGATGTCGTGGTCACGAACGATGGAGCAACAATCCTAGACAAGATGGACGTTGAACATCCTGCTGCGAAGATGCTCATAGAGACTGCTAAGGCTCAGGATAACACGGTGGGAGATGGAACGACGACGGTTGTGATCTTGGCGGGAGAACTCCTTAAGCGTGCAGAGGAATTGATCGAGCAGAAGATCCACCCGAGCACAATCATAACAGGATACAAGAGAGCTCTCGATATAGCGGTGCAGCATCTTGAGAAGATCGCCAAGCCGGTGAAGCTTGAGGATAAAGAGACCCTTAAGAAGATCTTGCTAACATCTCTCGCTAGCAAATCTCTTGGATTCGCAAAAGAGCATATCGCAGATCTCGCATTGGAAGCTGTCTTGAGAATAATTGAGGAGAGAGATGGAAGACTATACGCGGATAAGGATAACATTCAGATAGTTAAGAAGATGGGTAGGAGCTTGCTTGAAAGCGAGCTCATAAATGGGGTAGTAATCGATAAGGAAGTAGTTCACTCAGCGATGCCGAAGAGAATAGTAAACGCTAAGATAGCCTTGATAAATGCTCCCTTCGAGATCGAAAAGACGGAGTTCAGCGCAGAGATAAGGATTCGAGACCCATTAAAGATGAAGGAGTTCTTAGATGAGGAGACCAGAATTCTGAAGGAGATGGTCGATAAAGTTGTTAGTGTTGGAGCAAACGTAGTCTTATGCCAGAAGGGTATAGATGACGTCGCGCAATTCTTCATGGCCAAGGCTGGAATACTAGGCGTGAGGAGGATCAAGAGCTCCGATATGGAGAAACTCTCAAGAGCAACTGGAGCAAAGATAGTCACTAATTTCGATGACTTAACTCCAAACGATCTTGGAACTGCGGGAGTCGTTGAGGAGAGGAAGATTGGAGAAGATAGGATGGTCTTCGTGAAAGACTGTAAGAATCCTAAATCCGTCTCCATATTGATTAGAGCTGGACTTGAGAGACAATTAGACGAAGCCGAGAGAGCATTGAATGATGCGATAATGAATCTAATCTCGTTGATTCAGAACATGAAATATGTTCCAGGAGGAGGAGCCACTGAAATGGCCTTGGCGTCGGTGATAAAGAAGGAAGCTCCAAAATATCCTGGAAAAGAACAGCTGGCCATGTTGGCCTTCGCTGAAACCCTAGAGATGATACCGAGAATCCTCGCCGAGAACTCAGGTCTTGAACCCGTTGAGATCTTAACCGAGCTTAGAACCAAACATGAGAGCGGACAGCACGGATATGGAATTGAGGTATTCTCCGGAAAGGTTCAAGACATGTTCAAGGTTGGAGTGATAGAGCCGCTGAAAGTGAAGGAGCAGGCGTTGAAGAGCGGATTCGAGGCGGCGGCCATGATCCTAAGAATAGATGACGTCATCGCCGCAGCTAGACGTAAGGAGACAAAGCCGGGGAAAGGTGGACCTGAATCAAGCTTTGAATAAACCTTCATAAACTCCACCTTTTTTGAGGCTCAAGCTAAAACATAATTTGATATAGCAGTAGTATATACTCTTAAACGTAATGACGATCAATGTTGAAGAAAAACTTAGAAGAGCTCTCCATAACCTCGGCTTAACAGATTATGAGATGAGGGCTTACATCTCTCTACTTAAAGCTGGAAAGCTCACGGCAAGCGAATTGAGCGAGGTTGCTGGAGTCCCATACTCAAAGATTTATGATGTTCTAGAAAACTTGGAGAAGAAAGGATGGATTAGAAGTGAGGGCGGAAGACCGGCGAAGTTCCATGCCAGACCGCCAAAGATCGCCTTAGACATCAATAGGATGAGGATTGAGAGTGAGCTTAAACGGTATGAGGAGATGGCATTAGCCGAACTGTTACCAATTTATCAGCGGACTGGAGGGAAAGAGAAAAAGGACATATGGATTCTTAAAGGTGAGACGAACATACTTTCAAAGATAAGAGATCTCATACTTGGATGTGAAAGCGAATTGCAGATAGCCGCTCCATGGATGAATGAAGACCTCCTGAACCTTATCTTCCCTTCATTAGCTTTGATAGCTAATAAAGGTGGTAAAATTAAGGTCATGTTATCGAGCTCATGCGACCTGAATCTCGCTAAAAAACTCGAAGGAGTAGCGGAGATCAGATTTAGAGATCAAATGTTCGGCGGAGGAGCGATCTCGGACTCAAAGGAGGCAATAATAATTCTGGGAACTGAAGAGAGTGAAGCTCCCAGCATCGCGATTTGGTCAGATCACGTAGCCCTCGCTAGAATAGCTAAAATATACTTCGATTATCTCTGGAAGGATGCTAAACCGTTTAAGGGGTAGATAGATGTAAGGGTTGGTGTCCGAGTTGCGGCGCAGAAATTCGAGGAGACCCATTCTATACGTTTTCATAGCGATCTTAGCTATAATCATGATTATAGTCTCTATATCTCAAAGCGTCTGGTTCACTCTAAATCTCTGGGAGTTCGGAGACTTATTCATAAGACCATTCTATTTCTCGCTGATCGGCGGATTCATACTCTCCTTCATAGCATTTTTCAGATTCAATTTTAAGAAGAGGAACTCGTTGACCTTTTGGTTTCTCAAGTTATTCGTAAAATTTTATCGCAGAGCTGGATACATCGAGCTGAGGGATCTCGACTACTCAGCATATCAGATGAGCCTTGGCAAGTTTTTAGCATGGCAGGCCACGAAAACCTTGATCGGAGCCATACTACTCTCAAACAGTATCTTCGGAATGGGCGTTATCGCCGCCTTAAGTGGAGTCGATCTCGGATTAACTAATATACCAAGGGTGATGAGCCTATCATTTCTTCCAATAAGCATTAATGATGTGACTCCGGCGACGATCGTGATATCCTCGATTCCAGCCCTAACAATATTATTTCCACCGCTCCTCTCGGCATTCGGACTCAGACTGATACTCTTAGTGGGCTTAACTATTCTCATTAAGGCGACCTCAGAATCGATCGTGAATTATTTGAGGACGGGGTTCCTCAGGATCCCGATAGAGACCATCGAGGCCTTAATAGCGATAGGAGTTGCTTGGACCGGGTTTAACCTATTCTTCCCAAACTATATAGACTATAACACTAGGATCTTCGTAATCGGGGCATTCATCATCTCCGCGATAATGATCCTATTCGTATATCTCGATAAGACTAAAACTGGATTCATCTACGCATATACGATTAAGGCCGGAGCAATAATCCTAATACTATTAACAATATTCGCGGTAGCATCCATCCAAAACAGCATAGCGGACGCAAGGAAAGTTGAGTGGCTTGGCCCATACGTTAAACAAGAGATCGCCGTGAACAGATATCTCGCAGATATAGACGATATCAAAACATTTATCTATAATTTTACCGCGAAAACCGGCACATTGAACTCATCCCAGCTCTCAAGGATTTACAGGGATCTTCAAACAGTCAGACTTTGGGATTGGGATGCAGCCTTCACGAAGCTTAAGCCGGAGATAGGCTTGATACCATATATAGACTTCGAAGACTCAGACATTCTGCGATTTAGGAACAGACTTTACTGGAGCGCATCAATGAAACCAGTCCTGCCAAGCGGGATTCCTCCAGCCGATATCTGGTATAACGAGCACCTCGTATACACTCACGTTCCCAGCGGGTTCCTACTACTTGACGCAAACAATGGAACAATAATAAATCCATCGATATTCTTCAAACAGAGGAGGATCTATTACGGTGAAGGAGGATTATTTGACACCACGTGGGCTGCGATAATCTTAGGAAAAGAGAAGAGCGACGAGGTGACTGGAGTCGGCTATCATGGAAACGGGGGAATAGTTGTCTCGCCTCCGATGACTTGGTTCTTCGATGTCACCTTCTTTCTCTCATATCCCGATAAACAAGTTAGAATCATCAGATATCGAGACGTATATGATAGATTGGAGTTAATCCTCCCCTACTTCACCTACATCTGGAGAGGAAGATATGTTGACATGTTCCCGGTAACTGATGGGAATAGGACTTATTGGCTCATGCCGCTGATAATCAGACTCGATGCAAGTAAGGTTCCATGGAGTAAGGGTCATGAACTCATCCGATTCATAGGCTATTCCTTGATAGATGTTTATGATGGAGAGATAAAGTTATTGATAACCGGAAATGACTTCGTCAGCAAGCTCATAAAGAATGCCTATCCAGACCTGTTAATCAAGGAATTTCCAGACTGGCTCAAATATCAGATGAGGTTCCCCGAAGAAGTCTTCGAATATCAAGTCGAGATGTTCAACATATATCACATTGAAGATCCGGCAACCTATATTCAAGCGAGAGAATTCTATGAGATACCTAAAGGAGTCCATGTATATTACATAATTGCTCAGCCTCCAAAATTTGAGAGACCGGAGTTCATCGGACTCCTATCACTTCAATTAAGAGGTTCTCCTGGAAGAAATCTAGCTGGATTCATGATCGTCAGGAACGATTACCCAAATCTTGGAGAAAAAATCTTCTATAAGGTTCCAATAGGATCAGAGGTAAAACTTCTAGGCCCCTCTGCCGCCAGGGAGGCTTTGGAGAGATTCGCGGAATTTAGAAAGCTCAGAACTCTCTTGGAGAATCCTAGAATAGGTGAGACCATCCTCTATCAAATAGGAGATTATCTCGTCTACGTGATTCCAGTCTATACATCGCCTGCTGGAGGCGTGGTCGCCCAACTTGGAACTATAGCCACGGTCGGCGCCGAATTTACGGGAAAATACTTCATAGGCTTAGGATCCACTCCTGAGGAATCCTTCAACTCGTTTTTGAAGAGCTTGACTGGAGGTGCGCCCACAATCGCTAGAGTCGATCTCTATAACCTCACCATAAACATCTTGAAGGACTTTAAGCTCAGAATCGTATATCCAGAGAAGATAAACGCAAATCTAATCTTCATGGAGGGAAACATAACTTATAGGTCTCCTGAGCTTCTCAGAGAGGGGTTAAGCAGGTTCATAAGCTCATGGGTTGTTGGAAAAGGGTTGGATAGGGTGCTGGTCTGGAGACTTAATAACACGGTTAACGTCGGCTCCATATTCTCGGAGAAGGGGGTCGTAGAATTACATTATATCAGGATCTCAAGCGGTTAATTCTTAAAAGATCCCTGAGAACCGAGACTATTGGGGAAGAGTGAAGGGAGAGGGTCACGTCGAGGAAGTCTCGAAGCTTATCCTAGGAATACTTGCAACCCTACTATTGCTCATACTCTTCTCCCTGATGTTAAGACTTGGAAGAGGGATTCTAGGATTAATCTTAATAGGCATCATAGCCTTACTCGGACTTTACTGGTTTAAGGAGGTCAGGAAGGCGTTAAAAACCTACAGACCAAAGATCGAATATCCGCTTGAATTGGTTGAGAATGGAGATCTACTCATCCTCACAGCTCAAGTCCCGGGTCCGGAAGAAGAGGTCTCCGTTAAGATCTTAGGTAGGAAGCTCTTGATAAGAGGTGGAAAGGGATTTAAGAAGACTGTTAAGCTGCCGTATCCGGTCAAGATCTTGAAGAGATCCTACGTCAATGGGATCCTCCATCTACAGTTCATCAAGGAGCAGAAAGTAGTGAATAGGTGAAGATAGCCTAGAGTTTGTCGAGAATCGAGGCTAACAGGATCGGAAATATTATTGTCGCATCGCCGTGAACAGTCACCTTCCTCGCCTCAAGCTTGACCTTACCCCATGAAACAGCTTCACTGACCAACGCCCCGCTTAAACTTCCATCGTATTCGCATGCCGTTGTGATGTAGATCGCGTAATCCAATCCATCTTTAAATTGATTCCACCAAAGAGTGTGATGTTTTGATATTCCTCCACCGATCATAATGGCTCCAGTCCTCTTGGCCTTGAACACGATCTCAGATAATCTCTCGGAATCCTTGAATAGATTTAATCTGAAGTCTCTCTTCTTCTGCTGGAATAGCCAGAGCTGAGTTCCAACGGCTCCATCCATGATTCCTGGAACGAATATCTCCACTCCATTTCTCGCGGCCAAGTAGAGTATGCTGTTCTCATCTTCAAGCTTCTCGCCTAACATCCTTGAGATTTCGTAGCTTCCAACTTCTCTAACACCGCTTGAATAAGCTTCCTCTAAACATTCTTGGACAAACTTCTCGATCGTCGGCCCATATGATTCGAGTGGAATGACCACACTTCCAAGCCTATGATATCCATCTCTTCTGAGCTTTGCGTCGTCGAGCCTGAAGTCTCCATTATAGTATTCGCTGAGGGATCTCGCTATATCATGATCAAGCGCTCCACATGTCGTTATGATCGCGTGAAACATCTTCCGCTTAATCGCCTCGGCCACAACTCCCCTGAATCCAGTCGCGATCGGCGCGGCTACAAACGATAAAAATCTAAAGCATTCTTCATCCCTCAGCATCTCTAGGAAAATCTTTAAAGCAATTCCGAGGTATCTTGCTCCGAATCCTCCGGACTCTTCGAATTGAGCTAATAGTTCTGAGACTTTCATTCCAGGCCATATTTTGATGTCTTTGACAGGGTTCATGGATAAAGATTGTTTGGACTTGTATTAAGGGATCATTCCTGAAGCCCTCTAAGCCTCTCAACCAATTCATCAACGCTTCCAACTCTGCTTAAAGCAAAGCATATATCTTCAAGTCTCGCAAGCTCGATTGCGAGCGAATCTACATGATCCTTATCTATTGGCCCATGAATCACTATCATCTTAGGTTTCACTGGATATAGTCTTGCGGCGACCATCGGGGATCTCCCCCTGCTCACTCCCGTGAATATCATGGCTCTCATAGGGTTTCTTCCGAAGAGGTATAGGAAGTCAAGAGCTTCCAGGGATCTTATCGCCTTCAAGCTATCTATCACAGTGTATCCATAAAGCGGGGAATTCACCCACTTCTCCCCCACCAAGATCTCTGCATCGAGCAGCCTTATCATCTCCCCAACACTTCTTGGGGAGTCGAACTCGGCCATATCTATGACCGCTGAACTCAGGTCTCTATGGAGCAGTGAATATCTCCTGACATTCGCTCCACCTCTCCTCATATCCGCCTCGATCAAGGCCCTTACAAATCTCCTGACGAAATTCGTTCCAGGGGATTTCCTCCTATTATTCTCGTAATCGCTTAGAACTGAGGATGAGATTCCCATCAGTCTCGCTACCTCGCTTTGAGTAAGGTTGAATAAGGTTCTCCACTTTCTCATCACGGTTCCCGGGCTTAGGGATAAGATTATCTCTCCGGCGATCTTATTCATGAGCGCCTCCTTCATCCCAATATCACTGTATCATTAACATATTTAGATTAATAACCACGGGACTTGACCATTTTCGAAAAATCCACTTATATCCGAGTTCATTCAATGATTATCGAGGGGCGCTGAGCGGGGATTAGGAGATGACCGACCGCTTCTGGATCAAGTTACATCACTCAAAGACTGGCGAGACCATTCTCGCCGTATGCGACGAGGAGCTGTTAGGCAAGAGACTTAAGCTAAATGAGCAGTTCTCGATTGAGGTCAGCCAATCCTTCTATGGGGGAGTCCTGATAGCGAGAGATGATCTCGATAAATATCTTAAGCAGGCGACGATCGTGAATATGCTCGGCGAAAAGGCTATTTCATACGCTGTGAGAAAAGGCTTCATAGTTGAGAAAGCAGTCATAAAGGTTGGAGGAATCCCACACATCCAATTATATCTCTAGACTCCAAGCGCTCTCGATATGGTCATCATCTCCGGCCCTGTCGTAACGGATCCTATAATCGCGCCCTTGCTATTCGCTATGATTCCACTTCTAACGAACTTCACTCCATCGTTAACAGTTCCTGGGAGAAAGGTTACTTTGAAGATCTCGCTCAGCCATTTCTCCTCATCCTCCGATACTCCAGCGTATACAAGTCCACCCTCATTCGTTACTATCGCCAATGATCCGACATAGCTTCTATTCGCTATCCTACCTCTAATCACCTCAACTCCGAGGATATCTTGAATCAGCTTCTCAGCCTTTTTCGGGAGAATGGTGCTTATGAGAGCTGCCTTATCATTCACCAAGATAAGATTTCCAACCGCCGTATACTTGCTCTCCAAAAGCCCTATGTTGATATCACCTGCAGACTTCTTTATCTTCTCTATTTCCTCATCTAAAACCATCTTTGATAAGATCAAACCGTTACTGTTCCCTGCGGCCATAGGTGATAAAAGTATTGAACCAGCAAGAGTTGTTGAGATCGCCTTCACTCCGAGAACCTCTTGTATGAGCCTCTTCTGCCTAAGTTTAAGCCTCGGAGGGATTAAACATATATTCTCGGTTGGAACCGCGAATAAGCCTATCTCAGCCGTTCCAAAGAAGGTCTCAAGATATATTCCACGCGACCTCGCCGAGGTCTTACTCATCCTTTACACCTCTTCAAATTATGACTCAAAGCGTTGAACCGCGTTTACATAGGTTTTTGAGATCGCGTATATGTCCCCGATCTCTAATCCCAAGTCTAGGAGCTTATTGACAGACTCTAATGCCCTGCGAACCGAGTAGAAGTCAGGCGTGGTTCCACCGGCCTCAACCAATACCGAGAGATTATCTATTCCCAAGTCCCCTGCAAGGGTTATCAAGAGCCCAGCGGCGCCTATTATCTGTCCATCATAAACCTCTGCATCAATCCGCTCTAGCGCCGACTTAATGATTTCACGTCTCGTCGAAGATATGTAAATCCTCCTCTTTTCAGATACATCCTCTCTACCGTATCCCCCGAGAGTTAAAATGAAGTTCACTCCAATCCCTAGGCTCACTTTAAGAATTTTATCGCAGAATTCATGCTGCCCGTAGTAGGATGAGGGCTGAGAGTTTCCATATAGGAGCAGCAGGGGCTTGGGCTTCTCGACGAAGTATAGGTCCGCGAAGCTTGGAATAAGCCTACCATCTCTAATATATCCGGCTGTTGGGAAATATGGTGAATAGAATCTGCAGATCCTTCTCCCGCCGAGTCTCTCAAGTAGATAGGCGACAGCCCCTTTAGCCACTAAGCCCACTCCTGGAAGCCCCTCGATTAGAGTGGATCCTGGAGCTTTGAAATCCTTCAAGCCTGGTTCGAATACTATTTCAGTCTCCATCAACTCGCTCCTAAGCCATCCAAATCCATCAACCTAATTAGTCTTAACTCGCTTTTCGGGAAGATTTGTTAAATGCTTTTCTAAGGGGTTGATTGAGGCATGTTCGAGGTCTTAGCCGAAGATCTGCTCGGCAGAATTGGAAGGCTTAAAATCAGGAATAAGCAGGCTGAAACTCCGCTATTTCTCCCAGTAATAAACCCCATAACTCAGTCTATTTCGGCCAAATGGATGAAAGAAAACTTAAGGGCTGAAGCCGTGATAACCAACGCATACATAATATTCAAGAGGCTTAGAGAGAAGGCGCTGGAAGAGGGAGTCCATAGAATACTGGATTTCGATGGAATCATAATGACGGATAGCGGCGGATATCAGGTCCTAGAATATGGAGATGTCGAGGCGACGCCTGAAGAGATCGCTTTATTCGAGGAGGAAATCAGAACCGATATCGCCGTTCCGCTCGACATACCTACTGGGATCTGCGGAAAGGAGAAAGCCGAAGAGACTGTTGAAAAGACCTTGAAGAATGTTGAGATAACCCTGAATGTCTTGAAGGAGAGAGGTGCTAGAAGAGCCCTCTGGGCGGCTCCAATTCAAGGCGGAATCCACCTAGATCTACTTCAAAGATGCGCCGAGATAGAGAAGGAGATGGACTTCGATCTTTACGCCCTTGGGAGCCCAACACCCTTAATGGAGGGCTATAGGTTTGAGAAACTGTTTGAGATGATTTACACCGTCAGAAAGGTTACCGGTCTTGGAAGACCACTACATCTATTCGGAGCAGGTCATCCCATGATCTTCCCATTCATAGTCGCCCTCGGAGTGGATATGTTCGACTCAGCGAGCTATTATCTCTACGCCAAAGATGAAAGATACATCACCTCAACTGGAACTCTTAGAATAGATCGAATTGATTATTTTCCATGTAATTGTCCAGTCTGTTCGAATATAGCTCCAGATGAGCTTAAAGAGATGGAGAGGAATGAAAGAATACGACTAATCGCCACACATAACCTCTATACATGTTTTAAGGAGATCCGCGAGATCAAGCAGGCGATTAGAGATGGTAGGTTGATGGAGTTGCTTGAGATCAGGGCGAGAAGTCATCCAAGGCTTTACCAAGCATTTAGATGGATTATGGAAAATGAAGAATTATTGAAGTTCATGGAGGATCACACACCCCTATCAAGTAGGAGGGGAATAAACCTCTTCAATGGACTTAGCTTGAAGAGACCGAGAATTAGAAGGGCTAAAAGAAGATTGATGGAGAGATACTTTAAGTTACCGGGCCATGAAAAGAATCTAGTCCTAATACCCTTCAATAGAAAGATGAGCTTCGAGAAGCTTAAGAGGATTATTGGAGAGGAAGATTTTGAGATCGCCTATTATGGAAGTCCCTATGGCTTGATTCCGGATCCGCTCAGGTATACCTATCCATTTTCTCAGACGAATTATCCGAGAACCCTGATCGAGGAGACGTCCGAGAACTTGGTCAAGCTCATGATTGAACAGCTTAAAGCCGGAGGTTATGAGAGAATCCACATAATAAGTTCTAGATCGAAGTATCTAAGAGACCTGGCCTCAAAGCTTCTCGAAACTCTTCATGAATTGGGAATAGACTCAAATGTAATAAACCAGAATTGACAAAAGACAAGATATATCTGTCATCAGAATCTTTATTGAAACGAAATGAGCGAAGAGGAGAAAAAAGGTAAGGATATCTCAGGCCTCGTCTTCGTCGCATGCATGTTCATCGGCGGAGGAATAGGTCTCCTTTTCGGAAGACCCGATGTCGGCGGAGCCGTTGGAATGGGAGTCGGCTTCCTCTTAATGGCGATTCTTAGAGGTAAGAGAGTTAAGCCATCACAAGCAACTATAAGCTTGCCGAGAAGCTTTGGTCAAATAGCTTTATGCTCAGTGGGGGCTTTAATGATCATCTTTGGCTTCCTCATACTCTATCACCCAGAACTCATATATCCATATCTGATCGGAATGGGAGTAATTCTCATAGGAATCCTGATATTCCTAGCAGGACTCATCGGAATCCGATTGAAGACGTGAAATAGAGCCTTAAAGGGAATAATCTTTATCATGTCAACTGATACTCAAGAATTAGGTCTGGTAGAGCGTGATGCAACTTGAGGCTCAGATTCCTTGGAGCTATGGGCGAGGTCGGTAGAGCCGCGATTCTAGTCGAGACTAGGGAAGCGCGAATACTCCTAGACTATGGTGTAAAGCTCTCAGAACCTGAGCCCCTCTTTCCAGCCCATGTCGCGACAAAGGACTTAGATGCCGTCATAATCTCTCACGCACATCTAGATCATAGTGGAGCCGCTCCACTTTTCATGCTCAATGGAGATGCTAAGATCTACGCCACCGACATGACCTTTAAGCTCTGCGATATTCTCCTAAGAGATTTTCTAAAGCTCAGTGGATATTATATCCCATATGAGGTTCTTGAGGTCGAGGAACTCCTTAGAAGGGGGATTAGAGTCGAATATGGAGAGACTATCAGGGTTAAGGACGCCGAGATAACGTTTCTAAATGCAGGCCATATTCCTGGAAGCCTACAAGTCCTCATAAACGCCGATAAGAGCGTGCTATACACCGGAGACTACTCCCTAAAGAAGACGAGACTATTAAGGGGATTAAATCCCGGGCCGAAGGATGTCGATGCGGTGATCACTGAGGCCACCTATGCTCTCGTAGAGCATCCTGAGAGACGAGAACTTGAGAGAAGATTTGTCTCAAGCGTTAAAGAGGTCGTCGAGACCGGTGGAAGAGTCTTAGTTCCGGCCTTCGCGGTCTCAAGATCTCAAGAGATCATGTGCGTTCTAGAAGCATACAACTTCAGAGACTTCATGGCCTTAGACGGCATGGCCGTCAGAGTCTTAGACCTATTTCTCGAAAACCGTAAATACATAGATGGATATCAGCTCCTATACTCAGCATCCAAACACATAACCAGAATAACTGATAGAAGGAAGAGGAAACGAGCCGCGGAGAGACCTGGAGTAATTATCAGCCCAGCTGGAATGCTTAAGGGCGGTCCAGCGGTATTCTACGCCGAAAGAGTTGCTGAAGACCCTTATTCAGCTATATTTCTCGTGAGCTTCCAGATTCCGGGAACCCCTGGAGCGAGGCTCTTAGAAGAAGGAAAGCTGATTCACGGTGGAGTGGACGTCAAGGTGAAGGCCAGAGTTGAGCAATTCCTCTTCAGCGCCCACTCCGGGAGAAGCGAGCTCAGAGAATATTTAAAGCGATTTAACCCCGATGCCAAGATCTTTGTAATCCACGGCGAAGAGGATTCATGTAAAGATTTGGCGGAATTTGCGAGAAAAGCCGGCTATGAAGCGATTTTACCCGAAAAAGGAAGGAGCTACGAGATCTAACAATATCCTAGCAAAAACCTCAAATAACCAAAAATCACAACTCTAAAATGGGCGGCCGTCGTCTAGCCTGGAAGGACGCTGGCCTTCCGAGTTTCAGCGGAGAAAGCCAGCGATCCCGGGTTCAAATCCCGGCGGCCGCATCATAACCAACTATTATTAACATGTTTCAGGAACTTTCGGAGGCTGTTCGCTCCAACTTTAAATTTACTACTGAAAATCGAGATCTATCCTAATCTTGAGAAGATGGGTGAACGTGTGAATTGGTCATGCTGAGCGCCGATCCAAGTTTTAAAATTAAAATAATATCGTATGTGAACCGATTTTGTCGATGATCAAATCGTTGGTCGTGATTCCAGATAGATGTATGGGCTGTCATCTCTGCGAACTTGCCTGTTCGCAGAAACATTATGGAGTAATGAGCATCGAGAGGTCAAGGATCCATGTAGTCAGATTGCATCATCAACCCGTTGACGCACCGATCTTCTGCCTTCAATGCGGATTATGCATAACTTCTTGTCCAGTAAATGCCATCAAGAGAGATCCGAAGACCGGTGCGATAACGGTTCAAGAAGAGAAATGTATCGGTTGTGGAAACTGCGTTCACGTATGTCCTTATGGTGCTGTATCCCTCGACCCGGTCACGAGGAAGGCCTTAATCTGCGACCTCTGCGGAGGAGATCCTGCATGCGTTAAGGCTTGCCCCGTAGACGCGCTCAAATATTTAGACGTCGACCTAGCCGCGAAATACAAGAGGATCAACTTTTCAAGGCTTCAAACGGTGGTGAAATGATGGTTCTTCACGGCTATGCTGGAAAGATTTTATGGGTCGATCTAAGTAGAATGGAGGTTCGGGGAAAAGACCTAGACCGAGATCTAGTCAAGCTATATCTAGGTGGAACTGGATATGCAGCGAGAATCCTATGGGATATGCTTGAGGCTAGGATAGATCCTCTAAGCCCCGAAAACCTCTTGATAGCCGCTACAGGGCCATTAACTGGAACCTTATGCCCATCTTCTGGAAGCGTCGAGTTCTGCTTTAAGTCTCCTCTAACGGGGATCTTCGGCGAGACGAGAGCCGGGGGAACTTTTGGACCGAAGCTGAAATTCGCCGGATATGATTTCATAATAGTAAGAGGGAGATCTGAGAAACCAGTCTATCTCTACATTAGAGATAGGTCTGCTGAGCTTAGAGATGCATCACACCTATGGGGAAAGAATGTCCATGAAACAACAGACATACTCCTAAGAGATCTAGATGAACCCGACGCATCCGTTGCGTGCATAGGTCAAGCAGGTGAAAATCAAGTTAGATTCGCTTCGATAATGGTAGACTATGATAGAGCGGCTGGGAGATGCGGTGGGGGAACCGTTATGGGAGCGAAGAAGTTGAAGGCCATCGTGGTCGATGGACATGGAGAGATCTCTGCCGCCAAACCGGATGAATTTTTCGAGGCGGCTTTAGAGGCCATAAACGCCGTAAAGATCAGAGCAACTAAAGGCATGGGAAAACATGGAACTCTCGGCGGACTCGTGAACCTAAATGAGTCTGGAGCCCTTCCAACGAGAAACTTCAAGACATGTTATTTTGAGGAAGCCGAGAAAGTCTCTGGTCAAACGCTTTCGGAGAAATATTTGATTAAGAAAAGATCTTGTTTCGGATGTCCAATAGGCTGTGGAAGATATATTCAAGTTCCAGCCGGAGAATATCAAACACCTCCTCATGAGGGCGCGGAATATGAGACTGTTGACATGCTCGGAGTTCAATCCATGATAGGAAATCTCGAAGCAATCATCAAAGCAGGATATCTCTGCAATATCTATGGCCTCGACACAATTTCAGCTGGAAATGTGATAGCATTCGCCATCGAAGCATATGAAAGAGGAATCATCAGCGAGAGGGACACGAATGGAATGAAGTTGAGATGGGGTGATCCAGAAGTGACTCTAACGCTCATCGAGAAGATCGTGAATAAGGAGGGCATAGGAAGATTATTGGCCGAGGGAGTTAAGAGGGCGTCGGAAAAACTCGGTAAGGGATCCGAAGAATTCGCATGTCATGGAAAGGGTTTGGAGATCCCTGCCCACGACGCCCGTGGAACGACAAAGTCTCTGGCAATTCAATACGCTGTCGGAAATCCGAGAGGAGCATGCCACATCGAACCTATTTGGGCACCTATGTGGGATTTCTCTAAAGTCGATATGGGGCTTAGAAAATATGGACTTCCATGGCCTCCTCCAAGCAGATTCGAGGAAACAGGGGTTAGACGCGGAGAAGGCTACAAACTTTTGGTATTCTTCGGGGAGCTAGCGGGAATCCTCGGAGTATGCAGATTTCCACTTCAAGCAGCCGAGGAGGAGAGCTTGAACCTAGATAGGCTATCTAAGTTGACAACGACGTTGACAGGATTTGATCTAAAGCCTCAAGACTTGCTTAGAATCTCTGAAAGAGTCTATAACCTGAAGAGATGCTTTAACGTGAGAGAGGGAGTCGATAGAAGGAGCGATAGATTGCCGAAGAGAGTAATGGAGCCTATCGCGTCTGGGCCGACGAAAGGAGTTAGAGTTGAAAATCTAGATGGAATGCTCGATGAATTCTACGACGTCATGGGTTGGGATCGAGAAACAGGCATCCCAAAGAAGGAAAAGCTGATAGAGCTAGGCTTAAATGATGTAGCTGAGGAGATCTGGAGATCGAGATAATCAAAGCAGGAGGAATAATATTCCAACTAGTAAGAAGCCCACTCCAGATATCTTTAACATTTTCTCTTCGCTGATCCTCTTCAGCATCATTCTCCCCAGAATCATGGTTGATATGGATATCATGATTAATGCGGTCATGGCCGCCGCGAAAACCTCTAGATAATTAAATCTCGTCGCGAGAACACATGTGGATATTTGAGTCTTATCGCACCATTCTGCAAGAAATGTCGCTGAGAATCCCACCGTAAACGAATTCTTGAATATTCTCTCAATATTTGTCTGCTCCCTTGATCTCCACCCAATGAGAATGAATATTCCGAGAATCATGAACATAAGCGATCCGAATATTCGCAAGATATACGCTGGTAGAATTTGCTTCATCATAGATCCAAACACTACCGCAACGCCGTCGACGACCAGAAACGCCGCGAAGACGCCTAATAGAAGTTTTATCGGCCTCCGGGTCTGAGTAGATAGCAAAAGAATCGAGATCTGAGTTTTATCCCCGACCTCGGCCAAAGCTATTGTAGCGATTAAACTCATGAACTCAAGCAATTTCTCTAAATCACCTAATCTTCGCTATTGGTGGAAGCCTCCGTTTATGTTCACTTTTATGAAACCTTTCTACAATAGACCTAACCTTTTCAGATTCTATGCCCGTTTGATCGATTATCTCATCGACCTTCTTCCCGAGCTCGACGTAAAGATAGAGTATCTGATCTATTTCATCGTATGTTGCTCCAAGTTCCTTCTCGGCCATTTGACCAGGCCATAACCTGGGGCTACTCGGCTTCTCAACTATACTCTTTGGAAGATCTAGTTTCCTCGCAAGCCCTCTAACCTGGGTCTTGTAGAGATCTGCTATTGGGAGCAGGTCTGCAGCTCCATCACCATACTTCGTGAAGTATCCTAAGAGTATCTCACTTTTATCTCCTGTCCCACACACAAGTAAGTTCTTAAGATTCGCATAATAATACAAGATCGTCATCCTTATCCTCGCCCTCAAATTCCCGTTTGGAATCAACGCATCAGACGCGTAGAATGGCATTGCGTCTGAATATGAATTATAGATCCTCCGGATATCTATCACATAATATCTTACTCCAAGCAGCTTAGCCAGCTGGACGGCGTGCTCGATGTCTTGAAGCGGCGTTATGGATGGGTCGGGCATTATCAGGGCCACGACATTTCCGGCTCCCAAAGCTCTAACCGAGAGGACTAAGACAACGGAGGAATCCAGTCCGCCACTCGCTCCTACAACGACTCCATTTGCGCCGGCTTCTTCAACTCTTCCTTGAATGAATTTGATCAGCTTCTCAGCGACTTCATCATAATTTAATTCAGGCGGAATCATCTCGATCAACCACGCAACTCAATAATATTAGTTTAGGCAGCTTGAAAATAAATCTATTAGAAGGCTGTTAAGCAATTCATTAGAGGTGTTTATGTTATGAGCTTCTTCAAGACACTTGATGATGTCGATGTGAGGGGTAAAGCGGTCATAGTCCGAGTGGATCTAAATTCGCCTGTCGATCCTGAGACGAAGAAGATCCAAGATAATGAGAGGCTTAGGGCTCACGCTGAAACGCTTAGAGAGCTTTCAGATAAGGGCGCGAAAGTCATAGTCTTGGCCCATCAAGGAAGGAAGGGGCAGCCGGACTTCCTACCATTAAAACAACATGCAGAGCTTTTATCAAAGCATGTTGGGAAGCCCGTTAAATACGTCCCAGACATCCTAGGAGCCGAGGCGGAGGAAGCGATCAAGAGCCTCAAGCCCGGAGAGATACTATTGCTTGAGAATGTTCGATTCCTGGATGAGGAGACCGTCAAGGCGAGCCCAGAGGAGCATGCTAAGGGAGAGTTAATCTCAAAGCTCTCAAAATACGCCGATCTATTTGTTCAGGACGCTTTCTCAGTTGCCCATAGACCTCACGCATCTATAGTCGGTTTCGCAGCGGTCTTACCAACCGTTGCCGGGAGAGTTATGGAGAGGGAGCTTAAGGCCTTAACAGAGATCCTTGAGGAAAGAGATCGGGTCATCCTATTCATGGGCGGAAACAAGCCCAAGGACTGTATAAGCGTCATAGACTCTATCCTCAATAGGGGTAGACCTGAGATCAAGCTGCTACTTTCGGCTGGAATCTTGGGACAACTATTCTTAATGGCCGAGGGATATGATCTTGGAGAACCTAGCCTAAATTACATCAGGAAGAAAAAATTTGAAGAATTCCTTCCGAAGATTAAGGAGCTTAAAGAAAGACTTGGAGAGAGACTTCACAGACCGATAGATGTGGCATGTGAACTCGATGGAAATAGATTTGAGATTAGCGTTAAGATGCTTCCAGCTCCATCCGAGATAATGGATATAGGCGGAGAGACCGCGAACAAATACAGTGAATTAATATTGTCTGCGAGCAGAGAAGATGCAATAATAGTTAAAGGACCTGCTGGAGCCTATGAGAAGGAGATCTTTAGACGTGGAACATATATGATTTACAGGGCTTTAGCCAGGTCTAAGGCGTTCACCTTAATCGGTGGAGGAGACTCTTCAACGGCGATAAGGCTCGTCGGATTAAGTCCAGAAGACTTCTCCTATGTAAGCCTCGCGGGAGGAGCACTAATCCACTACTTATCCGGAGAAAAGTTGCCCGGGGTCGAGATCCTCAAGAGAACTTGAATGAAGCCCTCTGACATGAGGACTAAGATTCTTTAGAGCCACCAACCTTAGGTTGAACACTGGATTTCCTCAAAGACCTTACATATATCTTATGGACTATGGTCGCAGGTATGAGAGAGAAGAAGACGTGAAGCGCGTTAAACAATGATGTGAGTAAGAGCAGTATCGAAACAAGTTCGAGATCTGATGAAAAACTTAACCCCATAACCCTTGATAGAAGACCTTTGGCGAATGGAAGATATAGTTTTGGAAAGAGTATGTAGTAGAGGATGAAGGTGGAGAACGCCATCACGGAGACTCTGAAGATAATCCCCATAAATAAGAAGACTGTTATGCCAAACCTCTTAAACTCCTTAAACTTGAGCTTCCACAACTTATCCGCGACCACGAATCCAATGAGCATGGAGACTATCGCTAAAAACTTCATCAAGGGACCGATCAATACGTGATATGGTTTGCCGAGATTCAGGATGAGGAACTCGATGAAGGCGACTGTTAAGCCTGCTTTGAATCCGAAAATTAGGAAGGCGATCACGCATGGAATCTCATCGAAGCGGAAAGTGAGAAATGGAAGAGGGGGAAACGGTATCTTTAGATGTATTAAGGCCAATAGTATGGTGGATGCTGAGAGAAGCGCCACCCCCGAGATCCATAGACTCAACCTATTATTCATGCTGATTGAATGCCTGCTAAGCTGGAATTTTAAAGTAGCTTAGAACCTGTGAACAGACGGGTCACATTCTTCATCTTTTTAAGGGAAAACCTCATTATGTTTGCCACGTGATTACTCGGTGATCCGCTCATGAAGAGAGGATTTCTCATAGTGATCGAGGGAATCGATGGCGCCGGGAAGACCACGCATGCGAGAAAACTTGTGAGATGGTTGAGGAAGAAGGGAATCCAAACCCGTTATACCTTCGAGCCCACTAGAGGAGCAATTGGAAGAATCCTTGAGAAGATGGCCTCAAAAAGAAAAGTCGACGTCAGAGTTGAGGCATTACTTTTCGCAGCCGATCGAATCGATCACCTTAACAAGATCATTAGACCGCTCCTTGAAAAAGGATTCATAATAATCTCAGATAGATATGTTCATTCATCAATAGCGTATCAATCGATTACGGTTGGAGATCAAAGATGGGTTGAGGAATTGAATAAGTTCGCCGAAAAACCTGATCTCGTAATACTCCTCGACGTGGATCCGGAGATAGGCTTGGGGAGAATTAAGAGAAAGAGGGCTCGATTTGAGAGGGTCGAGATCCTGAAAAAGGTTAGGGAGAAGTATCTCGAACTCGCTGAGAGAGAAGGCTTCAAGGTGATCGACGCCAATAGAGGGGTTGAGGAAGTCTTTGAAGATGTCAGAAGCTTGGTTGAAAAGTTTCTTGAGGAGAAGAAAGCCCTTCAGCAATAGATTTATCGCTTAGGCGAGAATTATATGAGCTGGATTGGCGGTAAAGTTAATCAAGGATCCGGTTCACGGCTACATAAGCCTCAGCGAGGATGAGGTCAGAGTCCTAGATACATATCCGGTTCAAAGGCTTAGAAGAATAATTCAGCTTCCATTCGTCCACCTAGTTTACCCAGGCGCCAGACATACGAGATTCGATCATTCGCTTGGATGCATGTATTTGGCGGGAGAATTCGCGGAGAGATTGGGATTCGATGAGCATCGAAGGAAGCTTTTGAGATTGGCTGGACTCCTACACGACCTAGGCCACACTCCATATTCCCATCTACTTGAACCACTATTAGAAGAAGCTGGAACAACTCATGAAGAGATGACGATAAAAATCTTGGAAAATGACCGAGAATTACGAGAGGCAGTTAAGAAGTGCGGTGTGTCCGTCGATGAAGTAATAGATGTTTTAAGGGGTAAAGGAGCTGAGTCGGCCATAATAAGCGGGCCTATGGATGCGGATAAACTTGACTTCCTCATGAGGGATTCGTATTTCACCGGAGCATCTTATGGATTGTTGGATGCGAAGAGGATTATCTGGAGAAGCAAAGTGATAGATGATAGGCTCGCGTTGAGCTTGAAGGCGATTGGAGCAGTTGAGGAAATGGCCTTAGCTAGATACCAGAGCTTCATGAACATATACTTCCATCACGCTGTTAGAGCAGCTCAAACGATCTTCCTCAGAGCCGTTAGAATGCTTAAGGAACTAGACTTCTCATCAATGAATGTCCGAGAATATCTGAGCTATGATGACTATGTTCTCTGGTGCATGATGAAGAGGAATGAAAGAACTCGATGGGCGATCGAGAGGATTGAGAGAAGAGATCTCCCCAAAGTAGCATACGAATTCAAGTTTGGCGAAAAAGACTTTCCAAGGGAATTGATGAAGAGAGAGGGGATAGAAGAAACTGAACAGAAGTTAGCGAAGCTGGCCAGAGTCCCCGAAAATCATGTCTGGATAGATACGCCATACGTTCCACCTCTACCATACATGGATCAGGAACAAGTTCAATTCTATGATGAGATCGGTGGAGAGATTAAGGTCGTGGCCCATCGCTCACCCCTCCTAGATTTCACGTCAAAGATCTATGGAATTGTAAGAATCTATACCGAGCGAGAATATCTGGAAAAAGTTAGGAAGGTTGCTGAGAACTACTTCGCCGGTCAATGAACGTCATCTAGCCGTAAGTCTTCGATAAACTCTATATCCAGCATAAACTAACACCGCTACAGGCGTCCCAGCAATCACCAGAAAAATCAACCCATATACGATGTAATATATTGCTGTGATCGCCGCGGCCAGCGCTGGAGTTATATCAAACGATGGATATGGCGATGGCCCCGGCCTAGGTTTTCCAGGCTGAGTGACATAAACCATTATAGTCGAGTATTCAACTCTCCGCTCAAGATATTTTAATTGTCCCTGAATTCTTTCGATCTCTCCTCGGATCCTCCAGAGTTCCCGTTCAACGGTCATCAATTCTTGGATATTCTTGGCCTTATCCATGGCCGTCAGAAGCCAATCCTCTTCAGCTTTCAGGTTTCTGAGCCTCGCCTCAAGATCGATATACTGCTCTGTTACATCCTTTCCCGAGACCTCTTCTCTCAAAACTTTTCCAAGCTCCTTAATTCTCGTTAAAGCCTCGAAGAAGCTCTTCTTTGGAATCCTCACGACTATGTTGGCGGAGACTCTTCCATCGCTATGGATCTCCATGGACTCCACATATCCCCCAAGAGAATTCGTGATCAACATAATTTCATTAATGACCTTTTCCGGATCATCTGCCTCCATATTAATACTTGCAGTTCTAATTATCATCCTATTCACGTATTCAACTTGTGGAATGAATTGGACTCCCTCGGCCTTCGCATAGTCAGCCAAATTCGCGACAGTAGGCGTAGTAGTTACAGTTTTTATAACTTCCAGCCTCGGCGCCATAAGCCTCGCGAGTTTTTGCGAATTTGAAGATGCTATTGTTCCAAAGAAATATGTTGACGTTATTATGCCTATCGCGAACGATGCGACCAGCAGTATCAAAGCCAATACTATTATGCGTTCTTTATTCCACCTCATCTCAACAGATCGTGGCCCAAGCATGAGATAATATCATCGAACAGAACAGCTTGTTCAATCCAATAGAACAACAAATAGATATAAAAGATGTTTTAGCGATTTCTCTTTAAGTCTATTTTTAACTTATGATTTAGGAGAGTTGAGAGGAGTTCGTCACTCCTGATAACCTCTTCAACCTCGTCGATCGGTGTCAAGAGACTGATCTTCCTAGTTCTCCCATACCTTCCCCTATTCACCAAATCACTTTTCAAGACTCCGAGCATATCGAGCTCCGAGATCAAGCTACTGACCCTTCTATTGGTTAGAGGCTCGACTCCGATTAATCCGCATAATTCTCTGTATGCTTGGTAAACTGTTCCTGAGATGGGATCTCCGACTCCGCCTCTTTTCAGAAGTATCAGTGAGGTTAAGATCAGTTTGCTGTGAAGGGGGAGGGTCGACAACGCCTCGAAAACTCTTCCACGCTCAATTATGTTCTGAGCTAACCTAACGTGTTTTTCCTCAACTTTCTCATCACCATTCCTTTCAGCGACCTCAGCCGCAACCCTCAATAAATCTATGGCCCTCCTAGCGTCTCCATGTTCTGCGGCGGCCAAGGCTGCGCAGAGGTTTATCACTTCTTGTGGAACGGCTCCCTCATAGAATGCTTCTGAAGCTCTTTCACTCAGGATGTCTATTAACTCGATTGCTGTGTATGGGTGGAAGACGAGCTCTTCCTCGCTTAGGCTGCTCAGCACTCTTGGGTCTAGATAATCTTTGAAGTGGAGATCGTTTGAGACTCCTATTATCGAAAGACCGGATCCATTGAATCCTTCATTTATTCTAGTGAGCTCATAGAGTAGATTATCTCCATAATTTTTTACAAGGGCGTCGATCTCATCAAAGCAGGCCACGAGCAGGTATCCTTTTTCACTAAGACCTCTTCTCAATCTATTAAATACTTCAGCTTTTGATAATCCTGTAAAGGGAACTTTAACCCCTATGGCCCCGCATAGCTCCGTCAAAACCCTATACTCCGTCCCAGCAATCCTACAGTTGATATACTCGAATTTCAAGGGAAGTTTTTCCTTGGATGTGATTTCCCCGAATCTTTTGAAAACATATTTCACGACCGCCGTCTTTCCGGTTCCAGTCTTTCCATAGATGAAGACGTTACTAGGTCTTGAACCTCTCAGGGTTGGTGAAAGGATTTCTCCGAGGCTCCGGATATGTTCATCTCTATGCGGTAGTTTTTCAGGGACATAATCGGATCTCATAACCTCTCTATTTTTAAAGATCTTCGGCCTGCTAAGAGCTCTCTTAAATACTTCTTCCAATGGATCCCCTGCACCCGACTCTTTCCATTGGAACAGCCCCTTAGAAGATTGAAGATCTCTATGAATTCGATTATTCATCGAATTAGCCCCTTGTATATCTATCCGCTGAACAATATTGAATTGAACTCACTATTATCCTAGAGATTTTTTCAAGAAATATTGATCACTCTTTACATTTTCAATAGGCGGTTTTTGCCCGCAGTTTTCCAGTGGAAATTAAGGGGTGTGTCTGACGATCGGGAATTTTTTTCACAGACTGTAGAACAATCATGTGAAGTGACATGAATTAAGCTATTTTCCCCGTCTTTTTCATAAAATATCTGTTGATTCAAGCTTTTCACAGGAAATGAGGCATACCCCACCGTTTCCACTGGAAAATAACTTTTCTCCATCGGAAATTGAGGGGTGTGCTGTAGAGAGCTGCTATTCTTCTAGCTATACCTACTTCGATGTTTTCCTAAACTCATCTTTCATGCTTTTTTATGATTATTTTTTACTTAACATAGGCCATTTTTCTAAGATTATGATAAAGCTTCATGGCCGGAGACCCCTAATATAATTGTTCTCATATTTTCACAAGTTCTCCAGATATCAAAATGGAATTCCCTTGGTAATACTATAGAGATCCCCGTCAATTATTTGATAAGTTTTCTTCTTTTTATCGATGTGAACATGTTATCTTTTTCTTGTTAACCTGTGAGCTCCTCTTTTAGCTTCACGCATTGTTCTAGGGTTTTTAGGAGTATGCTGAGGGTTTCAGCCATTTTTCTAATCTCCTCTACATCTACGGCTCTTGAAAGCTGAACAGTTATCTCCTCGATCTTGGCAGCCAGGATCTCATGGGTTTGTGAAAGGGTATACGTTGTTAAGGCTTCACCGACTTCCTCGTCTCCATGGACTTTTATAACCCTCTTATTACATTTCAAGCACCAAAGCTGGCCATTTATCTCGAAGAGGGGGCTCTTGCATATTGGACATTGCTCTGAGAGCATCTTAGCTCCACTTCTGAGGGCGTCAACCATTCGCTTCATATAATCATCCTCTTCCGAGGCCATCCCAGAGATTCTTATCCAAAGAGTCCTTATTAGTATGTCTCTAGAGATTCCTCGGTCTTAAGCCAGACATATCTTCCCCTAATTAAGCTGAGGAGACTATTCTTAAGGAATCTGAAGGCCGCAGGTACGGCTCTCCTCAAGATAAATCCTTTATTCCTTATGAGATCCTCTAGGGCGTGCTTCGGGTTTAGATAGAAGTTTAGATATGCCCAGAGAAAGAGTTTCTTGATCTTCTCAGGCGTGAGATAGAGGTTCTTCATGACAACGTCGACTGTTGTGAACTTCCTCCAATTTCTTGTCAATAAGAGGTTTTCTTTAATCGCTAGATCCCAGAGCTTTGTTCCCGGATATGGGGTCGCTATCGTGAATTGAGCGAGATCCACTCCAACCCTATTTGAGAACTTTATGGTCTTCCTGATATCCTCCTCGGTCTCATATGGGAATCCTATGATGAAGGATCCCAAGGCTCTTAGTCCACATTCCTTGGCCGCCCTCGTCGCATCCATGGCCTGCTCCGTCGTAATCCTCTTATCTATGAACTTTAAAGTCCGCTCAGATCCAGATTCAATTCCAAAATAGACTGTATGCGATCCAGCCCTAGCCATCGCGGAGCCGACTTCGCGGCTGAACGTGTTTACTCTAGATGAAGCCGACCAAGATATATCCAGGCCCTCTTCAACAATCTTTTCAGCTATTGCGATAGCTCTCTTCTTATTTAACGTGAATGTGTCGTCTAGGAACTCGATCTCCTGCCTTCCATACTCGTACCTCATGATCCTAAGCTCCTCTAAAACCCTCTCAGCGCTGTGCGCTCTCCACTTCTTGCCAAATTGAAGAGAAGAAGAGCAGAAGATACACGTATATGGGCATCCCCTAGAGGTTATTATCGCCCCAAACTTCAGCTTCCCAACCCTATACCTATCCATCGGAAGGAGATCGTAGGCTGGAAGCGGAACATCGTCTAGGTTTCGTATAAGCGGTCTCGGTGGATTCTCCCTCACTCCATTATCCACCCTATAAGTTATCCCCAAGATTTCTCTGAAATCTCGGTTGCCTTTCATGAGTTTCATCAAGAGTTCTCTGAAAGTCAACTCCCCCTCACCCCTCACCACCACATCAATGTGCTTACATTCTTGGAGAACTTCGGAGGCCATGAAGGTTGCATGAGGCCCTCCGATCATCACTAGGGCGTTGGGGTTAACTTCCTTCGCGACAGCGGCCACGTCGTAGGCGTCGTAGATCATCGATGTTGTCGCGGTCACCCCCACCAAGTCTGGATAGAATTTCTTGATCCTGGCCCTGATCTCTCTGAGCGTGAGGTCCTCGGCCAAGGAATCCATTATCCTCACATCACATCCAAGATCTCTGGCAATTGAGGCTAGATAGGCCAAGCCCAGTGGAGGCGCGGTTGCACCTACTACCTGCTTGACTATCGACTGTGCGGGTGGTGAGATCAAGAGAACCTTCAAGACCCTCTTAAGAGCTTATTCACAATCCTATAAAGCAGTTTACCATCCTTCCTTATTTGGGATCGTATTATCCCACAGTTCTAAGCCTTCTTCTGAGGGCGGGGTCTCTAGCCAAGATCTCTTCAAAGACTTCCTCAAAGGTCTTATCTTGTGGGATTTCAAGCTTTCTATAAACGCCGGTTCTTCCAAGCTCTCTCCTTCTCTTAAGAACTCTAACCCTATTTCTGAGGGTTGTGGGGTCGACTCCTAGGATCTTGGCGGCTTCCTCGACGTTATGCTCAACTGGTAGTTCTTCATGGCCTCTCAGAGTCGGGATTATAAGAATGAGCTGCTTATTCATCCCCGGAACCCTTCGATTAGCCTTTAGCTCCCCATATTCTACTCTGCCTGCAAGCTTATAGAAGCCTAACTCATCCGACCTCATCCTACATAAGGGAAATGAGATCGATGTGAGCTCGTCGATGACTAGATATGCTTTTGGAACGTGGCTGGGCGTGGCCTGGATCAGCAGCCTCTCCATCGGCTTGATACCGTATTCTTGAAGATAGAGCTCGACCATTGCCGAGCTTACAGGATATTGGATGAAGATGTCTATATCGCTGTCATCCCTAACATCTCCCCTCGCTATACTTCCGTAAATTATTGGGTTAAGGCCATGGTCGGCGAGAGGCTTCATGAGCTTTAAAGCCTTCTCCCTAAGACTTCTAAGCAGCCGCCACCGATTCTCATCGTAAACAACCTCCCTATAGCTCAACCCGGAGGATCTTGGATCTTATAGGTGATAATGTTTTCTCGGTAGCCATAAATTCTGGTTATGGATATATCGAGTTGAATTGATAGTAAAAGATGTCAACCCGTTGAAGAGATCGATCAAATTGATGCCTGAATCTGGACTCGATCTACTTAATATCTTCAGGCTCGTCAAAATTGGATATGAGATCTATTCTGAGACTAGTAGAGAGATTAAGAAAGAGAGGATCAGTGGGAAAGTTGATAGTGAGAGAGTTCGAGTTACATTGGGTATAGAAGTTGAGGGAAAGACGGTAGATCCGTTAATGAAGAGGATAAGCTTCGCCGGCAGAATAATCTATGAGAGCAAGCCTCTCGATTTACTTGGGAAACATCACACAATACATCTTTATCCTGGAATTGAATTGGTGATTAGGAGTCAAAAGGAGTTTGAGAGGCTTAAAGCGTTTGCATCGAGTTATGCTGGCCGTAGGAGAGGCCAGAGAATGCTCTGCATCTCAATCGATGACGAGAGGGTTGCAGTCGCGGAGTTCACGGGAACGGGGTTAAACAAGCTTTACTCGAAGACTTTTCCATCAACCGATAAATCCATCTCATGGGGAGAACGGGAGATCAAGCGGATATTCGAGGACGTGGTTTCGACTTTGAAAGATTATTTCTCGAGGAATAAGGAATCAAACGCCGTCATAATTGGGCCAAAGATATTCGTCGACGACTTCATGAACTTCTTAAAGAATTCTGAAAAATCTATCCTGAAAAGGGTTAAGAGGATTTATCATTCATCAGTGGGCGGAGAGGATGGAATTAGAGAGGCCATGAGATCAGGGATCCTGAAGGATTTAGCGGATTTACTGAAGCCCATTAGAGACTCGGTGGAGGTGGAGAGATTTATCAAACAGATGTCGAGGAATCCGGAGAAGGTCGCGCTTGGATTCAGAGAGGTATTAGAGGCTTGGAAGCTTGGAGCGGTTGAGAAGATACTGGTCTCCGAAGGTTTTCTTTGGGATCATATAATTGATGAAGATTTGGATAAGTTGCTTGGAGCCGCTGAGAGAGGAAAACTCGATCTGCAAGTCCTCTTAGATGGATTGGAAGCATCTGAGAAGATCATGGGCTTCGGTGGGGTAGTGGCCTTCCTCAGATATCCTCTCCCATTAAGGGATATGGTTGGCTAGAGATTGTCAAAGGTAATTATGTGAACTCTCTCCGAGGGTTTTGAGATCTCTCCAACCCTCACTCCCACCAGATATACATCGATCCCTACCTCAGATAGTATATCTACAAGTCTTTGGGTTATCACTCCGTCGAATACGACGTATTTGGCTTGATCCCTCAATTCCTGAAGTCTTTGAGCCAGCTCGCTGACTGGAACTCTCTCAACTTCTTGAACATCGCTGTTCAGGATGATGGCCATCAGCTTTCCTTCAACTTCTTTAGCGTATTCTCTCACTTTCTCCGGGAGCTGTGGGACTTCCTTTGGGATCTTAAGCCTCCTTATGGCCTCATCGAATGGGATGGCGTGGTGTAAGGCATCGGAAATCTCTTTTCCAGTCAATCCCTCGACTTCTCTCCCATAAGGAGCTCTTGCAACTAAGTCTACTTTCACTCCAGCTCTTTGAAGCTCGCTTAAGATAAGGTCTCCACCTCTATCTCCATCGAGAAACGCTATGACCTTTTTCTTCTTGGCTGAGAGATCCTTAATGGTTCTAGGAATCTTGACTCCCTCAACTGCTACAGCGTTTCTATAACCATGTCTTAGGAGATTTATTACATCAGCTCTACCCTCAACTATTATCAGCTCCTCACTCTTACCCACTTCTGGACCCGCTGGAAGCTTGTCTGGACCATATTCTATGACTCTTGCCTTTAGGAGGGCTTCTTCAAGCTCTTTCAAGATCATGTCATCTTCTGGAAGCTTGCTCTTCTCCCATTCATAGAGGATTGTCCTCGCTCTCTCAACGATCTTCTTCCTCTTCTCAGCCCTAATATCATAGATTCTCTCGATCTTGACTCGCGCCGCATAGGGGCCTACTCTCTCGATGCTCTCGATCATGGCCGCTATTAAGGCCGTTGAATACTTGTCTAGGGCCGATGGAACCGTGATTTTTCCAATGGTCTTCTCGCCTTGAGGGCTCGCGGAGATCTCTATTCTCCCAATTCTCCCACTCTTTTGAAGTTCTCTCAAATCGAGTTCACTGCTGAATAATCCCTCAGTTTGCCCGAAGATCGCTCCCACGATATCGTTTCTATCAACGACACCATCGACCTCTATTCTGGCCTCAATGATGTACTTCATCGAAGGCGGTCCAAGACTCAAATCAATTCCTCCCCAATTTTCATCTTTATGTACTTCAACGCTAATCAAATATGAACTCTATTTAAGTTTGCTTATATCTCGAAGATGAAGAGGCTGAGAAAAAGGTGAGAGAGTTTAGAGGAGGATTGGAGGAGGGTCATGCCAAGTCCATCACGCAATCGATGGCCGGTGGAAGCATTCTCTCGACTTTTAGAATGGAGCCTGTAGAGGGCTTTATCTCGATCGAGATCACGTCGTTTGGCTGAAGCTGGACGTTATCGATTCCATTATAGATCTGGTCTACATGGATCACTATCTTAAAGACCTCTCCATACTCCAATAAAGTATCTCCATCTCCTTGAATCTCCTCAACATCGACTTCGGTTCCGCGGGTCAGCTTATCAACCGCCTTATATGGATCTAGATAGGAGATCACGAGAGTCTGTTCACTCATATCAACCGGCCTCTTCCCAACAGCCGTCTTAATGTATATGGTGAAGTTTTCAACCTTCACTCCGTTCGTCGTATTTGCGCCCATAGCTATGACCGAGCCCGCGAGCTCTACGCTAGAAGTTGCTTCCTCTAATCCAGCCTTTAAGACCTCTCCGCTCTTCTGAGTTGAGGAAAATCCGAGGTTCAAGACCGCGAATGCGAAGGCGGCCGCGACTATCACGAAGGCGATTAAGATTATCGCTGTCTCAAGACCTGTTAGCCCCCTCCTCGCCATCCTCCTCAATCTTACTCTTGGATTCCGCCTCACCTTCATCAATACTATCTGAATAATACATATTAATAAACTTTGTCTTACCTTAATAAAATTCGAAACATATTTAGGTCTCTAATCTCAATTATTTATGAATGCTTGAGGTGGTATTAGAATGAGCGATGCAGACTTCAGAATTGGTCAAGAGGCTTTCGAGCAACTCATGAGCATATTAAGCCTTCTAGATAACTTGGCCGAGTTCCTCGGAATGGAAGTATCCAATATAGTCTTCTTCGCGATTGGAAGAGTTTTGGGGGATAAAATCTACGACCTTTACCCGAAGGAAGAAAGCTGTGATCTAACCTCAGCGAACGCATTTCTCCTAGACTTCATGAAGAATTATAAGCTTGTGAAAGACATCGCGATCTTCACAGCCATTCCATCTGACAATAATGTCGAGCTCATATGCCGGGTGACGAACAGCGCCTACACCGCGAATCGAAGGGGTAATTTCCTCCTATACGTGATTAGAGGCATACTTCATCAATTCTATTCAAGGGTCGTTGGAAAAACCGCTGAAGTGTTGATAATCTATGCCTCAAGCGAGATTAAAGCATTTTACGAGTATCTCATAAAGCTTCCAGCTCAGTTCAAAAGAGGAGTTCCTGAAGAAGAGACTTCGAGAATATGGAGGTGTGAGGATGAGTAATGGCGAGGAGCCTTCATTGAAGAAACGATTAGAGGAGCTTGAGGAAGAAGTAAGAAAATTGAAGGAACCTCTAGAGACAACTCTGATGGATGTTAGAGAAATAATCTCAAATCTTGAAAACCCATTCAACTATGTTGCAAACATCTTAGAACTCGATAAGCTCAGGAGAAGCGGGGAAGATGTAAGAGACGTCAAGGAGAGAGTGGTGAGGGAGATCGAAAGACCGGAGGAAGAGAAGGCTTCTCCCAAAATCGACTATAGGCAAGTTTCCATGAAGCAGGAAATAAGTCCAGCTCCGAGTGGGATGTCAAATCTCCTCGCATCCCTCGCTTGCGCATGCATTCTCCTAAGACTTTTGGGAAGTGAAAATACCTTGAGGTTCTTAAGATCTAGGATTGTGAAGCAGCTTGCTCCACCTGATGTCTTGGAAAGGTTAAGCGACGCCGTCGATTTCCTATTGAGGAACCATGAGGAGTTCCAGGGAATCTATCTCCCAGAGGTTAGACAGCTAAACTATGAATCACTTCTAGCAGCTGCATACGTCATCAGCATATTAGGGTCAATAAACGATGACAAATTCTTCACAGCACTATTACTCGGATTAATCCAGCCGGATATAAAGGTGAAGAAAGAGAGGTGAACGAGGATGCCCATAGGATCCTTAATGACGGAGTTCACCTTAGCAGTCGCAGCGACAATTATCGCCGCAACTCTAGCAGGAGTCTACTTCACGAGCTTAAATCAAGTCGCAGATCTCCAAAAAATTCAAGTTCTGGGATTAAAGGAGCAACTATACTATAGATGTGATATAATTTACGCGCATTCCTCAGATGAGGCATCGACGATCAAGCTTTGGGTGAAGAATACGGGTTTTAAAGATCTTTCAAGAGAGCTTATCAAGAAATCCGAGATCATGATCTTAAGCAGGAACAAGGTCTATTACCTGCTCTATGGAGATTCAGCCGATTCTTGGAACTATAAGCTACTGAATGACTCGGATGATGATAGTAGATGGGATCCATCAGAGACCATCGAAGTCGAGGCACATCTCAGCGAATCGCTAACCAGCGGAGACTACTACTTGAAATTCATCCTATTCAACGGAGCGGAGTCAGAATATAATTTATCAGTTTAGGGGTGAAAAAATGTCAAGTTTAGGAGGATTGATCGTTCTAGCCGTTTTAACGGCTGCGAGCTTGGCCGCGATGGGCTACTTGATGATAGCCATGGCGACGCATAATCAGCTCTTCATGGAGAGAATAAAATTTATGGAAAAAGTCGGGGAAAGATGCAAGGGATATTTAGAGATAGAGTCCATGACGAAGCTTCGGGATAATAGAACTATTGAGGCTGTGATAAAGAATGTGGGAGCAGGCTCGATCTCCGTGAAGGAATTCGATGAGATAGACCTGATAATGATCTATAGAAACTCGAATGGAAGTATTAGAGCTGAATGGCTACCATACAATCCAAGCGAGGATTTGGAAAGGGGATGGCGTGTATCAAACATAACATATCATGGAGTCAAGGAGCTTAAGAATCCAGTTACTGCTGACATGTCAAGCGGATTCTGGGACAATGAAGAGAGCTTAGCGATCAGAGCTTGGATAAGTAGAGATCAGGACATAGCCGATGAATTCATGTTGATAATGGTTGCGCCGAATGGGGTGAGAACGAGATGAGAGGGAGAAAGCGGTTCATAAAATCCTTGAATGGAGAATTAGATAGAAAGATAGGAGCATTAAGGACTCCATTCCTATGCTTGATAGAAGGGCCGAATGACAGCGGAAAGAGCATAATATCCCAGCAATACACGTATGGAGCATTAAATCAAGGTTTCAAGGTTCTCTACATAACGACGGAGACTGGAACTAAAGCCTTGATAAACTCGATGGAACAGATAACGCTCGACGTGAAATACTTCTTCCTAATAGGTCAGCTCCAGATATTCGAGCTACATGTCAGGAACTTGGAGTGGGATAAGGAGTTGGCGTCAAAATTCCTCGACATGATAATCAAGGCCATAAGAAGGCTGAATAGATTCGACGTATACATTATAGATTCACTCACTTATCTCGTAACCTACGCAGATGAGAAAGATATCTTGAACTTCTTCACCGAGGCCAGAAACATAGTCGACGATCTCGAAAAATCCATCTTCATAACAATTCATCCATATGCCTTTGAACAAGACATGCTGATTAGGATGAGATCTATATGCGATGTCCACTTCATTCTCTCGATAAAGGAGATAGGAGATAAGATCGTCAAATTATTACAGGTCCCAAAGCTTAAGGGAGCGGTCAAGCCGTCCTCGATAACCCTGAGCTTCGACGTGGATCCAGCATTCGGGATAAAGGTACTGCCATTCTCCCAGGCAAAGGCTTAGGAGGCGCGGCCATGAAGGCCACGCTGAAACCTTTTAGAAGGGATTTCAGAGACGCTTTATCGAAGAACCCTCATCTAATGCGATACATAGATGACTTGGCCAAGAGAGGTAGACCATTACCAGAATATATGGAGCAGCTCTCAAGAGAGCTCAGATATAGGGATGAGGTGAATATCATCTATCCCGTCGGAGACCCCATCTTCATCCACATCTATACGAGGGAAGCCGGCGAGAGGCCGATGTATGTCATCGTCCAGCCTGCCAGTGGGTTAAGGCTTGGAAATTTATTCGATATAGTTGAGGAAGCCTTGATAATGTTGATAGACGAGAAACTGGAGTTCAAGACGGTTGAGGAGCATGAGAAGTTATTGAAGAAGCTTCTCAGAACTGTTGTGGAGATAAAATATGGGATGCCCTTGGGAAAATATGATGTCGAGAGGAAGCATGGAGTCATTAAGAAGATCTACGTCGGATATGAGACCTACAAAGCCCTCGAATATCAGCTAATAATGGAGAAAGCAAGACTTGGAATACTCGAACCATTCATAAGAGACCCATATATCGAGGACATAAGCTGCGATGGCCTGGGACCGATATTCGTCGAACACAAGGTCTTCGGAAGCTGTGAATCAAACGTAAAATTTGATTCCAGGGATGACCTCGACGAATTTGTCAGGAGATTATCGGAGAAAACTGGAAAACCGGTGACTTACAGGAATCCGATAGTTGACGCATCGCTTCCAGATGGATCTAGGATAAACATAGTGTTTGGATCGGATGTGAGCATGAGGGGAAGCAATTTCACGATAAGAAAGTTCAGCGACAAGCCGATAAGCATAACCCAGTTAATCAAATGGGGTTCAATAGATGAATTGATAGCAGCCTATCTGTGGATGCTCCTGGAAAACAATATGAGCATCTGGTTCTGCGGGGAGACCGCGAGTGGAAAGACAACTCTCCTAAGAGCTTCATGCGTCTTCATAAACCCACACTACAAGATAATCAGCATAGAGGACACCCCTGAGATAATAGTTCCACACGATAATTGGATTAGAGAGGTCACTAGAGAGAGCGAGGAAGGGATAGGGATAGAATTATTCGATCTATTGAAGGCAGCTCTAAGGCAGAGGCCAAATTACATAATAGTCGGAGAAATTAGGGGAAAAGAGGCAAGCGTAGCCTTTCAAGCCATGCAGACCGGAGCACCAGTCTTAACGACCTTCCACGCCGGCAGTATTGAGAAGCTCGTCCAAAGATTGACCGGGTCGCCGATAGAGGTTCCGAAGACATATATCGACATCTTGAACTGCGTCGTGATTCAAAGCGCGGTCAGGATTCCGAGGACTGGCAAGGTTGAAAGAAGAGTTCTAAGCGTCAACGAGATCGTGGGATATGATCCAGTCGAGGGTAGATTCAATTACATAGAACTCTTCAACTGGAAACCCGCTGAAGATGAACATGAATTCAGAGGAAGAGGAAGCAGCCACCTCCTAGAGAACAAGATCGCGGTGATGAAGGGAATCGATAGGAGAAGTCTTGGAGCGATCTATGACGACTTAATGCTGAGGGCGAGGCTCTTAAAGAGGCTCGTAGAGCTCGGGGTCTATGACTATCTAAAGGTCTGGAAGATCGTGAAACAAGCATACAATATCGGCGCGAAGAAGCTTCTCGCAATCATCGAAGAAGGTGGAAAACCTTGGGAATCAGATTAAAACATCTCTTAAAGAGATGGAGTGAAAAGAAGAAGCTTAAGGAGATATATCCACTCATGATAATCCACTTATATTCACTCTCGACCGCAAGTCCATCTTCGAGAGATATAATGAAGATGGCTGGAAAATCTTTTCTCGCCCTCTCTGATGCATCGAAGATATTCTCCAAGATCTCGACCCTAGTTGAGAAGTGGGGCTACACCTTACATAAAGCAGCCAGATATGTGGCTTCACAGATCTCGGAGGAAAGAGTCAAGAAGTTTCTTCAAAGATTATCCGACTCCGTGAATGTGAATGTGGATCTAAGAGACTTCATGAGAGTTGAATATGAGAAAATGATGGCTAACAAGATAACGGAGTTCGACAGGGCGATTGAGAGGGTGAAGAGATATATTGAAGCATATTCGGCGATCATGACGTCAAACATCTTCCTAAGCGTCTCAATGCTCCTAACATCGATGATCTACGGAATAGACGTGAACAGGATTCTGATATGGACTATAATCGCAGTAGTGACGTCTCTAGCGTTCATAGCGTTCTTTACCTCAAGATCTCTTCCAAGAGATCCAATCCTACACAGCGATCCGAGGAGACCTGAAAAGCTGGCCTCGATCGAGAGAATGAACCCCATAATTCTCGTTACATCGCTATCCTCGACGTCACTCCTAATACTCTCACCGATAAAATTGAAGGGCTTCCTCGATCCAATATCTGTTCCCATGCTTTTAGCCGGAGCACCACTATTGATGATAGGATGGGTCGGTAAAAGATGGGTGAAATCCGCTAGAGAGATGGATGAAAACTATGCTCCTTTCGTGAAATCCCTTGGAGACGCCTTGGAAGTCTCAGGATCCCTGAAATCCGCGTGTAAGGTGGTCTCGATAAACGATTATGGTCCCCTTAACAAGCTCTTGAAGAGACTTGGTAAGAGGCTTGAGCTCGGATTCGAGCAGGGAAAGGCCGTCGAGATGTTCGGAGTCGAAAGCCTCAGCAACCTAATTCTCTCAACATGTAGAATTGAGGCAGATTCGCTTCGATATGGTTCAAGACAATCCATCACATCAAAAGCGCTACATGACTATATCCTAAATCATCTGGCAAATAGGAAGAAGAGGAAGCAGGTCGCTGGAGCTATTAGAGGCTTAGCCCTGCCCCTACAAGCAATATTCTCCGCGATCTCAGCTCTGATATCAGTTCTCACAAAGATACTTTCCGGATTCGCGAAGCTCATCTATACATGGTTTCCCGTGATAACGCCGATCTCCGAGAACACTATAACAACATTTTTCTCAGCGTTAATGCTGATCATGGCCGTCGCAAGCAGCTACATAATCTACTCAATCGAGGGAGACTCGAAATTCACCTTCACCTATCACCTCGGAATACTCTTAACCATAAGCAGCTTAATCTATCATCTAGCCCTACTAGCCTCAATGAAACTCTTCAACCTGGCCTCAGGATTCATGGGAGAGATGGGAAAAATCATGGAGGAGATCTAAGATGGCGATGGATCCCATCACGTGGCTCCTACTAGTCACGGCGATAATCTCAATATATCTCATTGGGATGATCTTAAACAGAATCACTTGGTCGAGAGATAAGCCTCAAAGCTTCAAAGAACCCCAAGAGCCGACCGAGCCCTCAATAGAGCCTCAACCAGAGCTAGAAGCAATCGACATTCAGATCATAGAATCTCCCGCTCCAGAAAAAGTAGAGCTAATCTCTGAACCTAGCGCGAATGAGTTCTCAGGCCGAGTAGAAGAAGGGAAACAGACGCCTAAAGAGCGATCTGAGGAAAGCTCTGAGAAAGGGGCTGAGGAGAAGATGGACGAGCAGCCGGAGACCGAGGAAAGCCTCCTCAAGCCAAATACCTCAAAGCAGAAGGAGTTGAAGAGAAACGATATGAAGAGTATGCTTGAAACGGCTCAAGAACTGAGAAACGAGCTGCTAAAGCTCAAGACCATCCTAAAAAAGAGTAAGAGTTAATTAGAGCCGGAAAACCCTTAGAAAATAGACCCGCGGTAGCTCAGCCTGGTAGAGCGTCCGGCTGTAGACCACGCCCAAAACGGCGTGGCCATCCAGCCTACCAGGCAGACACCGGATGGCCGGGTGTTCAAATCACCCCCGCGGGACATTTAAATATAATGAGGAAAAATAAACCTCTCTCAAACGATATTAAAAATGTGTAGGTGTAACTGCTTTATAGCAGACCCATTTTCTTCAAGATATTCTTCAGCGTCTCTCTCTGTTCAGGTTTGTAAGTTCTCCAAATCTTATCATGGTCGGAGTCTCTGCGTAAAATTACTGGATCTTCAACCTTTGATTGAGACATAACGAAGACATCAGAAGTCCTTTGAGGTTCATATGTCAAAAGCGATCCAGGAGCATGGAGTATTCAGCAATATTGACCTAGTTTATAACATAATCTTTAGGAAGTGATTGATAGATTATTCTAAAGCAAATGGTTCCTTACCGGTAATTTCTTCAAATAATTGCTCAGGCTCGGGTGTCTCAACGCCATTTTTTCTAAAGAATCTAATGATGTTTTTCAAGTCTCTTAATAGGAGTGAATCAGCTATAGGTTGCTCGACCCTGACCGCCTGTGACAAATCTATTAAAATCACATCATTATTTGGGAGCACGAATATATTGTATTCACTTAGATCTCCATGAATAAGCCTCGCATTCCTGTATAACTTTTTCAAGGCATCGATCACCTTTGGATAAATCTCTTCATAATCTTCTTTTGAAAGCTCTATCTCAACGAGAGTTGGATAACGCTTCCCATCCTCGCCTATGAACTCCATTCCGAGAATATTGTTTCTAACGAAATATGGCTTGGGAACGGGTACTCCAGCCTCATATGCAGCTTCAAGATTACTATACTCTCTCCTAGCCCAAAGGTAGATGAAGTCTCTGAAGTCTTTGGGAACCCGCTTAAACCTTGGATCATACATGGTATACATCATCCTCCTCTTCTTGAATTCCGCGCTTATTATCAAGTAGATCTTGACCGCTAGATCCACATCATCTCTTCCCTTGGCGAGATAGATCCTCGACTCCTTCCCAGCGCTAACAACTCCATAGAACTCCTTTATCAAACCCTTATTCATCAAGGAGTAGATCGTCATGAGAGTTTGGCGGTCGAAGACCTCTTCTAAGACCTCATCAAGCTCAGATCTCTTCCTAAGATATCTCTGCTCCCTCTCATATCTATATTCTCGAATTCGAAGTTTTTTCTCCACTTTTTCTTCGCCAGACAAAACTCTTCTCCAAGGAATTAGAGTTATGGGTGTTTAAAAGTATGTTGACTCATTCGGTCAACTTCTCCCTTAAGAAGTCTGGAATTACCCCCTGCTCAGCGAGCTTTAGGGCTTGAACCTTAGTAAATCTCCACCAAACATCTCCCCGCTTATCTCTCTGAAAGTCCCAAGGGCTCACCAAAACTAGGTCTCCTTCCCTTATCCAGATCCTACGTCTAAGCTGCCCCCTAATCCTACATAATCTGGTCTTTCCGTCACTGCACTCAACTAATACTCGATCATAACCATACATCTTAACCACTACACCATAGACGTCTCCAGGCCCAGGCTCAACAAGCTCCTCAAGCTCATCCGGCTCTGATACAATCTTACGCTTTCCCATCTCTGGATATTTTCTTATCCGGGGATTTTAAAAGGGTTGAGGCGAATAACCTTAAATATAGATACGAGATCTAAGCTCACCAATGACTGAAAGCCTAATCTATATCAATGGTAATCTTGTTCCAGAATCTGAGGCTAAGATCTCAGTCCTCGATCATGGATTCCTCTATGGAGATGGAGTCTTTGAAGGAATTAGGGCGTATAAGGGTGTGGTCTTCAAGCTTAGAGAGCATATAGAGAGACTATACGATTCGGCGAAGTTCCTGAAGATCGAGATCCCCATGAGTAAAGAAGAGTTGATAGAGGCGATCTTAGAAACCATCAGGAAGAACGGCTTAATGGATTGCTATATCCGGGTCGTGGTGACGAGAGGGGTTGGAGACTTAGGTCTAGATCCGAGAAAATGCGGTAAGCCATCCATAATCATAATAGTCAAGCCTATGGGTCCACTTCTCGGAAAGAAGGCAGTTTCCCTGATAATATCGTCTGTTAGGAGAGATGGGGTTGACGCAACAAACCATCAAGCTAAGTCGCTGAACTATCTTAACAGCATTCTAGCTAAGTTGGAAGCGATCAGTGCCGGAGCCGATGATGCTATAATGCTCGACAATAGGGGATTCGTCTCAGAAGCAACGGGAGAGAACGTCTTCATAGTCAAGAATGGGAAGATCATGACGCCTCCGCCGACATCTGGAGTATTGTTGGGGATAACTAGGAATTGTATAATCGAGCTGGCCAGAAAGCTCGGATACGAAGTTATGGAAAGAGAGCTGACGCCATTCGAGTTGATCACAGCGGATGAGGTCTTTCTAACTGGAACTGCCGCTGAAATAGTTCCTGTCGAGAGCGTGAATGGCAGAAAGATAGGTACAAGGGTTCCAGGCCCGATAACCGAGAGATTAATTAAAGAGTTTGAGAAACTTAAAGGTGACCCAAGCCAGGGAATTAAGATATAAGATTTTCAAAGATTTTTTACATCGCATAGGAATTTTTCATCGGATTGAGGACTGAGAAGTCGCGGATAACAGTATTGTTGGTGTTGTTCACGGTCTTAGCGGGCTTTATTGGAGGATATCTTATAGCGAGCATGATCGTTGCTCATCCCTCAACGATAACCATCGTAAAGACCGTTGCAGAGACTCCGAAAGACCATTACTGGAACGCCACAAAGAATCTGCTCGACCATGTGATAAAGTGGGTTGAGAAGGATAGAGGGCTCAGATTCGATCAGAATGTTAAGCTAGTGGTCCTAACAAAAGAATGGGTGATCAAGCACTGGGGTCTAGGATATCTAAATTTAACTGAGGTCGAGCTTGAAGAGGAACTTTACAAAGCATTATTCATGGTTCCAGAAAGCTATAACCTAACAAAGATAAAGCTGGGGCAAAGTGGCTGCACGGTTGCCGCATCCGCAGATAACACGATATACGTGGTTAAAGAATACTTTGACCCATCTAAGAGGCTTCAAGCCGGCAGAGTTCTGGCCCATGAGCTGACTCACATCCTGCAAGGAGTATACTTCAAGATACCTGAGGGGAGATTTCACGATGAGAAGCAGGCGATTAGAGCGGTCATAGAAGGAGACGCCGACCTAGTAGCTCTAGACTATCTTCTGGAGCATGGAGGCAAAGCTGAGAGTCAAGGTCATGAAGAAGATTTTAACCCCGTGACCTCGATCTGGCTCTTCCCATACCTCTATGGAAGGGAATTCATCCAATATCTTCGAGAACTCGGAGGATGGAAGAAAGTGAATGAAGTATATCTCAGGATGCCTAAATCCACCGCCGAGATTCTCCACCCGGAGAAGTATGTCGAAGGATGGGAGCCGAGGAAAGTTGAATTCATGACTAAAGTCGAGAAGGATTGGAGAATTTTACTTAGAGATAGGCTTGGAGAGTTCTTCATAAGACAGATGCTGAGAGCACATCTACCGATGGAAGTCGCCGTAAAGGCCGCGGAAGGATGGAGTGGAGATCTAATAGAATATTATGAGAAGGGTGAAGAGAGATTACTGCGTTGGAAGATAGCGTGGGAGAATAGGGAAGAGCTCGAAGAATTTCTGACGGCATTCATCCAGCTCTTAAAAGAGATAAATGCGGAAAAGGTGAGTGAGAACAAATGGGTATGGGATGACCGCATCATCAATCTAAGGGTAGAGGATCTCTCGATCACGTTAACCGAGAATTTCAGAATCAAACACTAACATGAGTCATTAAACGAGCCTTTCAAACCTCTAAAAAGATGTGAATGGCGTCAGCTACCCCAAGGTTCCCTCACGGCTTCGGGCATGAGTCCCTCATCATCGCCATCAAATAGAGTGAAGTCTCAAGTTAAAATCTTCTCTCCTCAATCCTCGGATTCCTTTAGTAATCTGATCCCCAGCTCGGTCAATTGATATTTATATGGTTTCCCCCGCCGAACTACAAGCCCGTCCTCGACCATCTTCTTTAAAAGCCTCGCAGTATATTCCCTGCTCAAGCCAAGCCTCTTGCTAAGCTCCCTCGCCTCCAATCCGTTTGAAGACGACAGCTCTTTCAAGACCTTCAGGGTTGTTTGAGAGGGTTTTTCAACTATGGGGAATGGTTCCCAAGCTCTCTGAGCTTTAATAGAGTAAAGCTTCTTCCTAAGCCTTAAAAGCAGGATCGCGAAGACGATGGATTGAGTTATGAAGAGCGCTATAAAGAGTATCACCAATCCCCATTCCAGAGCTCCGTTTATCAACAATTCTCAACGACCCACCAAATACTAAGGAGAAATTAAACATTATCCGACCTTATCTGACCTTAGTTTTACGCGGGCTCGGATGCTCATGGCTGTAGTCACCTTGTGACGTCACAAAGGGTCACGGATCTTAGGATGGTCACAGCGTCGTCAATCTTTCCCATGACCAAGAGTTCGGAAGCTTCTAGAATTGAGGCCAGAGCTTCATCTCCGAAGATTCCCAAGAATCTTAAGAGCATGATGGTGTAGATGCTTTTCCTGATATTGTCTATCGCCTGACGCTTGGTCCGCGCATAAGCTCCTTTGCTCACTCCTCTCAGCCTCGCCTTTTCCTCGACGCTTAGCTTGAGGCCTAGATTCGCCACTCCAAGCTCAATTAACAGAGTCTCGACTTGAGGTCTCGTTAGATGGGATTCCTTCAATAACTCCTCCAAAAGCTTTGGATCGGGTATTCTGAGCCCAGATCTCCTGAGAAAATCGATTAGAATTTTCTTCATATCTGTCTCCTTCCAGTAATACAAAATAGTAGACGATATAAGAAATACCTAGACCAGCCCTAAAACTCTCGGTCATACGATTCGAATCTCTGAGTATATCTCTCTTCATCTGGAATCTGAGGTTGACGTCTAATGACTCTATATCTGATCACTCCGCCAAACCTTCTCCGTTCAAGAAATCCCCTTTCAGATAGCCTTGCGAGATAAGTTGATGTTGTGCTGAGGCTTATCGGCTCCCTATACTCAGAGATATATGCCTCGACGGCTTCACGGGATGTAAAGTAGGTTACTGGAAAGTATTTTGATATCACTCTAGCGAGCTTAGCCAACTTACTCCCCTCAAAGTAATGTTCTTGTCTATCGGATTCGGAAAGCCCCCCATAAAGCTCCATGAGATCCGCGACCTGCATGAGCTTCTCTCTGCTAATTCTTCCCTCAAAGATCAGGATTATCTTATCTCCATCTTCATTCGTCATCTCGAACCTTATCTTACTTCTGCCCCTATGAACCGCCAAGGCAAGGCCATCATCCAAAGCTTCAGATATAATCTTTAAGTGGCCAAATTCCTGAAGATATTCTGAGACTATTAACCTGAGGATATTGATGAATTACGTCGGTGTCGAGCGAATGGTTTCTAAAATTGAGATCGCCATCCAAAGCTGAGTTCTCGTAAACACGGGCATATTCGGATCATTAATTATCTCCTCGATCATCTCTATAGCGTTCGCAGCTCTAACAGCTGGAGTATATTTTTCGTTAAACAATTCATCGGCGGCGGCCTTAGCAGCTCTCCTAATATTCCTAGGCGTTCCAACGTCATTTGCCACAGCCTCGAGTATCTGGACAGCCTTATCCCTCTTCTCCTCCCAACTTTGAGAGCCTGACTCCTCCAAGGTTTAATCCCCTCGCAGGGCTAGATCTTCGACCATAAGTTTCTTAACCTCATTATTTACGGTTTTCCCTTCCATTGAGCGCCACCCCCATCTAAAGATTTAAGATTCTCAGAATTGAGGCTGATGAGTAGCCCTCACTCGAGCCTCAATAAACTCCATAAGTTTGGGAAAGGTTGAGGACGTGAGCTAGATTCGAAGGAGCAAGGAATAGATGTTCCGGCTCCCATAGAATTAATGTGAGACCGTTTTTCAAATGGTTTCGTAAAAACGCGGAATAACGCCGCGTGAGAGGGAAATTGGCGGATTTTTCGGAGGAAAGTTTTTTTAAAAAGTTGCTCAGCTACCCACTTGAGATGAGTAAGGTTAAAGTCGTCAATCTAGTAAAGAAATTTGATAAGACTGTTGCTGTCAATGGAATAAGCTTCAATGTAAAAGATGGTGAATTTATAGTTCTATTGGGTCCATCTGGATGTGGGAAGACTACAACCTTAAGATGTATAGCTGGACTTGAGACTCCTGATGAGGGTGAAATCTATATCGATGACAGAATGGTAAATGATCTTCCTCCAAAGGATAGAGATATCGCTATGGTCTTCCAGAGCTATGCTCTCTATCCCCACATGACCGTTTATGGAAATCTCGCCTTCCCATTAAAGATGAGGAAATATCCGAAGCAGGAGATTGATAAGCGTGTAAGGGAGGTTGCTAAATTACTAAGGATTGAGGAGCTATTAGATAGGAAGCCTAGGCAACTTAGCGGAGGCCAGCAGCAGAGAGTCGCCCTAGGAAGAGCCTTGGTAAGAAATCCGCGAGTATGGCTTATGGACGAGCCTCTCAGCAACTTAGACGCCAAGCTTAGAGTCTACATGAGAGCTGAGCTTAAGAAGCTTCAAAAAGACCTAAAGATCACGACAATCTACGTAACTCACGATCAGGCTGAGGCCATGGCCATGGCCGATAGGGTTGCCGTGATGAATAAGGGCAAGATCCTCCAATATGACGAGCCCCGTCACGTCTATGAAAGGCCTGCAAACCTATTCGTTGCAGGGTTTATTGGAAGCCCGCCGATGAACTTCATCAAGGCTTCAATTATTGAAAAGGACTCAAGAATAATACTTGACGCCGGATTCTTCCAATATGAGCTTGAGAAGGATTTAGGTGAAGTCGTGAAGAAGGGAGCATCTGGAAGCGAGGTCATCATAGGCTTCAGACCTGAACACATAGCGCTATCAAAAGAGAAGGACGCGAACTCCGTCTTCCAAGCGGATGTATACGTCATAGAGCCCATGGGATCGAGGATAGTGGTGGACCTCAAGGCCGGCGAATACTTGTTAAAGGCCGTTACTCCACCGACGGTCGAGATTCCTCCATCGGGCCAGAAGGTTTGGGTAGGATTCCCGGTTGAGCAGTTGCACGTATTCGACGCGAAGACTGAGAAGGCGCTGATCTAGAAAAATCAACGAATTTTAATTAGATCTACAATAGCGAAGAGCTTACCAATCTTTATCTTGACCAATTTTAAGCTACCTACTGAGCAATGGTCATTTATCTATGTCTATTAGTGTTGGCGGCGGGCTGGCTTTTAATTTACCTGATTCTAAGAGGAGTTTTCTCGCGAGAAAGCCTCGGAAATCTCAAACTCTATCCCTTAGCATTTGTATTACGATCAAGAAGGGCTATAGAGTTCTTCGATAAAGTGGTCGATAAATCCCCGCTCCTCTGGATGGTTCTCTCAAATATTGGGGTGGCCATAGGATTCGGCCTCACAGCATTCTCAATCTATTTTCTCGCAAAGAACCTTGGAACATATTTGTTCGCTCCTCAACAGGTCGGCCCGCAGAACATAGTGGTTCCATTAATCATAGGTGTGACGATAAAGCTTGAGCATCTACCGTACATCCTACTAGCCTTAGGGATAGTCTTGATAACACATGAGGGGATGCATGGACTTGTGGCAAGACTTGAAAAGATCAGGTTGAAGTCCACGGGCTTCTTCTTGGTATTCATATTTCCTGGAGGATTTGTTGAACCCGATGAAGAGGAGTTTAACAAAGCTCCTCCCAAAACTAAGATGAGAATTGCGGCAGCTGGAAGTTTTGCAAACTTAGTTGTCGGTTTACTCGCAATATCTCTAATGATGGGATTGTTTCTTCCAATGGAGTCTGGAGTAATAGTCTTAGAAGTTGAGGGGAATGCTACGAAGATAGGTGTCGGAGACGTTATAGTTGGGGTTAATGGGGTTCCAGTAAATCAAGGGACGCTTTTCCAAAACATCACCGCTAAGGATATGATTATAGTGGAGACTATGAGAGGTAATATCTCATATAGGTTGAAGAAGTCTATCAACATGCCCACGGCCTGGATTCTGAGAGGAATAGGTGTGAAGAGAATAGACTACTATCGCCCTATGAGAATTCATCTTGGAGATCCCATGGCCGAGTATAATGCATATAAGGTGTTTTGGTGGATTCAGCTAGTCGCTCTAGGCGTAGCCATATTCAATATGCTCCCCATATACTTCCTAGATGGAAGCCTGTTTCTGAGCTCTTTACTTGAATTTTGGATAAGAGATGAGAGAAAGTTGAAGATGCTTAACATGGGATTAACCTCCATATGCATAACACTCCTGATGTTGAACATAATGTTCACTTATAAGACGTTCGGGTTCTTCCAACTCTAATTCTTCAAGAGACTCCTTATCGAGAGAACTATCTCACATGCCCTACATATCCTTCTATCAGTTGGTTCGCCGCAGATCTCACATCTATTAACCTCCGCTGGCTGTGGGATCTTCCCAAGAATTCTCTCGAACATGTTAAGGAATGCGTAGAGACTTCCAGTATACTTATAGTCATATAGGGTTAGGAAATTTCTTATCTCATCTCTCATGGATTCATGGGTGTATGGGCAGGTCCTTGATTGAAACGGGATTCCTTCAAGATATGCATAGAGGGCGAGTTCTCTCTGCGGAGTCAATCTAAGCGGTGCAACCCTAGGAATGATGTTCTCAACCTCTCTCCTCAAGCCTATAGGTCTAAGGTTCTTCTCACCTCTCAATAGGTTTAAGAGATATGTTTGGACGATGTCGTCGAGCGTATGGGCGGTGGCTATGACTGTAGCTCTCAGCTTTCTAGCGACCGTGACAAGGGCTTTTCTCCTTAAGATCCCACATATTGTGCATGGATTAAGTTTCAGTTTCTCAGCGATTCCTGACTTGACGACTTCACCTAGCGTGAACCCATACAAGTCTTTGAAGGAAGTTTCATGTAATTCTATATTTAAGATCCTTGCGATCTCCCTTGAAGTCCTTAAGCCATCTAGACGATAAGAATCTATTCCCTCATCTATTAAGACCGCTAAGAGCTCTGATTTCGGAAAGTCTTGCTCAATCTCATACAAAATTTTTAGGAGGACTAAGCTATCCTTTCCGCCTGAAACCGCGACGACAATTCTGTCATCGTATCTGAAAAGCCCATATCTCGATATGGTTCTCCTAACTCTCTTGACGAAATCCTCCTTAAAGCATGTTGAGCAAAGCTTAACTCCGGAGTATCTCCTGAAATAGATGGGTGTTCTCTTACCACAGCTCGAGCATGTTCCCAAGCTCAAACCCTTTACAGAGCGAGTATCCATCTTCGACTTGGAAGATCTTATGAGCGGCTAAAAACTTGTTTCTCGACCTAATGTTTTTTAAGAGCTTTTCTTGAGGTCTCCCTTGGTAAGGGTGTTAACCATGAGTGAAGAGAAGTCGTCTTCGGAGATTTACGAGGGAGAAGAGGTACGGAAAACATATTTTGGTGGAAGGTTGAAAGAGTTTCGGAGAAGGGCGCTTGAAGATCCGGAGGGATTCTGGTCGGAGATAGCCGAGAATCTGGTGTGGTTTAAGCGATGGGATAAGGTCTTAGTCTGGGATCCACCTTTCGCCAAATGGTTTGTTGGAGGAGTTCTCAACGCGTCCTACAACTGCCTAGACGTAAATCTAAAGAATGGGAACAAGAATAAAGTCGCATACTTCTGGGAAGGCGAAGAGGGGGTAACGAGAACCTTAACCTATTATCAACTCTGGAAGGAGGTCAACAAATTCGCAAATGTCTTGAAGAAGCTTGGAGTGAAGAAAGGAGACAGGGTCTCCATCTATCTCCCAATGATCCCAGAGCTTCCAATAGCCATGCTAGCCTGTGTGAGAATTGGAGCGCTTCACAGCGTGGTCTTCTCAGGATTCAGCGCATCGGCTCTTGCCGATAGGATAAACGACGCGGAGGCAAAGATCTTGATAACAGCCGACGCCTTCTATAGGAGGGGTAAGTTAATTCACCTTAAGAAGAGTGCTGATGAGGCGCTTAAACAGACTAAGAGCGTAGAGAAGGTTGTCGTGGTTAAGAGGGTTGGAGTAGAGGATACGCCGATGACCGAAGGAAGAGATCTCTGGTGGCATGAACTGATGAAAGACGCCGAACCATATTGTCCACCAGTTCCAGTCGAAGCGACGGACCCGCTCTTCATCCTCTATACTAGTGGAACAACTGGCAAGCCCAAAGGAGTAGTTCACAGCACTGGAGGCTATCTCGTATGGGTTTGGGCGACGATGAAATGGGCGTTTGATCCCAAGCCTGATGATATATGGTGGTGCACGGCTGACATAGGCTGGATAACAGGCCACAGCTACATAGTATATGCGCCTCTACTGCATGGAGTGACGCAGGTGATGTATGATGGTGCCCCAGATTATCCATCACCAGATAGATGGTGGGAGATAATCGAGAAGTATGGAGTGACTGAATTCTACACGGCTCCAACGGCGATTAGAATGCATATGAGATATGGAGAAGAGTGGATTAACAAGCATGATCTAAGCACCTTGAGGATCCTTGGAACCGTTGGAGAGCCGATAGATCCAGAGTCTTGGGAATGGTACTATAGGGTGATTGGAAAGGAGAGATGCCCAATAATCGATACTTGGTGGCAGACCGAGACCGGCGGATTCATGATCTCACCAGCTCCAGGAATAGAGCTCGTGCCGCTTAAACCTAACTTTTCGGTGACCTATGGTCTCCCAGGAGTTCACGCAGAGGTCGTTAATGATGAAGGGAAGCCTGTAAAGCCCTATGAGAGAGGCTATCTAGTGATCTTAGCTCCTTGGCCTGGAATGCTCATGACTCTTTGGAGAGATCCGGATAGGTATAGGCGAGTTTATTGGGCTAAGTTCCAGCCAAGCGAAGAGCTTGAGTTCAAGATCAAGCCTCCAGCGGTCTACTACACTGGAGACTATGCCATGAAGGATGAAGAGGGATACATTAAGTTCATGGGGAGAGCCGATGAAGTGATCAAGGTAGCAGGTCATAGAATTGGGACCATAGAGCTTGAGAGCGCGTTCATAGAGCATCCAGCGATATCTGAAGCCGCGGTGATCGGGAAGCCTCACGAGGTCAAGGGTGAAAGCATAGTCGCCTTCGTAACCCTCAAAGAAGGATATGAGCCGAGCGAAGATCTCAGAAAAGAGCTCAGAAGTTGGATTAGGAAGCGGATAGGCCCGATCGCCACCCCCGAAGCAATATACTTCGTCTCAAAGCTACCGAAGACCAGAAGCGGAAAGATCATGAGAAGGCTTTTGAAGGCTGTTGTAAGCGGAGCCAAGCTCGGAGATGTATCAACACTCGAAGATGCTTCCTCGATTCAAGAAGCGATTAAGGCCGTTGAAGAGCTAAAGAAGGCGATGGGAGAGAAGGAAAGCTGAGATCATCATCCAAAATATTTTTACAAACTGTTGCGCATGGATCACTTTAAACCTAAATAATTGATGAGAACGAATTGACTTGAAGGCCATGACAGTATTCGATCATAAAGATGAACCTCATGATGAAGAACTCATTCAAAGACTTAGAAAGATAGCATTAGAGATTAGGAAAGATGTCCTATTAATGACCACTAAAGCCGGCTCAGGGCATCCAGGAGGATCTCTATCAGCTGCAGAGATAATTGCATGCCTATACTTCCATCACTTAAGATATGATCCTGAAAACCCGCAGTGGGAGGATAGAGATAGATTTGTTCTCTCAAAAGGCCATATATGTCCAGCACTTTACTCGGCCTTATCGAGAGCCGGATTCTTTCCCAGAGAGGCTCTCTGGACTCTGAGAAAGATAGGTTCGATCCTTCAAGGCCATCCCGATATGAAAAAGACTCCTGGCGTTGAAGCATCAACTGGAAGCTTAGGTCAAGGCTTATCGATCGGAGTTGGAATGGCTTTAGCTGGAAGAATCGATAAGAAATCATATCGAGTCTATGTCCTCTTAGGTGACGGGGAACTTGATGAAGGTCAGGTTTGGGAAGCCGCCATGTCCGCCGCACATTATAGACTCGATAACCTTCTAGCGATAATAGATTATAATGGATTGCAACTCGATGGTCCTGTTAATCAGATTATGAGCATTGAGCCCATTGCGGAGAAATGGGAAGCATTTGGATGGCACGTAATCGAGATAGACGGCCACAATGTTAGACAGATCTTGGATGCATTAGATTTCGCTGAAAGAATTAAGGGTAAACCGACCGCGATAATAGCTCACACAATTAAAGGTAAGGGAATATCATTCATGGAAGGAAAGGTGGAGTTTCATGGAAAACCATTGACTGAGGAGCAGCTTAAACTCGCTTTAAAAGAACTTGAACTTCAAGAAAAGCTATTGTCCATAGAGTGATTTTCGGAGAAGGCTCACGTCTTCTAGAAGTTTAAAAGCAACTTCATGCTGGATTAATGGAGGGTAAAGAGAATGAGTAAGATTAAGGAAGTTAAGACCATGGCCACAAGAGATGCTTATGGGAAGGCATTAGTCGAGCTTGGAAAGATCCATAAGGATATAGTAGTCTTAGATGCGGATTTGTCATCGTCGACGAGGACTCAATATTTTGCGAGAGAGTTTCCGGATAGATTCTTCAACTTTGGGATAGCTGAGGCAAATATGATGGGAGCTGCGGCGGGATTAGCCTCATGTGGTAAGATAGTCTTTGCAAGCACCTTCGCGATCTTTGCAACTCAAAGAGCATATAATCAATTTAGGCAATCCATAGCGTATCCGAACTTGAATGTTAAGGTTGTTGCATCACATGGAGGGATAAGTGTTGGAGAAGATGGAGTATCGCATCATTGCACTGAGGACATAGCTTCTATGAGAGTTATTCCAAATGTCACGGTGATAGTTCCAGCCGATGCAGTCGAGACTAGGGAAGCTGTTAAAGCTCTGGTTAAACATTATGGGCCAGCATATCTCAGGCTTGGAAGACCCAAGATTCCAGTGATCTATGAGGATGATTACAGCTTTGAGGGAAAAAAGCTGAATTTCAAGATAGGTGAAGGAGTAACCCTAAAGGATGGAAGCGATGTAACCATAGTCGCGACGGGATTAATGGTTTATGAAGCACTTCAAGCTTTCGAAGAATTGAAGAAAAATGGGATAAGCGCTAGAGTCATAAACATCCATACCATAAAGCCGATAGACGCGGATCTGCTGGTTAAGGCGGCTAAGGAGACGGGCGCAATAGTGACCGCTGAAGAACATAGTATCATAGGGGGGCTTGGAAGCGCCGTCGCTGAAACAATAGTTCAAAGCTATCCCGTCCCCATGCAATTCGTCGGGGTTAAAGACATCTTCGCCGAGTCTGGGCCATGGAAAGAGCTTCTCAAAAAATATGGTTTAACTTCCTCAGAGATTGTTGAAGCCGTTAAGAGGGTTTTAAAGCTTAAGAAGTGATATCCATGAGCAACGATAAACTTCATTCAATAAAAATTGCTCCATCCATACTCTCAGCAGACTTCAGTAAACTCGGCGATGAAGTGAGAAGAGCTGAGGAGGCCGGTGCAGACATGATACATCTCGACATTATGGACGGCCACTTTGTCCCAAACCTAACCTTCGGCCCACTCATAGTTAAGGCGATAAGAGATCATACGAAGTTACCATTTTATGTCCACTTAATGGTTGAGAGACCTGAAGATTATATCGAGAAGGTTGTTGAAGCTGGTGGAGATTTAATAATAGTCCATGTAGAGGCGTGCATTCATCTTCAAAGAGTTTTGAGTATGATAAGGGATTTCGGGGTTAAGAGTGGGGTGGCGTTAAACCCCGCAACGCCGTTAACCACGATTGAATATGTTTTAGACGATCTAGACTTAATTCTGATAATGAGCGTGAACCCCGGCTTCGGGGGCCAAGAGTTCATACCATCCACGCTCCCAAAGATTAGAAGAGCTAGAAGAAAGCTTGTAAAAAGAGGCTTGGAGATGGAGATAGCGGTTGATGGAGGAGTCAACGTTGAAACCGCGCCGAAGATCGTTGAAGCTGGAGCAGACGTGCTCGTAGCGGGAACAGCGGTATTCGGAAAGCCTGATCTTAAGAAGGCGATTCGTGAACTCCGGGAAGCGGCCTTAAAGCCTCTAAGATATACCTCTCGTCAGAAAACTTGATTTCTCGGAACTCATTCACCAAACAGTTCGGCATATGATGGAACGATGTCGGCGGTGAACGCCTTAATTCCCTCAAGTGTCTTATAGTGTTGGATCATCTGCTTCAACACATATAGAGGCATTGTTACGATATCTGCGCCGACTTCAGCCATCTCCCGAACTTGCCTTGCATTTCTTATGCTTGAGGCGATGACCTGGGTCTTATATCCATAATTCCTGAAGATCTTGACTATGCTCCTTACTAAATCGACCCCGCTCCTGATACCGTTATCGTTTCCGAGCCTGGTTGCTGAAACTATTTCCTCATCCGTGTAGAGTTCCGAGAGAGAGTCCGCGTTCTTCGAACTTATTATCCTCGATAAATTATTCTCCGCAAGTTTTCCAATTAAGCTAAAGTCGAAGTAGTCTGATTTTTGAAAATGAACTCCACGCTTCATTCCCAGCTGCTCACGAATATAGTCATCGATTCTTCCGGCGAATGGGCTTGCATAGGTTGCGCCGGCTTTCGCGGCCAAGATCGCTTGTTCTGGGCTCATTATCAAGGTCGCGTTAACAGGTATTCCATCTCTACTCAGCTGCCTTATCGCCTTTAATCCATCAAACATGTTGTTCTCATCCCCGAAGGATGGATTTATCGGAATCTTTATGACGGGCTGACCGTATGGACTGAATTTTCTATAGAGCATCTTAGCCTGTTCAACCATCTTTTCAGCGGTTAATCCTATGACCTCTAAGCTCACGGGGCCAGGGGTGATCCTCAAGATCTCTTTGATATACTCTTCCATGGTCACTTTTCCACCGCGCTTCATGACAGCCTTTTTTATCAAGGATGGATTCGTCGTGACTCCATCTATCACGCCCCATGAACAAGCCAACTTAATCTCATCTAAATCCGCCGTATCTAGGAAGATCTTCATAGCCTCTCTTCCTAAATGGTTAAACGGCATATTTTTTAAGATTATCCCCATATGCTTGTTGAAGACAGCTTAAAGGGAGAAGTGATCATGGCCTAAGCATTAATTCAACCTTCTCTTGAAGAGTTCTTCACACGAAAATCACTTCAGATCAGAATTACGATACATCATGCTATCGGACTAATTCAGTGAACGTCATTGATTGCTGAAAAATGCCTCCCAGCACCCAGCCTTCGCGGGGGCTCTCGCACCCCACTACAAGCTGGGCGGAGAGGGGCTTAACTTCCGAGTTCGGAATGGGTTCGGGTGTTTCCCCCTCTCCTATGACCGGGAGGCATTATGAATCTATTAATGTGGATATTTTAACCTTTAGCTGGAGAAAGCTTTTTTAGAATGTCTTTTCGTTTAGGCTTTGGAGCAGGTTTAGGTAATGTCTTGGCTTTTCCAGTTCGCGGGTGGGCAAGATCTCTTATCCCTCTTAATGTCCTTACTCTGGTTCATCTTCATGCTACTCTTCCTGATCTACCCAACATTCTCCCAAAAGATTCAGCTATCCTATATGCTAAGAGATGTTGAGAAAAAGCTGCTTAAACTGAAATATTTTCGAGACGAAGTGAGGAAGAGAACGATAAATCATCTAAACAAGTATTCAGATGGGAACATAGAGGTGGATAAAGGAGTTGATAGACTTCTCGGATCGGTTGTAATAGAGCCGATCGACAGAGATCCCTATGGAATCATGTATAAGCTGGAACATATAGTGAATACTTGGGAGGAAACATTCGAGAATGAAGTAAGAGCTTTATGTCCTAAAGCAGATGAAAAAACCGTAAAGACTTTGACGAATTTGGTTGAAGTTGCACGTGGATTAGATTACATCTACAGGATAATCCGCCACTATTACCTTCTCGGAAAGAAGACCGCGAACATCTACACAGTCCTCCAAGTCCAGATGATCTTACCTCAAGTGATGGAGATCGCGAACGCGTATAGGCAGTCGAGCTATGCTTTTGCTCAAGGGCAACCAATAGGAGACGGGGTTGGAGTATTGGCGGTTGCGAAGCTCATCGATGGAATGGAGAAGAAGACCTATGAAATCGCAAAGGATACAGTCGTTCAAGAAACCTTCTGGAATGGAAGGAAAATCCTAGTCCTTAGAGCGAAGGGACCTGGAGGCGCCGTTGGAAAACCTGGTGAAGGAGTTAAGAAGCTCATCGAAGCCGAAGGTGACAAGGTTAAGGCCGTGATAACGATCGACGCCGGATTGAAGCTTGAAGGTGAGGAAAGCGGAAAAATAATTGAGGGCATTGGGGCGGCGATAGGGGGAATCGGAGTCGAGAGATATAAGATCGAGGAGATCTCAAAGGCCAAGGGAATACCGTTGTATGCGTTCGTGATCTATGAGTCGATAGCTGAAGCGATAACGCCGATGAGAGAGAACATCGCGAAAGCTGCTGAAAAAGTCGTTGAGAAGGTTAAGAGATTGATCTTGGAGAAGATCGATGACGGCGCGACAGTAATAGTCGCAGGAATAGGAAATACTGTTGGAATAGGAATGACGTAAATTTAATTTAGACGAGTCTATCCTAAAATTCTAGGATGTGAGATGAATGATCCCAGGAAAGGAGGCTGAGAAGATCCCGACCCCATTAACCCATATGAAGTGCTTAAAATGTGGAACGGTAAATTCTAGGCCATTCAAGGAAGGAGACTACGTGTTTAAAGAAGTTGAGGAGAAGTGTCCGAAATGCGGCCACGATAAGATGAGGATAATCGGAATCTACGTTAAAGAAGAGAAAGAGAAGAAAAAAGTGAAACTTTTCTAATCTCTCCTACGGGTTATTGAATAAAGCATCATGGTAGACGTCATTAAAAGAACTGCTCCAATCAGATCCATAGGAGCTCTAATAGTAGCTATTATCCTCATCTCGACGGCCCCGCTTATTCCATATAAGATCACCATATAGGAGATGATTCTCGCCGCCGCGAATATGATGAAACAGATGGTCATCAAGATGAATGCTAAGATGCTTTCCTTTTTCAAGAACATTCTTCCAAGAGAGTAAATTGGACGGTTCCGTAGGTTTTTGTATAGATTATAGCAGGTTAAGAGGAAGATGAATGAGAGAATAACGCCGATCCCACTGGTGAGTTTAAGCACCATTTTGATCATCTAGTCAGCACCTTTCTTAATTCGTAACTTGAGATGAGGATGAATGCTATGAATATTATGAATAGAATTGCCGTAATTAAGCGAAGTAACTCTAGTCTGAAGATGCTCCAGAGGAAGAGCGTTATCGATGCTGGGAACGCGGAGATTGAGGCAAGGAACAGGTTTCTGAACGCCCTCGACACTTCCTCTTCCTTCAAGAATATTCTTGAAGCGGCGATTTTTCTCCTCCTCAACTCTATTAGACATTTAAAGCTGAATACTATCATAGGGATTGCAAGTAAGAGGAATATCGTCTCCCTTAGCAGCATCAAGAGATCTATATTCATCTTAACTTAACCTCGTTTAACCATATTTAGCCCTTTCTCTATGTCAATATCTCGCAGCCGTTAGAGTTAACATAGACTGTGTGCTCAAATTGGGCGACAGGTTCTCCAAGCTTCTCGACTAGGACGGGATAGCCGTGAATCTTTCCAATCTTGACCATTCTTTCATGAATCTTTCTAAATCTATCGAAGCCATCTATCCACCTCGGAGTATATGGTAAACTGTCGAACCTTTCAGCTAATAATTTAGCTAATTCAAACTCCTCATCCTTAAGCTTTCTCCTGAATATTGTTTCAGAATCTATCCTGAATATCGTCATGGTCTTCATCGATACGACTTCGCCAGCTCCTCTTATGGTGGTGGCAAATGGCTCAATCGCATAGATGTGGCCTTCCCTAAGCTTCTCACCACTCCTAATAGGAACATTTGGAATGGATAATCCTGCATGAAGATTATAGCGTTTTATCTCATGGCCTGTCAAATTTCTAATGGGCTTAAATCCCATCCCAGTGATGGTCTTATGGATAATCGAGCCTATCTTAGAGATCGAAGTCCCAGGCTTAATCGCCTTAATAGCCTCATGTAGGGCCATCTTAGTAGATTCTGCAAGTGGTTCAAGCTTGGGATCGAGAACGATGGTTATCGCTGTGTCCGCGAGATATCCATCCAGCGAGACCCCTATATCCACTTTCACTATACTCCTCGGAGGAATTATCGCGACATCCCGTGGGATTGCGGTGTAATGGGCGGCAACTTCATTCACTCCAATATTACATGGAAAGGCGGGTTCAGCTCCCTCTTTCCTGATGATATCCTCGAGGATTTCGCAGATCTCTAAGATCTTTGCCCCTTCCTTTACGATCCTATATGCTTCTTCCTTGACCTTCTTAGAGATTAAGCCAGCCTCCCTAAATCGCTCAAGTTCACTCACTTATCCTCCAAACATCTTTACGTGAGCTCCCTTAAGACCATTTAGATTAGATATATATCGGAGCGTCTTGTTAAGCATCTTGAACGCCAGTCTCCATGAATGGAGATGTTAGGAAATGGACGATGAATTCGTTGTAACCCCTTGGAAGGTTGAAGGAAAAGTAGATTATGCGAAGCTCATAGAGCATTTTGGAACATCTCCAATAGATGACGAGCTCCTCAATAGGCTTATAAAAGATGCTGGAGAAGAACATCACCTCCTAACGAGGAGAATATTCTTTTCACATAGAGATCTCGATAAAGTATTGGATGACTGGGAATCAGGTAAGGGGTTCTTCCTATATACTGGAAGAGGGCCGAGTGGTCCTATGCACATAGGCCACATAATACCCTTCTATTTCACAAAGTGGCTTCAGGATAGGTTTAAAGTTAATGTCTACATCCAGCTCACGGATGATGAGAAATTTCTCGAAGAAGAGAGGAGACTAACCCTCGAGGAGGCTAGGAAATGGGCACGCGATAACGCATTAGATATAGCTGCAGTCGGATTCGATCCAGATAAGACATTCATTTTCCAAGACACGGAATATATCAAGAACATGTATCCGCTCGCCCTAAAGGTTGCTAGGAAGATAAATTTCAGCTGGGTTAGAGCGGTATTCGGATTTGACATGCAAACGAACATCGGGATGAGCTTTTACCCCGCGATTCAAGTTGTCCCATCACTCTTCGAGAGAAAGCGGTGCCTGATACCATGCGCGATCGACCAAGATCCCTACTGGAGGATTCAGAGAGATATCGCGGAGAGCCTTGGATTCTATAAGACTGCGGCGATTCATAGCAAGTTCCTGCCACCATTAACAGGGCCCATCGGAAAGATGAGCGCAAGTAAGCCTGAATCCGCGATCTATCTACATGAAGATGAGAAGAGTATTAGAAAGAAGATTTGGAAAGCTTATTCAGGAGGTCAACCCACGGCGGAGCTTCATCGAAAACTTGGAGGGAATCCAGAGATAGATGTGGCGTTTCAATGGCTCTACTTCTTCTTTGAACCAGATGACAGAAAGCTGAAGAAGCTTGAAGAAGATTATAGAGCTGGAAAGATCCTTAGCGGGGAGATGAAACTCATCTTAACCGAAAAAGTCTTGAAGTTCATCGAGGAACATAGAGCCAGGAGAGAGGAAGCAAAAGAGCTACTACATCTTTACATGTATGACGGGGAGCTTGCCAGAGAAATGTGGAGAAAAGTTCACGAATAATATCAATGGTGGTCAACTCCACCAAGATTCATATATGATTCAGTTGAACCATCATGGGAGTTCTTGACCTATCTTTGGAAGTTCAAGAAGTTTCCTGAAAGGCTTGGGGATCCAAGACAAATGAGAATACTCATCTACCTAAAGAGGAATGGGCCGAAACCCCTGAAGGAGATCTCGCGGAATCTAGGCTATCCCAAAGACTTTACCCGTAGAGCTCTTCAGCTGTTAAGGAGAATGGGAGCTGTTGAGGTCTTCTGGAAACCAGGGAAGGGGTTAGAGGAGTTCGGCTCTTAAATTCAAAAATCATCTACTGAAGGAGCGATTCAAAAGAGTTTAAATGAATTTCTTTGAAGACACGGTTATGCTGGGATTTCATATGAAGGGGAAAGTCGCTTGAAAAATCAAATTCGAGAGAGTTCTTCTAGGAAGTCTTTTACAAGTTTTCTTACTTCTCCTTCTGATAGAAGAGCAATCTCTTCAAGACCTCTGTCCACCACAAGCTTATTAATCAATTCATGGCCTAAGAAGTATCCTGCATGTTTTATCCCCCACACATCAAGCCAAGATCCATAGAACGCTCTGACATCAGATCGCTTAGAGCTATCAAGATATTTTGAAGCAAAGTCTCTGATCTTCTTCGAACATTTATCGACCCAATCTTCCCCGATAGCAACATGCCAAGATCTGTAACCCATTATCAGATGTTCACAATATTGGGCAAATCCCTCACTATATAGCTGGAAGTATGGATCTTTTTCAAGCTCCTCAAACCTACTCCATTCCCCTCTAAGCTTCATATGATATAGGTGGCCGAATTCATGCGCTATCAATCCCCTAATCTTCTCCTCTGAGATCCATCCAAGATCAGCGATATTTTCAAGACCTAAGAGAATCGCAGGTTTATCTGAGATGATCGTCGCCCAGCCAGCGCCACATCCAGATCCCACATACAGAACCACGAGAGGATCTAAATCGGTTTTTAGGGACATGCGCGCCCTAGAGAATACGTTTTCCGCATCAGCTCTAATGTTCATCCAGGCCTCAATTATCTCATGAATCCATCCATCCAGCCTCGGCAAGATTCTATTCACCATAACCTCCCTAAGCTTATCTAAGCTCTCCCAATGGCCAAGCTGCTTGACCAGAAGCTCAGGATAGCGGATCATATATGATCGGAGCCATCCATCAAACATCTCCTCTAGACCTAGACCTGAATAATTTTTCCAATAATTTAAGAAGTCGAGCATCGTATCGATGATCATAAGGATCTCGATGAACGTTCATGAAGCCCCCATAAAATCATTATTTTCCTCTAAGATGTTGAAAAACCGGAATGAGAGCAAAAACTCGATAAACAATTGACAAGAGTTATATCTTCGGCGAATGAAATCATTAACGGCGGCGGCAGGTAGGGCCGGGGAGCTAGCCCTTCCCTGTAACCCGAAATGGGCTACATGCGGGGGCCAGTAACCCGAGGAGGCGCTCGTGGAGAGGGGGCACAGCGGCGGATGAAGAGGGATGAAGACGCGCCCACATGGGGCTCCGTAGGAAGCCGACCCACCTGTAGGGGTGGGCAACGGTTTCCTCACACGCCGAACCGTGTTAGGCCCGGGAGGGAGCGGCACTAAGGCGTGGCGGGGCCGCTGTGTGGATCCGTGTTGGATCCTCTTCTCCGCTGCCTCGGCCCTCTTCTCCCTTGCCACTCCTCGGGGGCTGCCGCCGCCATTTCTCTCTAAATTTTTTGGATTCTTTCTTTTCTCCTTACTTGGCCTATGGCTATGGCGAAGGCTATTATGGTTGCAGCGATCGTCGATACTATTAGAAGATCTCTGGTCAAAGTCTTGCTTAAAGCATCTATTAAGATGGATTTAATGGTCTCGACTACTCCCAAGATCTCTACCGTGTAGCCGCTGAAGTGAGGGATATAGAGGAGGATGCTGGCGCCCTTCGATGAGATCACGAAGACGTATGCTGGTTCTTGATAAACCTCTGAGGCCAGGTCTAGGATGCTCGAAGCTAAGACTGCTTCACTACCATTAACCAGCACCTTAAACTTCTTGATCATGTTTAGATCTATTACATCCGGCTCAACTTGGATCACGATTATTCTTCCAGAAGTTCCATTCGGGGCTTCAACTCTAAGCCTGAGTCTATTCCTCTCCACGTCGAGCATGGTCACGCTTAGATTTAGATCAAGCTTTACTTGAGATGAGTTCTTTTTCCCTACCTTGATCAATGCTCCTATAACTGTTTGATTCTTCTCGATGACTATCTCGTTTGTGACCGACTTATTTCCAGCGGTGAGCTCCTTATTTATCTTTATGATTGTTTTATTCCCAACGGTTATCAAGATCTCCTTCATCATCGATACTCCTCCAGCTCCACTCTTAAGAGTCATGTAATGTTCGATCTGAACCATTTTTCCTCTCCCAGCGGTCACAGTTATGTTGATCTCTTTGATCTTCGTCAACTGCTTGAACGCAGTCTCAGCCTTCTCATGGATTTTAGTCGCATTCAATCCTGGAATTCTTTTGGTTCTAGTAGTATTGAAAGAAACAGTAGCCTTAGTGATGTGAATTTTACTTGATTTCCCAACGGTCTTGCTGGTCTTTCCGATATGAGTATGCGTCATTGATGGTTTAAGAGTCGTTAACGTCAACGTCGTTTCAAGCATAGATTCGATTTCGCTCTCGACTTCGTCAAGGATGCTCTCAATTTTCTTTAGGATTTCTTCGATATCGGCTGGAATTTCGCCCGCATTAATGGATAAGAGGGTCTCGTTTATCAGCTTGAATGCTCGGTTAAGCGCCGACTGAGCCTTGCTCACATCCAGATTCATTCTAGTTAAGTTTGAGAGTCTTAAACGAAGCGCTAGAGTCCTGCTTGTTAAATTCTCAAGCATTTCTCTAAATCTCTTACACCTCGACTCCGTGGACGTCTTATTCACGTGGACTTGGGCCGTTTGACTCAAAAGTTTCTTAACTCCGTTTATCACCATCTTTGCGAGAGATTTTGCGTGCATGGCCATGGAGAGAGCTTTTTCAGGGGCTTCATCCAAAAATTGTTTAGCCTTCTCTAAGAATTGTTCAGCGCTATTCAGTAGTTCCTCCATCATCGATGTAGATAGCCCGGATTCTTTTGCCTCATCCAGCAATTTTTTAGCTTCAGCTATTGCTTCCAATGCCTCATCTATCGCCTGCTTCGCTCTATTCCTAAACTTATCCCTTCCAACCTTATCTACGCTGGGCTGACTATTTGTGAAACCGCTTATTTGAGAAAGGCTTGAACTCATTTTCTGCTTGATCTGCGGTGAAGCCGTGGTCGCAATGATAGATGATAAAAGCAATGCCGTGAACAGGATTGCCGTGATTATTCTTCCCATCTTCATCGCATCCAACTACTCTAAAGAGAACGCTATTAGCGTTTCTTTCTCGAGAAATCTCGAAAAACAATAATTCATTAACTAATTAAATCTAAATTCTTAGGAGTGGAATTGGGCGGGAGGTCAAGCGCCGAGATCTATGGAATCTTGAAGAGCCCGGTCAGAAGGGAGATAATCTCACTTCTATACACGCGTGGAGAGCTTTCCGCAACCCAGCTAAAGCTCATGCTAAATGTGAGCTATGGAACCCTCTATTATCACCTAGACTTTTTGAAACCTCTCATAGTTCAAGTTAGGAGAGGGAGATATAGGTTGAGTGAGAGCGGGATGAAGGTTGCGGCCAAGATGTTAAGAGAGATGGATGAAGGACACTCCAGCAAATTTTCGTTGAGCCTTTTTGAGAAGATGGCGGCATCTCCAGCGTATTGTCTTCCAATAGGCATCTTAGCCGCGATAACTTATGCGTCGATGTCAATCATTCTTCCAGTCAAGTCATCGATCCTATACCTGAAATTCTCAAATCCAGGAGATATCTTAAGCACGGTGATAAGCTTGGGTATAACCTTGATCTATTTCATGGCCGCGGGAACTCTATTCTGTAAGGGAAGGGAGTGGATCTTAGGGGTTATATCTTTGACAATGATATCATATATACCAATAGATGTCTATCTCTTCATGCTTCTCGCCTTAGAGAAGATTGGAATCCAACTGCTCTCTATGATACCAATCCTTCAAGCGGGCTTTGTGATCGCTCACCTAATCCAGTTGGTGATCCTCGCCGCAGGTCTCACGTATTCTGGAGGATTAGGATGGGAGAAGAGTCTACCAATAGCTCTACTCCTCTCCTACATAAGCCTCCTAGCTTCATATTATAGCCTCTTTTGAATGGAAAAAGTAATCTAATACTCGATGAATGATTTCCATAATGCTCTCGCGGCGAGATTATGAGAGGATAATTAGGGAGATGGACTCTGTCGGAGGAGATGCATTAGCCTACCTTAGGGAGAAGTCACCTTGGTTTGATGTTCTCGAACCATCTATTATTCGCCTCTCAGATATCCTATCGAGGCTCAATCTAACCTATGTTCTCTATGGGCTTAGAGTCCTCCCGCTGTATGGAGTTCCTCACATCTTCAGAGACATTTCCTTCGCAGTTAAGGTCGAGAACTTCGCAGAGCTCTTTCAAAAGCTCTCAGATGAAGGTTTCACGAAACTTTCCTCAAACGATGAAAACATACTCTTAGATCTCCAAGACAATAGATCGATCCATTTATTCTCTAGACCCAAGCCGCTTAACTGGAGCGATGAGCTCATCGAGAGGTTGAATAAGAGACATGATATTAACCTGTTATCCGTCGAAGACTACATCATATATCTACTTCTATTAGGCAAGATATCGCACATCGAACTCGCGGCTAAAGTTCTATACGTGAATAGGAGTTCTCTTGACAGAGAGTACTTGAGAAAAGTTGCGGTTAATTATGGTATTAGAGAGATCTTGGAGAAGATCTTAACCGAGCTGGGAATCTAATCCGTTATTAAGACACGCATCCCAGTTATGGCCTCTCTAAACTCCTTTCTGATCCTCTCGACAACATTCTGTTTTGTTCGATCAATCTTCGCGACTATAACTAGGTCGGCATCCCCATAAACCTCATTGACCTCTTCAATATCTTCCCACCCAATGATTTCATCGATCATCATCTTGACAGGATATCTTGGATCTAAGTTTAGAAGAATATAGGCCTTTTCGGGCTTTAATAAGCTTCCAAGAGCTTCTTCATTAACTTTGAATCCAAAGCTCTCTAAGATGTCCTTGACGTGTTTTGGATCTAAGGATCCTCCATGCTCTGAAGCTTTCTCAGCCAATTTCTCCGAGATCATCCTTAAAACACTTGGATTGATTTTGGTTCTAAGAATTTTCTCCACTACCCTTTTACTGAGAAATGGCGTAACCTCGAAGAAGATCTTGGTAAAATCGTGTTTCAGTTTTCCCGCTGGAATATATCCTTGTGGAGCTTTAACCGCCATGGATTGATGGACTCCTGCCCTAATGGTCTTCGCCTCATCACTAAGCGGATGCCTAAACGGCATCTTTATCCCAGTAAGTTTGCTGAATCTTTGATACAGTTCTCGGAGGAAATCCCTTCTAAGCCTGAACTTGAATCCATGAATGTCGATGAGTGGAGCAGCAACTTCATACAGATCCGCTATCCCATTTCTATCCCCTATTCCAAGAATTGATGTTTGAAGCTCTTCCACTCCTATCAAAGCGGCTTCAATCGTGTTCGCTGAGGCATGGCCATAATCATTATGAAAGTGGGCTGAGAGGGGAATGTCGCAGAGTTCCTTAAGTCTCCCGAAAAATTTTCTCACCTGAAGAGGTGTTAGAATTCCGCTGGTATCTGGAACGCTTATAATCGTTGCTCCTTCAGCTTTAAGCTCTTCAATTATCTGAAGTAATTTCCTAAATCCATTTTCCTCAAAGTAGAATCTCGAAGCATCTTCGACCGTCGCCCTCCTATACTCGAATCCGTAATCTTTCGCCAAGGCGATTGCATCTCTAAGTCTATCAATCGCTTCCCTAAACTCGATTCCACCGAATTTATATTCTCTATGGAGTCTCGTTGGAGCCATATAGACGCCTACTCCATCAACATCGTATTTCGCCGCCGCTTCAACATCTCTCCTACAGGCCCTTCCATGAATCACTATCTCTACATCATAGCTTTTAAGAACCTCAACGACTTCCTCGACATCTCTCCGACTAGTTCTCGGAGGATAATCAACTGTAAGCTCAATTCTATCTAGACCTGCTTCAGCGAGGAGCTTCGCCACCTTAACCTTGGTCTCCAGCCTAAACTTTTGAAACAATTCGCCTTCTCTCAGGGTCGTATCTAGGATCTTCGGCAACTTGGAATTGACTATGACTTCTTCTCCTAATAACCATTGTTTCAAAAATCGAGAAGGTTCCGCTACATTTTTGCGAATAACATAAAATTTTTTCGTATAACATTAAGATGCCCTTTGAAATCTTTCCGAGATCCTTATTTAGAGGGGCTTCTCAGAGTAAGTTATGACAGTAGTTAAGGAGATAGTGTATTTCGAGTCAGCAGGCCGAGAAAACACCCTAGAAACTCTCAAGGCGGCGAAGAAAAGGGCCGTAGAACTTGGAGTAAAGGATATAGTCGTGGCATCCACCCTAGGCGAGACCGGCGTTAAGGCATGCGAAGTTTTCGAGGGATTCAATCTAATAATTGTGAGACACCACACAGGCTTTTCGGAGCCGGGAACCCAGGAGATGAAGCCTGAGCTTGAGAAGAAGATACTTGAAGCTGGAGCAAAGATCTTAACCTGCACCCACGCCTTAGCCGGGGTCGAGAGAGGCATGAGGAAAAAGTTTGGGATTAGAGGCCCAGTTGAACTCATTGCCGAGGCTCTAAGGCTCTTTGGAGAAGGCATGAAAGTTTGCGTCGAGATAGCGGTCATGGCCGCCGACGCCGGATTGATTCCAATAGATAAAGAGGTGATCTGCGTCGCTGGAACAGGTCACGGGGCCGATACGGCCGTCGTCGTGAAGCCCGCTCATTCCTCGAACTTCTTCGACCTGAAAATCGTCGAGATAATAGCTATGCCTATGAAACGCTAGAGAGACTTAAATAAACTCACATTATGGGATTTGTGGATGAGAGGATGGCGAACTTCCAAATAATCTTCTCGGGGAATGAAGATGAGCTTTACAGATTCGTGATAACGTGGAAGATGATGAGCGAGGTAAAGCGATACGAAGACCTAAAGAAGCAGGTTGAAGAGCTTGAGCAGAGATTAAAGGGTCTTAGAAAGGAAGTTAGAAAACTTGAGGAGAAGAGGAGAAAGCTCGAGAAAGAAGTAGATGAGTTAAAGATGTTTAAAGAATCCACGCGGAGAAACTTGATGGAGTTTAAACACGAAGAAGCATTTCCGAAGCTCTGATAACCATCCTATTTCCTAACCTCGAATACGAATTCACAATATTCATCGCCCATACACTCGCATTTCGTCTCCCTCGATGTAAACTCTTTATTAAAAAGTCCCGAGAGAAATCCTTCAAAAAATCCCCTAGTGAAGTGGCATTGAGGCTCATTACAGCGCTTATCTAAAAATTCGCTCTCCCAATTCCGCTTAGTCCTAATCACAATTTTTCCATTTTCGCTCCATTCGATTAACTCGCCTATATATTGGCCGAAGGCATAACCTGTAAGCAGAAACCTCGTCAAGAGTTGTTTAATCGTTAAGTCAGGTCTCTCCCTCTTAGCTTCATCAGCTCGCTTCAATCCACCCATTCGCCCCATATGATAGAATAGTATTTTCGCAACCGATACTCCAAGTCTTTTCCTTATGCCCTCAAATAATCCCTTTAAGACATAATTGATGAAAAAGACCCCTCTTCTGGAGAAACATGTAATTGGGAAGAATGGTTGGTGAGAAAATCCAGGAATCGGATAATCTTCCCAGACAACTTCCTCAGCTCCTGTCGCGCTCCTCAGCTCAGCCGCGATCGCATCATACTCCAATTCTTTCTCGGGAAGCTCTACACAAACATAGATAGTTACTCCCTCTTTAGCAACGCTTGAGGCTAGATATGAAAGAACATTGAAATCATATTTTCTTAAAATTGAGAAGATCTTCGCTCCCTGTCCAGGCATGTTCTCCAGATTTTTAATCACTAATCCCTTGAGTCTCGAACCTATCTTGTCTATCACTAAAGGTATGTCTAAATTACCATAATCATTCATCTCGATTCCTTTGAAGATATCTCATCTACGTTTTTAAGATTTTCCACGATGTCAGCACGCAGGCTTTATTGCCAAGTTTATCACGATCTCAGCTATATCCGCGGCATATTCAGCTATTCTCCTAAGACTCTCTAAGATCAGCCTTAATCCAGTTATGGTCTCTACATCAAGCCTAAGCTTAAAAATCCTCTCAGCCAGATTCTCCTCCATTCCGGTAAGTTCCTTAACCTTCATGATCGAGTCATTCGCTTGCTTGATATCCAATTTATAGAGAGAATTGATGGCCTCCTGGTAGATTGCATAAGATCTCTCGGCAACGCTTGATATATCCTTCAGTAGGTTGCTGTTTATCTTAGAGAGATTTAAGGATAAGATTATATCGGCTATCCTCGCTGCATGGTCGGCTATCCTCTCAATACTCTTAACGATCAACCTATAGCCCAAGCATTCACGCGGATTCATCAACCCCATCTCCTTCATAACAATCCTATTCTCAACCGCGAGTTTCAATCCCCTGACCACAAAGAGATATAATCTATCGATCTCATCATCTCTTTGAATAACATCCTTCGCGAGAGATTTATCACGATTCTTTAGAGATCTTATTGCGTCGATACACATGGAAAGAGTCATTGAGTGGATTCTCTTCAAAGCATCTTTTATCGGGAAGTCCATATAGCCTAAAAAGCATCTGACAACCATCTGATTCGTTGACTCTTCAATCGTTTCCAAACCTATGAGCTTGCTCCTCATAACGTCCTTTAGACAAGCCTTATACTCATCGACCTTCTTCCCGAACTTAAGCTTAATCACATCATATCCCGTGAGATAACAGGCTATAAACTCCCTAACGACCTCCTCAGGAGACTTCGCCGAAATAGCATCTATCAAAGCCTCCGACCTCTCCTCAACCTTCTCTCCCGGGACAAGTAAGAGAGTTTGATCGGGCTGAGGGATCACTTGGATATAGTCGCCCGGCTTGATCCCGACATCACTAGCCCACTCCTTTGGAAGTGATATTATATAAGTTGATCCACCGGTTAACTGGACCTTCCTCAACTGGATCCCTTGTCTCATCTCAATAAAGACTCCAGCTGCATGTTATAAGAATATATCCATGGGTTGGGCGAAGCATCGAAGGAGTCGCTGGCTCGAGTAGTCGATAATAATTAATAGTCTGCTCAAAGGCTCTATTGAGGGGGTATGCGTCATGGCGTTCTTCGCCGTCAACATCCCGCGTGAGAGGGTAGGCGTTCTAATAGGGCCTAAGGGATCTGTTAAGAAGAAGATAGAGGATGAGCTGGGGGTAAAGTTGACGATAGATAGTGAGAGCGGAAGCGTGAGGATAGAGCTTAAGAGACCTCCAGAAGAAGGCGGAGATCCGGTTGCCCTGTTTAAGGCTAGAGACGTCGTCGAGGCGATCGGAAGGGGCTTTTCACCGGAGAAGGCGTTTAAGCTCTTCGAGGATGGAATAATTCTAAGCATAATAGACATAACCGATTATGTAAAGCCTAGCAGGAATAACTTGGTAAGGGTTAGGGCGAGACTGATAGGAAGTGGTGGAAAGACTAGGAGAATAATGGAGGAGACCACTCATACATATATCTCAATCTATGGAGACACCGTGGCGATCATAGGAAGTGAGGAAGATGTGAGAGCTGCGGAAGAAGCTGTAATATCGATAATTAATGGAGCTCCACACGCCCAGGTCTATAGAAGGTTGAATGAATATGCAAGAATGAGAAAGCTGGGTGGATTGAGGCCGATGATTTAAGAAAGTTTATAGATTTGTGTTAGGGAGTTATGGAGATGGAAAAGCTCGAGATAATCTTTGTTATAGCTCTATTGACAAGCTCGACAATTTACCTCATGAATGATGTGCGCGCTCAACCAACATGGAATTTCGAAGCATATTTTCTTCCCTCGGATCTTTACATGGGTGAATGGGGAACACTGCAAGTAAATATCACGAATTATGATTGCACTCATCGGATAAATTGGGAGGGACATTTTGACAAAATCCTAAGGGATGATCTTGAGGCAATCGAGCGGAGAGCTGAGGACATGAAAAGCGCGGGTCTAATAAAGGAGTATCTCGTTGAGATTACGAGATCTTGGGGATCCGGTGGAGTAATTTATCATGAAGCGGACATACATTTATATGGAGTATGTTCAGGTAGATCAATCAAAGTAATCTGGACTCGAATCTGGTTCGATTGGTCAAGATATGGAGGTAGGGAGGCCGCCGGATTCAAGGCTCAAGTAAACCGAGTCTTGAAAGCCTATGATCCAACCCAATATGTTTTGAATGGAGCATCGCCCGAATCCAGCGTAATAGTGACATCAAAGATATTCATACCTGAGTGGATAGGGCCTGATGAGCGATTTAAGAGACCATATCTTGATATAAGAGTAGAGTATCCTGGATGGATCGAATATACTCTCGAGAAGTTTCCAGTTGAAGGGCCATTCGAGATTAAGCCATACAGATCATTTAATCTAACAATTACGGACTTCGACGGTATCCATAAACTGGGTGGGGCACGGGTTGTGATAAAACAATTAGTTCACTACTATAAGGTTAGAGAATACATCACTCCGGAGAATGGGACGATAAAGCTGTGGAGGTTGCCTGAAGGAAGATATGATGTGAGAATCTATTGGAATAGTAGCTATAGGCAGGAGCATGATTTCATCTACGTTGGACAGCCGACGGCCTATGATCTCGCATCATCAGGAATAGTCAAGACGAATCTATTCAACATGAGAATCAATCCGTTTGATAGGAAGGATAGGTCTTTAAGAGGGGCTAAAGTGGTCTTCGATGGGCTCGAGAAATCTGCCGAGAACGGCTCTGCAATCTATGAACTCGTCCCGGAGGGAAACCACACGGTGCAGATATATTGGATGGATGTAAAGGTCTTCGATGGATGGCTTTGGGTAGGTTATCATCCAACAATACAGCCAGAGGTCACTAAGCAGGCCGAAGTATACGATCTAAAGCTTCCGGTCGATGATCTGATAATTCAGGCAACCGATACAGGTGGAGGATCTGTGGGAGTGAACTACACGGTTATGGGTCCGAGTTCTAAACTAAATTTCAGAGGCATCTATAGCAGGAATGGAACGCTGATTATAAGGCAGCTTCCCATAACGAGATACCATGTTAAGGCGGTGAACTGTTCAAATGTCTTTGGGAGGTGTGTTGAGGCGTATGGGGAATATGAGCCGGGAAAGAGATCGACGTTGATTCTGCCGATACATTCCGTCAAGTTGAGGATATTGAGTAATTCTTCAAAGCCCTTGAAGAATGCGTATGTCAAGCTTGGGCCAACAAGTCTAAGGACGGGTGAAGATGGCTTAGCGTGGTTTATGGGCGTTCCTGAGGGAAGGTATGAGATCGAGGTTAAGTGGAAGAATTTGACCATCTATGAGGGATCGATGGATGTAGCTGGGAGCGTAGAGGAAGATCTTAGGACGAGAATTTATGACATAAACTTGAAATTCCTGACGAGCTCTGGGAAAAACTATCCATGTCTCCTAAGCTTCACCGCCCCAACTGGGATCAACATAACCGTGGATAATCCCATTAAGTCATTTAAGATGGAATATGTTCCCGAGGGATCATGCAACTTGGTGATCTACACGTTTGACGGCGTGAAGCTAAGAGAGTTGAAGACGAGATGCTCAGACATGGCCAAGATGAAAACAATCAGTCTCCCAATCTCCGACATGAAGTTAAGAGTCACTTGGAGTGATGGGGAACCCATAAAGGGATGCAAAATTACCGTGAAGGAGTTCATCCATGGATGGAGATTTGAAGCCGTGACAGATGAAAATGGAACTGTAATTTTCAAAGATATGATCTTCTCGGAATATCTGATAAGGGTGAATTATCTATATACGCCGATTTCCATGAAAGTCTTCAACCAAACATTTAGAGGAGATGAGATTAGGGTTAAAATCGAGAGAGCGCGGCTGGAGATAAGGGTAAGAGACTTTTTAGGGAATCCGATAAGAGATGCTGATGTAAGCGTACTTTGCGGCACAATCCCGCTGGAGAAGGCGAAGACAGATGCAAATGGCATAGCACGCTTTGAAAAGCTGATAAAACTGCCGATCTATACCGTTCATGTAAGGTATGGGACTAATGAGATGGAAACAAATGCGAAACCTAATGAAGTGGTTGACGTTAAATTGAATATGCTTCAGGTCTCAAATCCACAAACCTATCTAAAATACATAATAGCCGCCGCAATAATAGCGATAGTAATCGGAATATCGATAAAACTGGTATCGTACGTTAGATCCACACTTTAAAGGAGTTTAAATCATATAGGATCGGAGGCTGAGGAGCGTATTGAGCGAGAAAAATCTTGCTAAATATTTAAGAATTTTGGGATGGCCACTAGATTGGGCGATGAGGGCTCATGTAAAACAATTAGCTCAACGCCATAGCATGATAATTCTCATAACATTTATCTCAGCCTTCCTTCCAAGATTCGCTACTTGGATTTATCCTGGTTTCGGCTGGTATAGGTTGATGATTTATGATGTTCAACTCTATACTGATTATGGAAGGGCAATGGTTAAAGCTGTTTCAGAATGGAATATTGAAAAATTTGCATCAATAAATATTGGTGTGCCGCCTCTTGGAACATTTTTAGTCGGAGTAAGCGCGTCGATATTCGGAGCTTCGCTAGGCGTGTATAGGGCTGGTCTTCTAGCACCAATTATAGCATCCTCATTGTCTGCTCCATTGATCTACCTCACGCTCCGTAAGTTCTCCAATAAGGCGGGAATAGCCGCTGCCCTTCTATTCTCGTTTGATCCATATTTGATACAGTTTTCAAGCGCTTATCTCGATGCGATAGGCGCATTCTTCATATTGATCGCGATGTTTTTCTTCATAACCTCCGATAAGCTCTCATTTCGAAGATGTATGATTATAGGATTCTTCCTGATGGTATCGATCCTCACGAAGTTCACTTTCGCAGTCTTCACGGCATTCTTCATAATATTCCTGATCTTAGTCAAGAAAGATCTTCAAGCGGCTGGAGTGGTTACAGCTTTTTCCTTGTTTTCAGTATTCCTAATTCCTTGGCTTTGGTTCCCAAACACTCTGCAAGAGGCATTCATTCATCATAAATCCATGAATAGCTTGCTTCCTCCCATATTATTCGGCCCGATCATGATAGGGGTGATAGAATCATATCCATGGTATATTTTGACCTACCTTGGAATCGGACAGGTTCATTGGCATGTCTTGCCAAGCATATCTCACGTAATGCTCTTTTTAGTGATAATCTATAGCTTCTTAAGGCGAGATTTCCGAGCAAATGATAACTTAATCATCTTCCTAGCCTCCTCGATACTCGCAATAGCATTCATCCC